>CAUUAT010000020.1:0-23606 GCA_963543195.1 uncultured Treponema sp.
AAATTTAAACTAAATAGTATAGTTTCACGTGAAACAAAATTTATTAAAATTTAATGAATAATAACTAAAAAATAAGCTATTTTATAAATATTTTAGAGATTTTTATATGAAATTTCATTGATTTTAGAATCTTTTAAATGAACATAAAATTTATTAAAGAATACCTACTTAAACACTTGTGGATAACTTGTTGATTATATTTGAATATCTGTTAATAGCAAGTTAGCCGATGTTTTTACATTTAAAATTATAAAGACGTTATTTTGTAAAAACAGCTTTTTTTAAAGCGGCAAGAGCTTTATCCAATTCAGGAGAAACGGATTTTTTTTCTCTGTACATCTTTTCAAATTCGCCAATTGCCTGTATTTTTTCAGCTGCATCTTGATATTCAATTTTTTGTTTATGATGAATAAATGTAGTTTGCACAATTACGGAAATATTATTAACTTCTAATTCAGGATAATTTTTCTTAAAATTTGCCAATATTTTTTTTCTTCTCATAAAAATTTGTTGACTCCATCCGGAATGGTTTACTGTGATAACGGCAATTCCATTATTTATGTCAAAAAGTTCGCAATTAGCGGCAATTTTTTTATCCCCGATTATGTTTTCCCAACTTTTATATAGCGAAAGAATCTTATTTCCATATATATTTTCTTTAAATTGCATTTTATTTTCAAAATTTTGAGAAAAAATAGTTATAAGTTCTTTAGAAGTTTTAAAATTTTTCATATCAAATTATTATTCTTTGTTTTTTTTAAGTTCTTAAAATATAAAAATTTATGAAAAACTCAACAAGATATTTCTATTCCGAAAGATGCAAAACAAATCCAGCTGAGTTTTTAAAAATACTTTAAAATTTAAACTGTCCGTTTTCCACAAAATATATCTTTGTTTTTTCTTTTTTATAATTGTTATACGGTTCACCAGGTAAAAACGTACAAAATAATTGTTCATAGTCAGGAAGAATTTCCATAAATTTTTGTCGTTTTTCAGGATCCAATTCAAGTAAAACATCATCCATTAAAAAAATAGGTTTTTTCCCCGTTCTTTTTATATATTCTTTCGCTTGAAGCATTCGCAAAACCAGTGCTAATAATCTTCTTTGACCGTTTGATGCATGTTCTATAAATGGCTTTTTATCTTTTACAAAATGAATTCTATCACGATGCGGCCCAAGTGAAGTTATGCCGTCAAATAAATCCGACCGTCTTTTTTCTGCTAGTAAAATTAGAAATTCATCAGTGGTTTCAACCTTTACAGAAGGACTATAAACTATTTCAACTCCGGAAATATTTCCTATTTGTTCATATAATAAAGAAAATTCCTTATTAAACGCATTTACTATTTTTGTACGCTCTTGCATAATATAAATGGCGATTGGTGCAAAAATTTCATCTATCGAATCTAAAACCATCGTTTTTTTTTGTTCAAGAACTATGTTGCGCGAACGCAAAATTTTTGAATATTTTATCAAGTACTCGATGAAATCGGTAGTACAAAGTGAGACGGATTGATCAATAAAAAATCGTTTTCTTAAAGGCGTTCCAGAAACAAATTCCATATCATCTCCATGAAATAAAATACATGGAATTGTATTTATTAGCTCTTTTTCACTTTTTATTTTTTTAAAATTTTTTTGAATTTCTTTTTTTTTATCTTGAACCGAAACCGAAACAGTATGACTTATCCCATCCGACTCTTTATATAAAACACGAATATTGAATTCATTTGTATCCTTTTTAAAAATTTGATGTGCAGAACGAGTTCTAAATGAATTTCCATAAGCTGAAATATATAAACCTTCTAAAAAATTAGTTTTTCCCTGTCCGTTTTTTCCTATAAGAAAAATTTCAGGAGAAGAAATATCAATTGCCGCATTTTCCAAATTCCTAAAATTATAAAATGAAACAGAAAGAAAAGGCAAATTTTACTCCACTTGCATCGGCATTATAATGTGAAAAAAATCTTCTTCAGGCTCCGGTTTTAAAGTTACCGGTTTCATAACTTCCGTAAATTCTATTCTAACTCTTTCATTGTTTATTGCTTTTAAGGGTTCTTCAAGATATATGCAATTTACTGCAAACATCACTTCTTCTCCATCATATCGGCATGGAATTTCTTCACGTGCATTTCCTATTTCGCTTTCTTTTGAAGAAATAATAAGAGAACCGGGTATGACATTTAAAAAAATTCTTCTTGTTTTCAATTCAACTAAAAGAGATACCCGTTTTAGAGCTTCCATAAGTTCCGTTCTATCAACTTCAAAAGAAAATTTTTGATTTTCAGGGATAACTCTATCATAACTTGGAAATTGTCCGTCTATTAACACCGAAGAAAATTTATAAGAATTAAAGTTAAAGAATATATTCTTTTCTCCAATTGCAATTTTTATCTCTCCTTCGTCAGTTGAATGCCTGTTAATAATATTTAATATTTTAGGCGGAACAATTATACCTTTGAAATTCGGTAAAGGAATACCGAAATTCTTTTTTATAAATGCTAGTCTTCTTCCGTCAGTCGCAACAAAAACCAGGTTGTCTTCTTTATTTTCAATATAGACACCATTCATAAAATAACGCGTTTCATCATCGGAAACCGAAAATACGGTTTGGTGTATCATTTCTTTGAAATTTTTTGAAGGAATACTGAAAAAATTTATATCGGTAGGTTCAGTAAATGCCGGGAAATCGTTTTCTGAAATTGTTTTAAGTTGGAATTTTGCTTTTTTTACCGATGATTTTATTGTCATTTTTTGATCTTTTTGTTCAAGTTCAACTTCGCCTGAAGGTAGGGATGAAAGGATATTCGCAAATTTATCGCAAAATACTGTAGTCGAACCTTCTTCAATAACATTGACGGGTATTTTTGTTTCAAAGGTTACTTTAATATCGGTAGCTTTTATTGTAAGACTGTCGCTTTTTACCGATAATAAAACATTAGAAAGAATCGTTAATGCTGTTTTAGTTGCAATGATTTCTTGGGCAATTGAGATTTCTTTTAGTAAGGTATCTCTGTCAAAGCTTATTTTCATTTTTTCTCCTCTATATATGTTAATATATATAATTGGTTGTTATAATAGTAGACCCTGTGAATTTGTTGATAAATGCGTTTTTTTCATATTTGATATGAAAAAATATCTTTTATAACTCCGTATTTTTTTACACAAGTTATTATAGTTATTAACAGTAAAAAAAGTTATTCACAAAGACTTGAAGCATATTAACATATATTCAAAAAAAAATACAGAGGTTTATAACAAAAATAATTCGATATTTGAATAATGAGTAAGGGTTTTATAAAACGAATATTTTCTCTTGTCCAATATTTTATTTTATGATACACTCAATATAGGTTATATAAAATTTGGAGTTTTGCTATGAATAAAATTATCGAATGCGTTCCTAATTTCAGTAATGGACGGGATCCTGAAATTCTGGAAAAAATTATTGCACCGTTTCGCGGAAAACAAAATGTAAAACTTTTGGATTATGAATCCGATAAAGATCATAATCGCTCTGTGGTAACCGTAATCGGTGAATCTGAAGAGCTAAAAAAATCAGTAGTTGAAGCTGTAGGAATTGCAGCACAGCTTATTGATTTACGTAAGCATGAAGGAGCCCATCCTCGAATGGGAGCAACAGATGTTGTTCCTTTTATTCCGATTAAGAATTCTTCGATGGAAGAATGTATTGCTATTTCTAAAGAAGTAGGTAAAATGATTTGGGAACAGTATAAAATTCCGGTGTTTTTGTATGAAAAATCGGCGTCTGCTCCTGAAAGAGAAAATTTGTCTAATATTCGTAAGGGACAGTTTGAAGGGATGACCGAAAAAATTAAACAACCGCAGTGGAAACCCGATTTTGGCGGAACGGAAATTCATCAATCTGCAGGTGTTACTGCAGTAGGATGCAGGATGCCGCTTGTTGCGTTTAATGTAAATCTTGCAACAAATGATCTTTCAATTGCAGATAAAATTGCTAAAAAAGTTCGGTTTATCGGCGGGGGATTGCGGTTTGTAAAAGCTATGGGAGTTGATTTGACCGAACGCGGTATTGTTCAAGTCTCTATGAATATGACGGATTATACAAAAACTTCGCTTTATCAATCATACGAAATGGTGAAAATGGAAGCGAAACGTTATGGTGTAAATGTTGTCGGAACCGAAATTGTCGGACTTACACCTATGGCTGCTCTTATGGATGTTGCTTCTTATTATTTGCAAATTGAAAATTTTGAATTTAAGCAAATTATAGAAGCCCGTTTGCTGGAATAGTGTAGATATTATAAAATTAGATAAGCCGCTTCAATTTAACATTGAAGTGGCTATAATAAACTTATACATTAAGAAAGTCTTTAAAAATTGCAGTGTTTTTAATATATTAAATAGAGATATTAAAAATCGTTTTATCGTACAGCCATTAGCTTATCCGCTTCGGTTTCCGTAATTACTTTTTCTTTTACTAAATCATAAATTTGTTCACTGTTTGTTTTTTCAAAAAAAAGTATATCATCGGTACCGATACTTAAAGGAACTCCGGCGTCAAGCATTTTCCGTAACGGATGCGTTTTTAGATTTTTTACCGCGCCAAGCATTACATTACTTTGTGGACACACATTGCAGCGGATTTTTTTATCGGCTAAAAATTGTAATATTTTATTATCTTGTGCCGCTCCTATTCCGTGTTGAACTTCGTCTAATTCAAATATTTCTATAAAATACTTAACCGACGCCGCATCGGAAAATTCGCCTACATGGGCTTTTTTCTTTATACCGTATTTTTCAGCTAATTTGAATAGAAAAACGCAGTCTTCAATTCCTTCTGAAATTTCAGGACCGTATAAATCTATGTTTTTAAAAACTTTGCTTTCCATCATAGGTTTAGCCCATTTTTTTAAAAAAGCTTTTTCCATAGTTTTTGCAATGCCGAGCTCCGGTATAAAGGAAATCTTTTTTTTATTCTTTTTTACCAAATTATCTACAAAAGATAAAAATTTGTCTAAATTGTCATTAAATTGTTTAATAAATCCTATATCAATTGAACCTTCAAGGTGTACAATATTATCGTTAATTGCTTCTTGAATTGACATTTCGATTAAATCCGTAACATCTTGAGCCGTTTTACATGCAGGTCGCGTATATTTGCTTATAATATTATGCATTTCATCTAAGCCGTTCATCTTTCTCGGAAAATTCGGAATTTCAAAACCTGCCCATTTTTTATAAATGGAATAGCTCATACTTAAGTTTAAGTGATTATGAGTATCCGCCTTCGGTTGTTTTTTATAATAATCAAAATCTCTCATTAAGAAAATCCTTTATCAGGTAGAAATAAGTATATCACAATTTTATGAAAATGTCACAGTGGATATACAAAAAACCGCATAACTTATCGGCATTTTTTCTTAAAAGTTTAATCTTTAAGGAATTCAATTATTTTTTTTGCAACAGTTTCTTTTTCAGCTCCATTTACGACAATGTGACTGCTTTTTTCTAAGATTAAATAGTCATTTTGTGTACGCAAATTTTTGTCAATAAGATTTTTAACTTTAAATGGAACTGATTTATCGGCTTTTGAAAGAATTGTAAGCGTTTGCGAGCGTATAAAAGGTAAATTTTTTATCGCCAGTTTTTGTAATTGATACAAATCAGCGGATTTTGCCAGATATTCTACGCCGTTATAATCCGCAATAGCTGCGGCATAATCGGGATCGTTTTCACAATTCTTTTTGCCGCAAGGAATTGATTTAACGAAAAATTTTAAAAAAGGTGTAAATTTTATGCGATTATCGTATGCTATAAATGCAGGAGCACATAAAAATATTTTTTCAGGATTAAACCGTGCTGCGATCAGCGATGCTAAAAGTCCGCCCATTGATAAACCGCCAACATATACGTTTTCATAAGCCGAGCACATATTTATATAATCTTCACAGACTGCTCTAAGCCAATCTTTCCATGTAGACGCGAGAAAATCATCTTTATTTGTACCGTGTCCCGGAAGACGCGGTATATAGACGTTATAACCCGCTTCATTTAATTGTCGTCCGAGCCACATCATTTCACGCGGAGAACCCGTATATCCGTGAATAAGCAAAATTGCAGGTGCCGTTTTTAATCCTTTTAAAAGAAACGGCTTTGTCGTGTCTGAAAGCTTAATCGGATAATTATCGAAAAACATGCATATCTCCTCTCATAACTATGGCATTATTATACACGTATGTTTGGATTTTTTCAATGGAGGAATAATCGGCAAACCGATTGGTTTGCTTTATGTAAATTGTATAAGTGCTTCGTAAAAATAAGAAAACTTCTAAAAACTTTAGTTTTTGAATGTACGCGAAGCGGAAAAGGTTGAAATAAGGGAAAAGTTTTAAAAGAGGAATATAACAAACACATTAGCGGACTGCAGGAAACCTCCTACCGGCAAGAAACCTCCCCTTAAGTATGCAGATTTTGTAGGGAGAATGAGAAATTTTTTTGATTCTGCTAAAGACATCGCGCATGCTATTCCTTGACTTTTTATTTCCGAAATAATATAAGTACAGCTGAAATATGCAAAAAACTTCGTTGCTACGGTTTGGAATTGATGTAGGGTCCACAACGGTTAAAATTGTCGTTTTAGACTCCGATTCAACAATCGTATTCAGTAAATATGAAAGACATCGTGCAGATATACGTTCTACGATAATCGCAGTATGCGAAAAGGCTATTGCCGAAATAGAAAAAACATACGGAACCGAGCCGGAAATATCGGTAACGGTTACCGGTTCCGGCGGCTTATCGGTTTCCCAGTGGCTTCATATCCCGTTTATTCAGGAAGTAGCGGCATCAACCGTTGCTGTCCAAAAAATAATACCGCAAACCGACGTCGTAATAGAACTGGGCGGTGAAGATGCTAAAATTACTTATTTTGATGCTTCTACTATCGAACAAAGAATGAACGGTACATGCGCAGGCGGAACAGGCGCTTTTATAGACCAAATGGCAGCTCTTCTGGAAACGGACGCTTCAGGCTTAAATAAGCTGGCAGAAAAAGCATCCGTTATTTATCCGATTGCGGCGCGTTGCGGCGTTTTTGCAAAAACCGATATTCAGCCTTTAATAAACGAAGGGGCCTGTCGCGAAGATATTGCCGCAAGTATTTTTCAAGCCGTAGTAAACCAAACCATTTCAGGTCTTGCCTGCGGAAAACCGATACGGGGTAAAGTCGCTTTTTTAGGCGGTCCCTTACACTTTTTAGATCAACTGCGGTACAGATTTATTGTAACATTAAAGCTGGCGGAAAACGAAATAATAGTTCCGAAAAACTCGGAGCTTTTTGTCGCGCTCGGCGCAGCGGAAAGCATTTTAGACAAACACGATAAGCATAATTTCGACGAAAAAATAAAATCGCTGAAACTGCCGCAGTTTAAAAACGATTTATACAAAATTGCGGCTTCCGAAATGACGGAAGTGCAAAGACTTCCTCCTCTTTTTAAAAATAGCAATGAATTGGAAAATTTCAGAATACGCCACACGGGCGAAATGGCTCCTACAGGTGATATTTTTACGGCTTCGGGTGAAGTTTTTTTAGGGCTTGACGCGGGCTCAACAACAACAAAAGCCGTTTTAATTGATAAAAACGGCAAAATCCTTTGGCGTTTTTATGATGTAAATGCAGGCAATCCCGTCGAGCTTGCAATAAAAATGTTAAAAGAATTATATACATTGCTCCCGAAACAAACCTATATCGCACACTCCGTTTCGACCGGATACGGAGAAAAACTATTTCAAACCGCATTAAGCGTCGATTCCGGAGAAGTGGAAACCATTGCGCATTACCGGGCGGCGGAATTTTTTTTACCGGGCGTCGATTTTCTTTTGGATATCGGTGGGCAGGATATGAAGTGCCTGCGAATGAAAAATAAAACTATCACTTCCATTCAATTAAATGAGGCGTGTTCCTCAGGTTGCGGCAGTTTTTTGGATAATTTTGCCCGTTCGCTCGGAATGTCCGTGCATGATTTTGCAGATAAAGCACTGCTTGCGCCAAAGCCCGTCGATTTGGGAAGCCGCTGCACGGTATTTATGAACAGTCGCGTCAAACAAGCACAAAAAGAAGGTGCTTCCGTCGGTGACATTTCTGCAGGGCTTTCATATTCCGTAATTAAAAACGCATTATTTAAGGTTATAAAATTACGAGATACCTCTGAAATAGGCGAAAAAATAATCGTGCAGGGCGGCACATTTAATAACGATGCCGTCTTACGCGCTTTTGAATGCATCTCGGGGAAACACGCCGTGCGCCCCGATGTCGCCGGACTTATGGGGGCTTACGGAGCGGCACTTATTGCAAAAGACCGCTGGCTTGATATAATCGAAAATGAAAAACAGCGCAATCGGGAATATCACTCCCACCCTATAAAAATAAAATCGGCTATTGCCTCTTTAAAAGAGTTAGAAAACTTATGTACCGAACTCAAGTTGCTCAGGTGCGGCAAGTGCGCAAACAACTGCCTTTTAACGATAAACACATTTAACATAAACGGAAAAAAACGGGCTTTCATTACGGGAAACCGATGCGAGCGGGGCGCTGAATTGGAAGGTGCTGCCACCGTGCTAAAAAAAGAACAAAATGACGCGGGCGGAATCCCCAATCTTTTTGAATGGAAATACAAAAGGCTTTTTTCATATAAACCGCTTCCCAAAAACAACGCCCCGCGCGGCGAAATCGGAATTCCGCGTGTATTAAATATATACGAAAATATTCCTTTTTGGTTTACTTTTTTTACGGTTCTCGGATTTTCGGTAAAACTTTCTCCACGGTCAAATCGTAAAATTTATGAAGCGGGGCTTGAATCAATTCCTTCGGAGTCGGTGTGTTATCCCGCTAAAATTGCGCACGGGCATATCCAATCGCTTTTACAATCGGGCGTCAAAATCATTTTTTATCCGTGTATTCCGTACGAAAAAAAAGAAGACAAAGGCGCAGGCAATCACTATAATTGCCCCATTGTTACAAGCTATCCCGAAGTACTTAAAAACAACATAGATGTTTTGCGGCAAGACAGCTCTATTATATACCTTAATCCGTTTTTGCCCTATTACGACAAACGCCGGTTCACCGAACGCCTTTTTGAAGAATTGGGCGAAATATTTAAACTAAGCTATGAAGAAACGAAAAACGCCGTCGATGCGGCATGGCACGAACAGGAAATATTTAAAAAAGAAACGGAAGCGAAAGGGGAAGAAACCTTAAAACTAATAAAAGAAAAATCGCTAACGGGCGTCGTCCTTGCAGGCAGACCGTATCATCTTGACCCCGAAATAAATCACGGTATTCCGGAAATGCTGAAAGACTTTGGTCTTGCCGTTTTAACCGAAGATTCGATCGCTCATCTGGGACAAATAGAAAGACCTTTGCGCGTCGTCGATCAATGGTCGTATCATAACCGTTTGTACCGCGCGGGGCAGTTTGTTTCGGGGCATGACAATCTTGAATTCATTCAGCTTACCAGTTTCGGCTGCGGTTTGGATGCGGTAACCGCCGATCAAGTACAGGAAATAATCGAATCAAAAGGTAAAATGTACACGCTCATAAAAATAGACGAAGGGGCTAACCTCGGCGCGGTAAAAATTAGGATACGCAGCCTTTTAGCAGCGGTTAAAGAGCGCAAACGGAATGCTCTGACCGTAAAAAAGAAAACGGCAGCATACGAACGGGTGGTTTTTTCAAAAAAAATGCAAAAACGGTACACGATTTTAGCGCCGCAAATGTCACCCATTCATTTCGATTTAATAGGCGCGGCAATTTCCCATTCGGGCTACAATTTTGAAATTCTTTCCGAAACGGATAAAACCGCTATAGAGTACGGATTAAAATACGTAAACAACGATGCCTGCTATCCGGCAATTATTGTCGCAGGTCAAATGATTGCAGCTTTAAAATCCGGTCGCTATGATGTATCAGCGACGGCGCTTGCCATTACGCAAACAGGTGGCGGTTGCCGCGCGACCAATTACATCGGCTTTATTCGCCGTGCTTTAAAAGATGCAGGATTCGGGTTTATTCCGGTTATCGGTATTAGCGCGCAGTTTATCGAAAAAAATCCGGGTTTCAAATTAACTTTTTCGGTCTTAAACCGTGTCGCCAAAGCATTATGCTTAGGCGATCTTTTAATGCGCGTGTTATACAGAACACGCCCTTATGAAGCCGTTTCCGGTGCGGCGGACAAGCTTTATAAACGATACTCCGGTTTAATAAAAGAAAAATTAAAAGATATGCCGGGCAGTGAATATAAAAAAATCATCGACGATATTGTAAGCGATTTCGATTCTCTTCCGCTGCGGCGCATCAGAAAACCGCGCGTCGGCGTCGTAGGAGAAATCTTGGTAAAATTTCATCCGGTAGCAAATAACGACATTGTAGCTACAATAGAGCGTGAAGGCGCCGAATGCATAATGCCCGACTTGCTCGATTTCTTTTTGTACTGCGCCGTAAACGGAAAATATAAAAACACATACTTAAATTTTTCAAGACGGAAACAATTTGCCTCACAGTTCGCCGTTTGGCTTTTAGAAGAATATCGCAAACCCGTGAAAGAAGCATTACGGAAAAGCAAGCGCTTCCTTCCGCAAGAAAGTATTTACAGCCTTGCCGAATCCGTCAGCGGTATTTTACAGCTCGGCAATATGACGGGCGAAGGGTGGTTTTTAACCGCCGAAATGATAGAGCTTATCAATTCGGGTGTACCGAACATCGCGTGCATTCAGCCTTTTGCATGCCTTCCCAACCACGTTACCGGAAAAGGAATGATAAAAGAACTGCGCCGACGCTACCCCGAAGCAAACGTTTCTCCGATAGACTTCGATCCGGGAGCAAGCGAAGTAAATCAGCTTAACCGATTAAAGCTATTGCTTGCAAATGCAAAAGAAGGGAAACACCCCGACGAAACGAAAACGGCAGTTGACTGGTAACCGTTTACAAAGTACGTCCGGCAACCTCTCTTTACAGGTGTTGCTCAACAGAAGTTTCCAAAAGCGTATTTACGAAATGCGGTATAACAATATATCTATACCGAGTACGAATTTCAACACATTTTCAAAAATCGTCCCCTATTGACCGTAAGTATGTTTTATAGTACCTTACAGTTATACTTTCACGGACGATAACAGCGTACTATTTGCACCGCAAGTATTAATTGGAGTTGCAAGAGTTGAATGAACAAACGGGTTTTATAAAAACGGCGGAGCAGCCCGTCAACGGACTGTCTTCGGAACAAAAAGCCAAACTGAATAGAAAAGGTAATGAATTTTTTAACAAAAACGATATTCAGGCGGCTGAAAGAATTTTTATGACGACGGGATATTCGGACGGACTTACGCGGATAGGCGATTATTATGTGCTGCAAAATGAGAAAATAAAAGCATTAAAATTTTATCACCTTGCGCATAATCAAAATAAAGAAAATATGTTATTGGACGAATTTGCAACGATTATAAAGTTGTTTATCTAACTTTCATTACACAAATGGAGGCCGTAATGCCGAACGACGTAAAACTGACGGATGAAAATTTAAATCCGATTGAAAATTTTGAAACGCTTGAAAAAAATGAATTCTCGTTGAACAGCACCGGCGAAAACAAACAAGAAGAACCGCTTCAGTTGGAAATATCGGAATTATCAAAACAGGCGTATTCCCTTTTAAAAGCAAACAACATAGAGCAATCCATTAACGTGTTTAATAAAATTCTGCAACTTGATTCTACAAATAATTACGCACTTGTAGGGCTCGGCGATGCCGAAAGGAAAAACAATAATTTTGATAAAGCTATCGAATTTTATAAAAAATGTCTTGAATATCATCCGGCAAACAACTACGCATTATTCGGTCTTGCAGACTGTTACAAATCGACAAATCAATTTTATAAAGCTATATCAATTTGGGAAAAATATATTAAATTCGACGATAAGAATATTACCGTTCTTACCCGCATTGCAGACGCATACCGGAAAAATAAAAATTTTGAAAAAGCCGAAACCATTTACCTTAAAGTTTTGGAATTTTCTCCTCAAAATGCATATGCGTTAATCGGGCTCGGTCATTTAAATTATGATTTTAAAAAATATCGGGAAGCACTGTCTTATTGGGAGGAAGTGCTGCAGTTTAGCGGTCAGGCGGCGGATATACGGGTTTTGACATCGGTCGGGAATTGCTACCGCAAACTGAAACTTTTTGATAAAGGCGTTCGCTACTTTGAGAGGGCTTTAGAGCAGGAACCTAAAAATTTTTACGGGCTGTTCGGTCTTGCGGACTGCTACAGGGGCTTAAATCAGCAAGACAAATCCGTTATATACTGGCAGAAAATTCTCGAAACGGATCCCGCTAATAAAGTAATTTTAACAAGGGTAGGGGATGCTTACCGCAGTCTCGTAGACTTTGAAAAAGCGAAAATATATTATCAAAAAGCTTTAGACATAGATTTCGATTCTTATGCGATGCTCGGTCTTGCTATTTTGTGTAAATTACAGAAAAAATACGATGAGGCGATTACAACCCTTTCACACTTAAAAGACATCAAAGAGTTAAGCTGCCGCGTTTATTTGGAACTTGCCCAATGTTATATCGAAAAAAAAGATAAACAAAAAGCCATTGATATTTTACAGGAATTCCAGAAGAAAGGAATAAAAAATCAAACTGTAAGCGATTTACTGTTAGAACTTACAAAGAATGGATAGACTCGGTACGGAAACAGAAAATTCTCTTCTTGTAAAAAAAGCACCTCCGCTTTCAGGACTCTTCCCTGAAGAGATTGCGGCGTTTTGCGGTTTAAAACAAAAATTTAAAGCTTTGCAAATATTTTTATGGATTGCCAAAGGCACAAAAACTTTTGAAGAAATGAATAATATTTCTTTAACCGAACGTATATTTTTACGTGAAAATTTCACGTTATTTTCAACAACGGTCAACACCGTTTTAAAAGACCCGGACGGAACGATAAAGCTTGCAATAAAACTGCATGACGGCGCAATTATTGAAACCGTGCTTTTGTTTGACAGAGCAGGCAGAAAGACGGCGTGTGTTTCCTCTCAAGCGGGTTGCCCCGTAAAATGTGCATTTTGCAAAACCGGACAGATCGGTTTTTTGCGTAACCTTTCCGCCGGCGAAATCGTAGAAGAGTTTCTCCATTTGGAGGCGGAAGCGGGAAGGCTTGACAACATTGTTTTTATGGGTATGGGAGAGCCTATGCTTAATTTAACCGAAGTGAAAAAAGCGGTTCAAATTCTTACTCACCCGAAAGGTAGAAATCTTTCCAAACGGAGAATTACCGTTTCGACTGCAGGCGTCTGTAGCGGAATTTACGAAATGGCGGATACCGGTCCTGAAGTGCGACTCGCGGTTTCTCTTACCGCCGCAAATCAAAACCTGCGGGAAAAGCTTATACCGATAGCAAAATCGAATCCCCTTCCCGAATTGAAAAAAGCCGTCCGGTATTTTAATTTAAAATCCGGTAAGAGGGTAACACTTGAACTTGCACTGATGAAAGACATAAACACTTCTTTAAAAGCGGCGAATGAAGTAATTGATTTTGCAGCGGGAATAAATTGCCACATCAACCTTATTCCTTGGAATCCCGTCGAAGGGCTTCAGTTTAATACATCGACGGAAGTTGAGCTAAGAACTTTTGCAAACAGGCTTGAAGAAGCGGGATTAAACATTACAATACGGCAAAAACGCGGACAAAAAATAGGCGGCGCCTGCGGGCAATTGGGAAGTATTAAGCGCATATAAAGCACTGTTTCCGTCTTGAAAGCAGTGTAGGATGCCGTTTTACGGCGGCGGAGTTAGGTGAATCTTCGCAAAGAAAGACAGCCTAAAACTATTTTAACCGCGTCCGTACAGCATATTCCATAACGACAGTTTCTCGGTTATTTCATTTTCAGACGGAACGGTTTCCATACGCCATTGCCAATTTGAGCCGCATGTATTCGGCGTATTCATCCGTGCTTCTTTTCCCTCAAAAAGAATATCCTGCATCGGTATAATTGCACTATCGGCAGGGGATGCAAGGCATAAGCGAATTATTTCGGCGGATAATTCTCTTTTACCGTAGGCGGTTTTATATATTTCGTACTCGTTTTTTGTAAACGGCTTTCCGGTAATATACGAATAAACCAGACCAAGCTGCTCATCCGAAAGATCGTCAAGCCATCCGATAAGTGTATCGTTATCGTGAGTGCCGGTATATGCGACGCAGTTTTTCGGTATATTATGCGGCAAATAGTGATTTAAAAGTTTTCCGTTTCGGATTTCATTTACATCAAAAGCGAATTGTAAAACTTTCATACCCGGAAAATTAAAATCATCGCGCAAACGGACTACGGAATCGGTAATTATGCCCAAGTCTTCGGCAATAATCGGCAAGGAAGAAGCATATTTACTATTAAGGTTGATAAGGTCGTTTTTTATTTCCGTAAAAAAAGAATGGGCAGGACCTTGCAGCCATGTACCTGAAACGGCGTTACAAGCTTTAGGCGGGATTGCCCAAAAAGATTCGAATCCGCGGAAGTGGTCAATGCGGATAATATCAAAAAGTTTCAGCATGTGTCTAATCCGCATTTTCCACCAAGCATACCCACAGTTTTTCATTTCCTTCCAATCATAAAGCGGATTACCCCATAGCTGTCCCTCCGCGCTGAAATAATCCGGAGGAACACCGGCAATGGCGGCAGGTTTTCCGTCCTCGTCAAGCATAAAAAGTTTTTGATGTGCCCAAACATCGGCGGAATCCGGTGCGACGAAAATAGGAATGTCACCTATCAATTGTATATTTTTTTCTTCGGCATATCGTTTTATATTTTTCCACTGTTCGTAAAATAAAAACTGGATTATTTTATGCAGCTGCACTTTTACGGAAAATTTTGCGGAAAAATATTCTATGGCTTTTTTTTTGTAAAGCGCAATTTCTTTTCCCCAGCAATTATTCCAAATTCCGGCAGGTACATTTTTTTTACTGTTCTTTTTATCGTAAAATTCTTTTACCGTCATAAACAAAGCGAAATCATCAAGCCAAAATTTTTCTTCGGTATAAAATTTTTCAAGGCGTTCTTTTAAAAGAGAATCGGAGTCGGAGTTGAGTAAAATATTTTGAGCCGCAATTTTTAAAACTGCCGTTTTGTAACTACTGATAATTCCGTAATGTACTTTATTTTTTTCGGTGTGTTCTGCAATTATTTTTTTATACGCGTAAAACGCTTCATTTGATAAAAGTCGGTTGCGGTGCAATTCGGTAAGACTGATTAAATACGGGTTTCCCGCAAAAGCGGAAAAAGATGCATAAGGAGAATCTCCGTAACCGGTCGGCCCAATCGGGAGCATTTGCCATATACTCAGCTTATTCTTTTTCAGCCAATCAATAAATGCAAAAGCTTCATCTCCGAGTGTGCCTATGCCTTCATCATTCGGGAGAGATACGGGATGTAAAAGAATGCCGGAACGTCTATTCATTTTAAAAAATTATGTCAATTGTTTTTTGAGGAACTTTAAAACATCGGGTTTAAATATTTGCGAGGTTTACCGGTTTTTTTATTTTATAATAAGTTCGCTTGTACACGGTACGGAATTGACAATCGTATTCCTTACGGGACAACGAAGCTCAATATAGTCTATAAGCTTTTTTATTTCTTCTTCCGTATTGTCTGCCGAAACCGTAACTGTGGTATGAATACTTTTAAACACTAACGGAAGACAGTCTCCGACTTTTTCCATGGCACCTATATTTCCTTCCATTTCAAAGACTATATCTTTAAGACGGATACCGAATTGCTCGGCATAAAACCATGCGTTGATACATTTACAGGCACCGAGTGAGGATAAAAGCGCTTCAACGGGATTCATTGCCAAATCGGTTCCCCCCGAATTTACCGGCTCATCCAGCAGCATAGTGTGTTTTTCCGATTCGCACTTCATTCTGAATTTTTCATCTTTGCAAACTTTTGCTTTAAAAATCGACATAAGCTATTTCTCCATATATCGGGAGCTGCGAAAAACTTCTTTTTTCGCAGCTTTCCCTGATTTTTATTTGTGATGTAATTTTACAATTTTTATCTTATAAATTAAAAAGCAGTTCAAAAAATGCTGAGGGCGTTTACCGTACAAGAAAAGCGGAAAATTGTCAACCCGACGGGGTTCATTGGATGCTGTTTTTGCTTAGAACGGCGCAGATATAAAAAGACGTCCGACAAAAAGCTTGACGCATAGTTAATAACCGTATCCTCCAAAGCTTTCTTTTTTTAGAGATCCCCAATCGTCTTCCTTTAATTTTTTAAGATAACCCAAGTAGAGCCGGAACCGCCGTCCGCATTTTTCGAATATCCGGTTTCTCCCGCTAATTTTTGGTGCTCTAAATATCTCCTCACAAACGGAGCAAGTATTGCGCCTTTGTCCGAGTGATTTCCTTTCCCGTGTATGATAAGAACTTTTCTAAAACCCATACGTCTGGAATTTTCGAAAAAAATATTTAAAGCGTTTTCAGCTTCATCGCAAGTCATTCCGTGCAAATCGATTTCATCTTCATGCCGCATTTCTTTTAGCTGTTTTCGTAATTTTGCACGGTCTATTTCAGGCATTGCAATTGCGGCATCTTTGTCATAAACTCCATTGCGTCTTAACCAAAGCTCCATCGGATTTATTTTTTTTGTATTTTCATTTTTTATTTTCAATTCATTTGAATCTCTTTTTTCCTTATCTTTTTTTATTTGTTTTTTCCCGTACGGTTTTCCGGTTATGTTTTCCCATTCCGCCAATATATCACCGAAATTCTTTGCCATAATATTCTCCTTAGTATCTATAGAGCATCTTTAAAAATTTCGGTTTTTTAGAGATGTTCTATAACTATAAATTCGGAAATATTTTTCCAGCCGCCGGTTTTATCGTTTTTTTCCACATAAATCCAAGGAATATTTTTTTTCTTTATAATTACCGTTTCTCCTATTTTTAATTCACCGGACGGCGTTCCCGACAATTCCGGTATTTGATAAATGTAAGCCGGATTATTTTTATCGGTAGGAATATATACTGCCGTTTTATATCTTCCTGTTACAAAAAAATATGAGTACATAACAATTGATAAGAGAGCAGGAATTATAAAAGCAATAATTAAAAATGTAAAATGCTTTCTTTTTTTTCTTTTATTCAAAACAAAAATAAAACATATAAAAAAAATGAATAAAAATACGAAAACAAAACTGATTTGTCTTAATAATACGGAATAAACAGGGAATGTATTTTCTATGTTTAATTCTTTTTCTATTTTAATACGCTGCGCTTTTATCTTTAAAGGAAAAATGAATTCGGACTCACGCAATCTTAGTGCCGCAATTTGCTTTGCTTTTTCGGTTAGCGTAATAAAATCGATTTCGGTTTTTTGCGGCAAAGATGCGGTTGAATCGCTGCCGAATGTTTTTGCTAAAGTTTGCAATGCGATTTCATCATCTGAAGATTCATTCAAAGAAGTGTTTATCACATTATGCACAAATATCTTTTCTTCGGGTACAAATATTTTTTCAATAGGTTTACTGTACATTGTTGCGGATAAAACAGGTGTCGGTAATGATAATTCTTTATCGGCAAGCGGCGTCCAATAAAAACAGGCAACGGGGTGCCATCCGTCATTATTTGAGTAACTTGAATTTAAATCTTCCGCAATACATAATTCCAAAATAGCATTCTCGGGCGCTTGACAATTTACATCCCAATGAAGAAGAGCATTCGTTTTTTCATTCGGAAGATAAAAAAATCCGAAAAGAATAATTTTATATTTAACTCCTATAATTATTTCCGGAGACAATTCATTGTTGAGTGAAAAAATTTCCCATTTAAAATTTGTACTTTGAGAAAGTTCCGGAGGCTCTATATGTATGGAAAATGGTTTAAGCGCCGTCACCTTTTTCCCTATCACTAATTTCGGTGCCAAAGTAAATTTCCCCGTTTTTTTCAAGCGATATTTATTTTTTATCAAGATACCGTCGTATAGTTTGCTTGCACCGGATTCAACAAGTTCAAGAGATTCATCTTCTATAAGAAGCTGCGGAAAATTGACTAGACTTCCTGCATAAGCTGAATTGTTATCCAATTTTATTTCGACGGGAAAAAAAGAATTCAAAAATAAAATTTCATTTTGGATTTGTATTTGAGGCGGAATTTTATCTTGTGCATACACCATAAATTTAAAAAATACACAACAGGTAATTAAAAGTCGTATGCGGGCGGATTTTTTTCTTGTTGAAAGTTCGGCCATTCTTTTTCTCCTTTTTTTTGTATTAAATTTATAATTGTTTTATCAAAAACGGTTTCTTTTTGTTCGGCTATATTTTTTGCTTCGGTATTTTGCGATTTATTTTCCGCTTTTGTCGAATATTTTTTGCTTAATTCATAATTTATTTTAGCATCTATGCTGTTAGGCATAAATTCCAATGAACGTTTAAAAAAATAAGCTGCTTCATCATACCGTTTCGATTTAAAAGCTATAATTCCACGCTGATAATTAACGAATGAATTTAATTGCATATTTTTTGAATCTTTTATATCTTCAAATCGTTTAATGGCTGAAGAATCTTCGTTTTGCATAAGGTATGTAGAACCTATTCCGAAATTGGAATATATTTTTATTTCTTCATTGTTTATATTTTCTGCAATTACAAGTGAGTCTAAAAATGATGAAGATGCATTTGTCCAATCGTTTTGTTTCCATGCCATATATCCTTTAAAAGAATTTAATTTTGCTTCATTTATTTTTGTACATGCAAAAAAAAGAAAGCATAAAATTATGTGAAAAATAAATTTAATTCTCTTTACCATAAAGCGATAAACCTCCCAAACATATAAAAACAAACGAGATGACCAGCATTTCAAAATTTCTTTTTACCGGTTCTTGGATATAAGTCATTTTTTCCGTTTCTTCAGTTCCGGAATCTATTATTTTAAGAGATTCGGTAATGGCTCCCGTTTGAGTCGCTGAAATATATTTTGAATTTTCACCGGATATTTCCGCCGCTTTCTTTAAGAATAATTCATCAAGTTTTGACTCTATAAGTTTTGCCTCGCCCGTTTCGTCAAATATCGAAATCTTACTTCCGTTTTCTGTTCCGAAACCTATAATCAATAAAACGGCATCCGTTTTTTTGACTTTTTCTGCAGCACGTAAAAGAGAACCTTTCGTCTCGCCTCCGTCCGTACACAGTATTATAATTTTTGAATTACCGCGTTTGTCGCCGAAAGAATTTAATGCAAGCAAAACGCCGGCTTCCAAATTTGTCCCGTGAGAAGAAAAAATATGCGGAGATAAAGATTCTATTGCGGAAAATAACGCATTTTTTTCGTATGTAAGCGGCACCGTTAAAACTCCTTCGCCCTTAGTCAACACTAATCCGCACGATGCGCGATTTAATTTCTTTAATATTATTTTTAAAAATTGTTTTTGCACGGCTAAGCGGTTCGGTTTAATATCATCGGTCGTCATACTTTTTGAAATATCCGCTACAATCATAACTGAAACACCTTTTCTTCGCATAGAGACGGGTTTTGCTCCCCACATCGGACATGCGAGCGCCAAGATTAAAAAAAACCATGCGAGAGAAAAAAATAAAGCACGTAATTTTACCCGTTTAATTATTTTATTTGTATTTATAATTTTTGAATATGTTTTTTTTACTTTATGTATATTTATAAAAAAGAAAATAAGCACCGGAATTAACATCAAAATAAAGAATAAATAAAAGCCGTTTTCAAATTTAATCATAACACAATCCTCAAAAGAATGCGCCGTATAATCCATGCTATTGCAAAACAAAATAATGCAGCTAATAAAAAATATGAATATAAATTCTCTTCAATTATTTTAATAAAATCGGAAGGAGCCGCCGGAATTTGTTTTGAAATTGCAAAAAAAATTTCTTCAAACATTTCGGCGGAATTTGCCGAAGCATATTTGCCGTTTCCGTATTGTGCAATTTTTTTTAATTCTTTTTCGTCGAACTTGGAAAAAAATGAAGCGGAGTATGTTTTTCCGTCTTTTTTATCCGTGTATTTTAAAACCGTATAACCTGGATTCCCGATACCGATAACATAAAATCCTATGCCTTTCCGAATAAGAGCTTCCGCTGCCGTCTTAGGATTTATTTCGCCCGTATTATTTTCTCCGTCACTCAGTAAAATAATATATGCCGAATTGTTTTTTGTTTTTGCCGTGTACACGGAAGAAACGGCAATGCCCATTCCGATTGCGGTTCCGTCACCGAGTTCTCCTATCGATAACGAATTAAGTCTGGATAAAAAAACCTTATGATCAATTGTTGGAGGTACAATCAAAGCAGAGGTACTGGCAAGAGCGGTAAGACCGAATGAATCTCCTTGATATTTGTTTACGAATTTGCGGATAATTTTTTTTGCACTATCGATTCTCGAATCTCCGTTAATGTCTTTTGCAGCCATAGACGGACTTATGTCAAGCAAAAACATTATCGAATTACCGGAACCGGTGTATACTTGATTGGTTTTAAATATGACAGGTTCGGTTAATGCAATAATTATAAAAATTATTCCTGTATAAAAAAATAACTGCGAAATGAAATATGTAAAATACAAAAAAGAATTTATTTTAGGAGGAATACCGTTCCAATTTATTAAATTCAACTTTACTTCCGGTGTCAAAATATTTTTTGATTTTTTTAAAATTGCAAACAAAAAGAACAGTAGCAACAATAAAAATAAAATCGGACGATTAAAACTTAACATAGAGCAGCCTTCCGTTTGCACTTTTTTGTCGTTTCTTTTTTGCGTATTTCGGATTCCGTTATTTTTACAAGATTAAGAATCTGAGCTAAAAAATTTATGCATTCTTTTTCGAGGTTGACATCCGATAAAATAGAATTCCCAAACCGTAATTCCTGTAAATGTGAAAGTATTTTTTCAAATTCAAAATAAATTCCGTAAGAATTCTCGAATCGATTTCTAATCTCAAAAAGAATTTCCGAATAAGTAGAAGTATTAAATCCGTTTATGTTGATTTTATCCGTTATGTCAAAACAATAGATCCTTACGGTATCTTCAAATTCTTTTAGCCAGCTTTTTCCGAATAGAATCAGTTCTTCATTGTTTTTCTTTTTTAAGAATTTTTTTTTCGATTTTCTTTCAAGCCGTTTTAAATTTTTATAGAACGTCCGCATTCTTTTTTTCTGGCTGTGAGAAAATGAATTTGAAAAAAAACGGTTCTTCACAATTTTTATGATACCGATTACTATAAAACCGCAGAGTACAAGCCCTGCTCCTGCCGCATATAATAATTCTGTCGTGCCCGGTAATAAAATGGGCGGACGCGGCGGCTGTAGAATATCGGTTTTCATTGTTTCTAAAATTGAAGAAACGTAAATTTGCGGAAGGCCGCCGTAAATGCCCGCTTCTTTAAGTGAAGGGAAAAAAAGAGCACCGGATTCCCACGGAATAAAACCGATTGAAATATAGTCTTTTTTCCCCTGCCGTTTAATTTTGATTTCCGTAATTTGTAGTATATCGTTTTGTTTTATTTTTTCTATTTGAAAAATTCCCGACGTCAAAATTGAAGGGTCAAAGTTTGACAGAGAATCCACAGGAAATAAAAATTCCGCAGTATCTCCTACAAATATTTGCTGTGGAATTAAAATTCCTTCCATTTTTTTTCTCCGAATTTTTTTGTGGTATTTTTAAAAATATGCCGGTCAGTTTGTTTGGATAAAAAGAAATCTGATAAAACCGCTGCAGAGTCATCAGTTATATTTAATAACACGGGATGTGCAAAACATCGCTTGCATAAATTTTCCCAACGTATTAATTCTTCAAAATAGTTTTTTTTGTATTCATTTTGAAAATTGTTATTGCCTGTCGGAACAAGCATTTTAAAACCGGATTCAACGTCTTTTGCAGGAAGTGTTCCTACATTCGGTAAATACGAATCGGAAGCGCTTGTTAATCTTATACAAACGACATCATGTTTTAATGCTAAAAATCCCAATTGTTTTTCAAAGCCTTCTACTTTAAAATCCGAAATTATAATTACGAGTGACCGTGAGCGCAATATTTTTGAAACCGCCGTCAAGGATGAGGCCAAATCGGTACCGTTCGTATTACCGGGCCCGTTTTTTTCAGATGCGGCAAATTTTTCCATTGATTTTAAAATTGTAAGAATATAATTTTCGCCGATACGTGGGGGGAAAAATGGGCCTTTTTCTCCTGAAAAAAAGAGAGCTCCTACGGGAGAAAAAATAGCGCGTGCGGCAAAAGTTAAAAGTGCAGCCGTTTCAACGGCTTTTTCTGCAGGTGAAACAATACCGGTATTTATCGTCATAGAACACGAAAGATCGACGCATAAAAAAACGGTTAAATCTCTTTCTTCGCGATACAGTTTAAAAAAAGTTTTACCGCTGCGTGCCGTTAAATTCCAATCTATGCTTCTGACATCATCGCCCGTCTCATATTCGCGTACCGAATCAAATTCGATACCGTGCCCGCGGAAAGCGGAACCGAAGCTCCCCGTGCGCAGCCCTTCCGAAACGGAAAGAGAAGATATTTTTAATTGCTTTGCCCGCTCTGCAATAAATCCTATTTTCACAAACCTATTTTAGTTGGAATATGTTTTTTTTTCAAGCGGAAACGCACGGAAATCAATTTTTGCACTCCCTATTTAAAAAACCGATAGGCTTTCAGTTTTTGGACAGTTCCATGTCCTGAAAATTTGTAGCCATTCGATCATAAATTGTCATTTTTTTGATGCTTTTTGCCGGATCGAAGCAATGAGAGGGGTAGCGGAGGAGCCTTGTATCCAATTGGGTTAAAAAGAAGCAAGATTTAAGAGAGGGCAATGAACTACGAAGTAGACGTACATTCCCCCACCGCAGTTGCGAACGAGTACCTTGTGCGGAAAGGGCTGCTTTAATAAGCGTTCCAAAATATGATAAAAATAAATACGCATCCCCATGCATTTCCTGTTATATTTTTAACCATTAACATACCGTAAATAATAATAAAAATTGAAATCGTTTCTAAAATAGTATCTACTGTAACACCTATCACGCCATGTATGAGGATACATAATACTCCACATGAAAGAGCTCCCCAGTTTGCCCATCGATTTTTGCATGGATAGCGCTCATTTATTTTATCACTAATTACAACGTAATTAAAACCTTCAAAAAATCCCCAAATGAGTGAAGTTATTAACATACCTATAACAGTTACCGGAAGTTCTTTTGTGAGGAGTTCACCGGTAAGCCATACTTTTCGAAAAGGAAAATATGTTATAGTCCCCTCATGATAATATGTATACATTATATTTGGTATAAAACATAATGAGCATAACACTATCGATTGTATTATATTGTGCCGGTTCAGCCCATGCATTGAAAAATTTTCTTTTCTCAATAAACTGATTATCGTTATTCCCAATCCTGCCGTTCCGAATTGCAACGATGCTACCAACGATAAGCGTAAAAGAATATACATTGATTTATTTTTTATTATGTTAATAATGACTGATGAAAAACTGTTGTATAAAATAATAACAAGTATTGTTGAGATAAAAATTATCCATA
>CAUUAT010000021.1:0-22785 GCA_963543195.1 uncultured Treponema sp.
AAAGTAAATTAAATAAAATTGATACTCTTTTCATTTTATTTTCAACCCTTACAGCACAAATATTAAATCAGCCTCCGTTTTGTTGTCAACCGCTTTTCCCTTTTATTTGTACGGAATAAAAAACCGATCGCTTCCGGAGTTCATACCGCTTTGTATGCAGGTACTGAAAATTTTTTAAAACTCTGATATACTTCGGACAAAGAATTTCTGAAGACCTACTAACAGGAGGATACGATGAACGAATTTAACGGTGTAGCGGATACCATGCTTATCCCGATGGCGGCACGGATTTATGTGTCCAAGCGCTTTCCCGAATATTTTTACGATGAAACGGCTTTGTCGCTGGAGGGAAAAATCCCCGCCGGTGCGCTTGAGCGGATTTACAAATCGTCTTCCGAATACACGATGCTGGCTTCGGTTGCCCGCTATTACAATTTCGACGAGATGATTAAAAACTTTCTTGCACAACATGAAAAATGCAACATCGTCAATCTCGGTGCGGGACTGGAAACGGCCGTGTTTCGCCTGCAGGCAAACGGTGCGGCTTTTTACGAAATCGATTTGCCCGAAGTCATCGAACTGCGCAAAAATATTTTGGGCGCAAAAGAAAACGAAACGCTTATCGGATCCGACATTTTTACCCCGGAATGGGCGGATCGCATAGACACCGCACTTCCGTCTTTACTCATCGTGTCGGGCGTATTTCAATATTTTCGCGAAGAAAAAATTCTACAGTTTTTAGCGGACGTAAAAAAGCGTTTTCCGCACGGCGAATTGATTTTTGACGCGACGAACGCAATCGGTATAAAATATGCAAATAAATATGTACAAAAAACGGGCAACACTTCGGCACAAATGTATTTTTACGTAAACGACTGTCCCGCCTTTGCACAAAAATGCGGTATGGAACTTTTGGAGCAGCGTACCTTTTACACCGCCGCACGAAAAATGTTGAAGCGCAAACTGAAACTGTACACCCGCATTGCGATGAAAGTGTGCGACGACGACGGAAGAACGATTATCTTACATTTAAAGTTGAATTGAGCGGGCGGCAAACGCAATTAGGGAAATTTTTCCTTATTCGTTTTGCTTATACCGTACTTTAGCCTGTGGAAACCTCTAAAAACCTTTACTTTTTAAAGGTGAGCGAAGCTTACCGGATAGTCGCTCATAAGGTGAGCTTTGCTTACCGTTTTTGTTGATTGATCAGTAAATGCTGATCGGGAATCTCTATTTGCGAAGGATGCAAAGCAAATCCGACAAGTTTTTTTTACAAGGTACCGCTTAATTAAAATACTGTGATAAAAATTACGGCATTTTAGTGCGCAATAACATCCAATGATGCACCGCATTTTTTTAAATCTTCGATAAACAAGGGATACGTTACATCTATACATTCGGTGTCGCGGATTACAGAAAAATCCTCACCGGTAAAGCCGGAAGTTTTCCGACAAGTAAGCCCCAAACTCATTGCAATCGACATCATCGCAATTCTGTGGTCTCCGTAACTGTACGTTTCGCCGCAATGTAAGCCGTCTCCGCCCTTTCCCTGTATTATTAAAAAATCGGATTCCGAAGTTACATCCGCACCGAATTTACCCAATTCCGAACAAACGGCCGCTATTCTATCACATTCTTTAAAACGGCAAATCCCGATATTTTTTAAAACGGTTTTCCCCTTTGCAAAACAGGCAATAGCCGATAAAGCGGGAACGGCATCGGGCATATCCGAAAGGTCGAACTCACCGCCTGTAAGTTTTCCGTTATGAGGGAACACGGTAAGTGATTTATCGTTTTTATCATAATGCATCGGCGTATTCATTTGCCGTAAAATACTAACGATTTCTCTGTCGCCCTGCACATCGGTTATGTCCAGATTTTTTAATTTCAGCTCGGAATTCGATGCAATTGCAGCCGCAATAGGGAAAGCTGCGCTTGACCAATCACCCGGAATTACCGTTTTAACTGCCTGAAGTTTTTGTCCTCCGTCGAACTTGAATTTTTTAAAGTTACGGGAATGCCGACATTGTATGCCGCAGCGTTTCAGCCATTCAACCGTCATTCTAAGATAAGGAAGTTCGCCCGCCGTTTTTAAATTTACCGCAAGCCCCCCGTTTCGCAAAGCGGCGGAAAATAATAAACCGCTGATCGGTTGTGAAAAGTTTCCTGAAAGAGAGCACGTTTGAAACGAGTTTAAATTTTTACCCGTTACTGTAATGGGCGCATAATTTTCGGAAACTAAAAATTCGTAATTTATTCCGAGCGCATTATAGATTTCGATAAGAGGCGCAGCGGGTCTTTTGCATAATGATACGTCGCCGGTAAAAATAAAAGAAACGGGAAGTGCCGTAAACGCAGCTCCTAAAAAATAAAACACTGAACCGGAATTCCCTGCGTCTATTATTAGTGGTCTATTTTTTGATTTTAAAATGAATTCTTTTATCCCGTTTTTCGGAGGAACAACCTTTGCCGTAAAAATTCCGGAGTCGTTTTTATAAATTTCCGTTTTTACCCCGAACGTCTGCAAAACGGAAACGGCTGTTTCAATATCTCCGCTCATTAAAATGTTTTCAATTTCAGACGGACTATCGGCGAAAGCCGCCAAAATCAATGCACGAAGCGAATGGCTTTTTGACGGCGGAATATCAATTTCGGAAGATTTTCCGTTATCGGAAAAACAAAGTTTCGATTTTTTTATACGGACGGATATCACTGTAGTTTAATTCTCTTTAAAATGCGGCGGTTGAGAGAATATAAATTCTCGAAAATTGTTGCATTAGTGCATGAAAATGCGTGCGCTTTATATGCAAGGTTTTTCAAGCATTTATGATTCAATCAGTTCCGCAAGTTTTTCAACCGTAAAGCCTAAATGCTCTGCGACTTTTCCGCCGGGCGCGGAAGAGCCGAAGCGCTCGATAGAAAAATTATTGCGTTTGCAGCCCGTCCAGTTTTCCCAGCCCTGTCTCACACCCGCTTCCACAGTAATAACACGCACTTCTTTTTTGCAGCCGCCTAAAATAGAATGAATGACGTTTTTGCCGCTGTTTTCAAAAAGTTCTTTTGAGGGAACGGAAACAACTCTGACTTTTTTAGTTTTTATACTATGTGCCGCTTTCACCGCCGTGCTTACTTCGGAACCGGTTGCCAAAACAACAACATCGGGAGCTCCTTCGGTGTCTTTTACTATATATGCACCGTTTGAAAAACGGTTATGCCAGAGAGTATCGGCCTTTTCCAAAACAGGCAAATTCTGCCTGCTTAAAATCAAACAAACGG
The DNA here is from genome assembly GCA_963543195.1 of uncultured Treponema sp. Taxonomy (GTDB): domain Bacteria; phylum Spirochaetota; class Spirochaetia; order Treponematales; family Treponemataceae; genus Treponema_B. The sequence goes on from CAUUAT010000021.1 coordinate 3,277, forward strand.
GACCGCCTTTATGTTTAAGAGCCGTCTTCCATGCTTCGCCTGTTTCCTCCGCATCGGCGGGACGAAAAACCGAAACATTGGGAATTGCACGCAAAGCGGCAAGCGATTCCACCGGCTGATGAGTCGGTCCGTCTTCGCCGACATAAACCGAATCGTGAGTGAGCACAAAAATAGAAGGTAGCTTCATCAATGCCGCAAGCCGCAGTGCGGGACGGAGATAATCCGCAAATACTAAGAACGTCGCGCAAAAAGCTCTAAACCCGCCGTGAAGCTGAAGTCCGTTTGTAATTGCGCCCATTGCAAATTCCCGTATGCCGTAATGTATATATCTGCCTGAAGGATTTTTATCATTAAAAGCGGAAATACCGTCCAAGCCGACCGCATTGGGCCCTTCCAAATCGGCAGACCCGCCTACAAGGTTTGTAAACGTTTTTGCAAATTCATTTAGCACTTTTTTTGAAGCTGCACGAGTTGCAAGCGGCTCTTCTTTTTTAAACTGAGGCAAGACGAAGCCGTCCAAAAGCCGCCCTGATATTCCGCCTTCACAAAAATATTCGTCCCATTTTTTCCGTTTATCAGGGTATTTTTTGCTCCAGTTCTCAAACACCTTATTCCACTCGTCTTCCGCCGCACTTAGTTCTTCCCGTCTTTTTTTAAAGAATGAGTATGCTTCCGGTACGACATAAAATTCTTTTAAACTATCAAGTCCTAAATATTTTTTAGCTTCGGCAACGCCTTCTTTTCCGAGCGGCGCTCCGTGTGCTTTATTTTTTCCGGCGACTGTCGGGGCACCCCGCCCTATCACGGATTTCAGCATAATAAGCGTGGGTCGCTCATCTTTTTTTGCTTCGGCGGTAAGTCGTTTAATATCGTCATAAGAATACATTGAGCCCTGCAAAACTTGCCAACCGTAAGCGGTATACCGCGCTGCAACATCTTCAGTAAATGTGATATCTGTCGAGCCGTCAATCGTAACATTATTTTCGTCGTAATACACGATGAGCTTACTCAGCTTCAAATGTCCCGCCAAACTTGATGCTTCTGATGAAACGCCTTCCATCAAACAGCCTTCTCCGACCAGTACATACGTGTAATGGTCAACAATTTTATATTCGACCGTATTAAATTGAGCTGCAAGCATTTTTTCTGCAATTGCCATTCCTACGGCGCTTGCAATTCCTTGTCCCAATGGGCCGGTCGTCATTTCAATACCGGGCGTATCTCCGTATTCGGGATGTCCGGGACATTTTGAGCCGAGCTGCCTAAAATTTTTTATATCGTCAATTGAAATGTCATAGCCGGAAAGGTGCAAGACGGAATACAAAAGCATCGACCCGTGACCGGCAGACAAAACAAAACGGTCTCTATCTTTCCACGTAGGATTTAGCGGATTATGTTTTAAAATATTTCCATAAAGGACAGCCGCTAATTCTGCGGCTCCGAGCGGTAAACCGGGATGCCCCGAGTTTGCTTTTTCTATCGCGTCAATCGAAAGGCTTCTGATTGAAAGAGCAATCGTTTCAAGTTCATTTTTCATAAAATACCCCACCGTGCTTTTATTTTTTTAATACTTTTTGCTATTATACAATATACGAGAAAAACATACCGTCACGCGTTAGACTTTAAAGAAAAGAGATGCCTCGCCGTAGTCGCCTTCAGCATCGGTTATACTTATTTCCAAACGGTTTTTTTCTCTGAATTTTACGCCGTCCGTAGAAACCTGTACCAAATATGAAGTCATAGAGCCGATTTCTTCCCCGCCCTGTTCATCGACATGCGTCATTACCAATATTTCGCAAAATTCGCCGTTTACGGAAACGGTAAGAGATTCTTTTGTCATACCGGGTGCAATATCTTTTTCTTTGGCTTGAAATTTCGTTAAACTCATCGGGCGGAAATAAATCATTAAATAATTACTTGCGCCTTTTATTCGAAAACAATGCAGTCCGTAAATTTCCAATTTGTCGATTTTCGGATTGATTTCCAAATCTTTTTGTAAATCAATGTTTTGGCACCAATATTCAAGATAATTTTCTTTATATTCTTTTACCGCAATAAAAAACGGATAACATTTCGATTCGGCAGGCAAATCGAACTTTCCGTTTTTATCGGTTTCGGTAGAAAATTCCATTTCAAACTTATCGTTAAGCAAAGCGACCATTGCTTTTTCCAACGGTTGTTCATCCTTTCCCTGAACTATTCCGTAAATCTCTTTCATTTTTTGCTCCTTATTCCGTACATTATACTGTATTTTACGATTATGTCAAGGAAACGCAATATTCGTGCAATATTCGTACTCTAACGTATAAACCTGTCATATTGACAGAACTCATTCCGATTAAAAATTTCTCAAAGAACCTTATATTTCCCCGTAAAGCGACATATATAAAACAGTACGGACCAAACGACTTGATTGTGTGCTTGAATACAAAATATCATTCAGTAACGTGATGGCTCTCTTGTTCCAAAAAAAATAATATGATATAGTAGCACAAGGAGATTTTTACTCATATGGAAAAATTATTTAAACTGAAAGAGCACAATACGACAGTGCGAACGGAAGTTATTGCCGGAGTTACCACATTTTTGGCAATGGCCTATATCTTGGCGGTAAATCCGGGAATTTTAAGTCAAGCAGGGCTGAATGCCGGCGCAGTGTTTACCGCAACGGCTTTATCGGCCGCCGCCGCCAGCACTGCAATGGCTTTTTTAGCCAATTTACCCATAGCTCTTGCTTCGGGGATGGGCTTAAATGCCTTTTTTACTTACAGCGTCGTAATAGGTATGGGATATTCGCCTGCGACGGCTTTGACTGCCGTTTTTTTGGAAGGCATATTATTTATACTTCTTTCGCTTGTAAATGTACGCGAAGCGATTATAAAATCCATTCCGACGAATTTAAAAAAAGCGGTAGCCGCGGGTATCGGCATTTTTATCACGTTTATCGCTTTCCAAAATTCGGGTATAATCACGGATAATTCCGCGACACTGGTCGGGTTGGGCTCGTTTAGTTTCGGCTCTCCGTCGCTGCTTGCCTTAATCGGGTTGATTATTACATGTGCCTTATTTATTTTAAAAGTACCGGGAGCAATTTTAATCGGTATTCTTATTACCGCGATTATCGGTATTCCGATGAAAATAACGGTTCCTGCAGGCGGTTGGGAGGGGTGGTCTCCGATAAGTTTGCCGGCCGCTCCCATAATAGGAAATTTCAACTTTTCTGAAGTTCTATCGTTTAAATTTTTTGTCGTTTTTATTTCATTTTTATTTGTGGATATTTTCGACACCGTCGGAACGCTTTTAGGTGTGGCGGCTCAAGCGGATTTGACCGACAAGGACGGAAATGTTCCGCGTGTAAAACAAGCTTTGCTTGCGGACGCGGTAGGTACGGTGCTCGGCGCGGTTTTAGGTACTTCGACCGTTACAAGCTATGTTGAAAGCACTGCAGGCGTTGCGGCAGGCGGAAGGACGGGGCTTACATCCTTAACGGCAGCAGTGCTGTTTATCGCTGCGCTCCTGTTTTCTCCCGTATTCCTTTTAATACCGCCTGCAGCGACGGCGCCGGCTTTGATAATCGTCGGTTTTTTGATGATGAGCCAGGCAGGCGAAATCAATTACAAAGATCCGACGGAAGGTATCCCCGCATTTTTAACGATGATTATGATGCCGTTTTGTTACAGTATCGCTGAAGGTATCGTATTCGGTATTTTGTCGTACGTAATCTTAAAATGTATAAAAGGAAAATATAAAGACATTCCGGCTGTAACGTGGATATTGTTTATAGTTTTTCTTGCAAGATTTGCGGTAAAAATATTTCAGCTGGGATAATATAAGACCCCCCTTTAAAAAACTTCAGTTCTTAAAGGGGAACCGCTCACAAAGCATGCTTTGCTTTATTTTTTATTTGCGGATATAATTCCGTAAGTTCTTTATAAAATAAAAACTTACGGAAATTACTCGCCGAGTGCGGTGCTTTTAAAAATTTTAACGGATATTAAACTGCCTCTATAATCCTAAGATTATACCCATACCGAAGCCCATAACAAATAACGCAACAGTTTCGCAAAGTCCTACAATCATTAAATACTGGGAAAAGCCTTTACCGGTTTCACCGAAAGAATCGGAAGCGGCGGCGGCGGCCTTTCCTTGTGCAATTGCGGAAGCTGCAATTCCTACGCCGCAGACAAGACCTACGCCGAGCATAAAGCCGGGATTTGCTGCAGCTTTCGGCTGCATAAACATCATAAGGATAAAGCCGTAAATTGTTTGCGTCAGCGGCGCGCCGGCATAAATCAGCATAAGGAAAGGAGCGGGCTTGTTATTCATATAACATCTTTTCCACGCGCCGATTGTTCCCATACCTGCGATGGCCAAACCCATTGCAGAACCTACGGCGGAAATACCTAAAACCGCCGCAACTCCAAACATACCAACATTCATATAAAACTCCTATTTTTTTAAGCCGTTTCCGCTTCGGAAAAAGGCATATATTTAAAACCAGACCATGTCAAACCTACATGGCTTGAAAATTCCATTGTATTGAGGCGCACTCCATGTACAATTACCGAAAGAGCATTCATTGCAAGATTTAATCCGTGCCCGAAGACAAGCAGAATAATTCCTATAGCGAAAATAATGCCGCGCAGCATCGGCGTTGCCATTGTATTAACCGTCATACTGATGGCAGCTCCTGCAAGTCCCACCGCCCACAAGCGGATATAACTCATCAAATCGGAAAATACGTTTACCAGTCCTAAAATAACGCTGATTATATTTTTTAATGATTCCAAAATAGATTTTCCAATACTGCCTTCATAATTTGCAAAAACAAAGTTAAGAACAAACCCGATTGCAATGCTTAGTTTCACCGCTAAAACGATAGGGTATTTTTCGGAGCTTATTATTAAATTTAAAATAACGAAATACATTCCCCACAGCATACACAGTGAGCCGAGTTCCGCTAAAAGTTTCAGCGATTTTCTGTTGCGGATTATTCCCATAAGGTGCGCAATCGATAAATGCGCGATGCCTATTGCAAACGAAACATGCATAACGTTTTTATTTTTTACGCCCGCCTGTTCCATTGACGAAATACCGTAGATTGCTATGTTTTTCAAAAAATCCGGCAAATATTCGGCGTCCGCGCCGAACCACGAGCAGGTAAGTATGCCCCAAATTGCGGTCATAACGCCGAGGTACATAAAAAGATGTTGAGCGGCATCGATTTTTTTACCTTCTTTTTTTGTTTTAAGCATCTTTACAGCTGAAATAATCACGATTAAAAAACCGTATCCTCCGTCGCCAAAAATCATCGCAAAGAATATGCCGAAAAAAAGTAAAAACCAAAGTGAAATATCGGGTTCTCTATAACCCGGAACGGTTCCTAAAAAGTCCATAAGGGGTGCGATAAGTGCCGTTATTTTATTATGTTTTAATTTTGTCGGAACGGGGTCGTCTTCTTCGGGCTCTTGCAAAATATACGCCCACGATTTTTCTCTTGCAAGCGTTGTAACTTCGCTTTCTTGTTCAGTCGGGACATACCCGGTAAGGGTCACAAGATTTAAACCGTTTTGCTCCGCAGCTCCGTTTTCGATGCCCGTCGGTTCTTCAGATTTTTCTTCGGAGATGGGAATGACGGGCATGCCTTCGCGTATTATTTCAAATTCAAGTTTTTTGCTTACGGTTTTGTCCAAAGCGTCAATCGAATTTAAATAAGCCGACATTTTGGTCATTTCGGAGCGGTATGAAGCGATTTTCGTATCAAGCGTCTTCGCTTTTTCTTTAAGTTCATTTACGGATTGTTCGGGCATTTTAAGCGGAACGACATCCGGCGGCAAATCTTCGGGAAGTGCGTCGTTTTCCGCCCACACTAAAAAACGGACGGTTTTTTTGATGTTGCTTAAAAAAAGCGTACGCACGGTTTTTGGAAGCGCCGCATAAGAGTTCTCCGTCGCGGAAGCAGGGAACAGATGCACGCCTTTTTCCGAAAGGTACGTTAAATCGGCGGGAGAAAAATCCCCCCATGCTTTATAAGAAGAAATCTCCGCCTTTAATCTGCCCGCTTCTTCAATGTTGTTTTTATATGAAGAAGTTAAATCAAGTACGGAATACACGAATTTTAAAGTATCTTCCTCGCTTAAAAGAGACGGTTCCGTCGTGTGTTTTTTCTTTTTAGGCAGATATTCCATTAAAAAGCTTTTTGCAAGCGTTAAGTCGTTTTTTTCGGAACGCAGCTCGTTTATAAGAGCACCAGAAGCGGGCTTATCTTCAATATGAACCAGTCCCAGCTTACGTAAATCTTTTAAGGCTTTACGCTGTTCGCTTTTTAGCACCAAAATTGTTATTTTTTTCATAGGTACGATCATAGTTTAAGCCTCACCTTTTTTTTGAGCTCTTTCAAGATTTTTTTTGGAAATCTTACCGCGCACGACAGCCGCGACCTGCTGATCTCCCAAATAAACGGTAATTTTTTTTATATTTGCCCGCGTCTCAGGGATTTTTACTTTTTCAAATAAATTTACGCGTTGCGTGGTGGTTCGAAGCTCATGGTGCAAAAGACGGACTTGTTCATCTAAAACTTTCGCTTCCAAGTCAAGGGACAGAACGTCCTGCATTTTTTCGCACGAAATGTCCACCCAAAGCGGCTTTGAATATAAATCGTATTTTGTTCGCTCAAATTCCGCCCCTAAAAAAACGGGGATGCTGACACCGGCAATATTTCCGGCAGAAGTTTTTATTTCCCGTATTTTTACCATTGAAGAGACAAAAACACCGGTTTCTCCGAAAACGGCGAGCCATTCTTCAAATTCCTTATTGAGCGCGTCTCTGTGAAGCCGTACTTCTTTCGCTCGTGTTTCAATCGTACGTATTTCGGTTTGAAGTTGCTGCTTTTTCAGCTGTAGGGTCGGTAAATACCGCCTATACATTTTAAGAGACTCTTTTTGATTTTTAAGCTCGTTTTTAGTCAGTTTTATAGCCATAAACCGCCCTTTATTTTGCCGGCCAGTATGTATTTACCAAATCCGATTTAATTCCCGTTTCTTCCTTAGCAAAACAATCGGAAAGAATTTTCCATCCTAAGTTGAGGGCATCTTCCAGCGGAATATTCACCGAAAGATCCATCATTCCCGCTTCGAATTTTTTACCGTACTTTAAGAGTTTTTCATCCCATTCGCTCATCATAAATCCCATAGATTTTTTTTCCAATGTGTCTTTATAGGAAGCGTAGAGTTTTATCATATTATCCATCAGTGCCCGATGGTCGTTTCGTGTTTTGCCGTTTACGTTTTGTTTTAAACGCGAAAGGCTTCCGAACGGTTCGATACGGCCGTTTTTAAGGTAAAATTGACCTTCGGTAATGTACCCGGTGTTGTCGGGAACGGGGTGTGTAACGTCGTCGCCCGGCATTGTCGTAACCGCAAGGATAGTAACGGAACCCGCATCATCAAAGTCGACGGCTTTTTCATACCGGGCTGCAAGCTGGCTGTAAAGATCGCCGGGATACCCGCGGTTTGAAGGCACCTGTTCCTGCGTAATAGCTATTTCTTTCATTGCGTCCGCAAAGTTGGTCATATCCGTCAAAAGGACAAGGACGTTCTTACCCGCTATTGCAAATTTTTCCGCAGCGGCAAGGCACATATCGGGAATCATCAAGCATTCTACCGTCGGATCGGCTGCCGTGTGAACAAACATCGCCGTCCTGCTTAATGCGCCCGCTTCTTCAAGCGTATCCTTAAAATAAAGATAATCATCGTATTTTAAACCCATTCCGCCTAAGATAATGACGTCTACTTCTGCCTGCATCGCAATCCGCGCTAATAGTTCATTATACGGTTCACCGGAACTTGAAAAAATCGGCAGTTTTTGCGAAACGACGAGGGTGTTAAAAACATCAATCATCGGAATGCCGGTACGGATCATTTTATTCGCCAAAATACGTTTTGACGGATTAACCGACGGCCCTCCTATCGGAATCATATTGTCTTTCAGTACGGGTCCCGTATCCCGCGGGGTACCCGAACCGGTAAAAATACGGCCTAAAATGTCTTCGGAAAAGCTGATTTGCATTTCTTTCCCTAAAAACCGTACCTCATCGCCCGTAGAAACGCCCCGTCCGCCTGCAAAAACCTGAAGCGAAACCAATCCGCCGTCAAGTTTATTTACTTCGGCAAGCGATGTGCCGAAACGGGTTTGAACCTCAGCCAATTCTCCATAAGTAACATCGTCGGCTTTTACCGTAATAACCGAGCCGTTAATCGATTCTATTTTGCTGTATACCTTTTTCATTTTACACCGCCTAGCTGCAATAATTTTTTTGCCTGCTCATCCAAACCGTCCGCTTTTTCCGCGATGAGGTTTTTAAGTCTTTCTTCATTCGCGTTAAAGTCCGAAGAATTCCACGGCGAATAATTATAATCGATAAATAAAAGCCGCAGTTTACTGAAATAAGAGCGGGCTTCGTCTTTTGAAACGAATTTAAATGCCGAGCCTAAAATTTCAATAAGAATAGTATAAATATGCTGTTGCCGCTCCACCGAAACCGCATCGTCTACTTTATCGAAAGAATTTTGCTGCAGATAAACGGAATCAAGAAGCTCGCCTTTTAAATACACGATAAAATCTTCTATGCTGGTGCCTTCTTCGCCTACGACCTTCATCATTTGTTCAACTTCAGTTCCGCGCCGTAAAAAGCCGCGTCCGTAGTTTACCTGTTCTTTCGGTAAAACGCTGGGGTACTTCGACCATGAATCCAGAGGATGGATCGCAGGATACTTCCGCGCATCAGAGCGCTCGCGGGAAAGACCGTGAAAGGCGCCGACAACTTTAAGCGTTGCCTGTGTTACCGGTTCTTCAAAGTTACCGCCTGCCGGCGAAACCGTACCGCCGATCGTAACGGAGCCTTTCGAGCCGTCTTTTAAGCGAACAATCCCCGCCCTTTCGTAAAAAGCTGCAATGTAGGATTCAAGATAGGCCGGAAAGGCTTCTTCGCCCGGTATTTCTTCCAAGCGTCCCGACATTTCGCGCAAGGCTTGCGCCCAGCGGCTTGTGGAGTCGGCTAAAAGCAGCACGTCCAAGCCCATCTGCCGGTAATATTCGGCAAGGGTAACGCCTGTGTAAACCGAGGCCTCGCGGGCCGCAACCGGCATGGAAGAGGTGTTACAGATAATAACCGTTCTTTCCATTAAGGTTCTGCCCGTTTTCGGGTCTTTTAATTCGGGGAATTCTTTTAGAGTTTCTACGACTTCGCCCGCGCGCTCGCCGCAGGCTGCGATGATAACAATGTCCACGTCCGCATTACGGCTGGTTGCATGCTGTAAAACGGTTTTACCCGCACCGAAGGGGCCGGGAATACAATAGGTTCCGCCCTTTGCAACGGGGAAAAAGGTGTCCATAGTGCGCATTTTGGTAACCAGTGTTTCAACGGGTTTTAACCGTTCCGCGTAACAGTCTATGGGTCTTTTTACCGGCCAGCGGAAGCTCATCGTTATGGGGAAAACGGTACCCCGTTCATCCGAAACTTCCGCAATTTTTTCATCTATGGTATATTCGCCTTCATTTTTGATAAATTTTAGAGTATAGTTTCCGTACATATTGAATGGGAGCATAATACGGTGCGTAAAGCTGCCTTCCGGAACGGTGCCTAAAACATCGCCGCGGACGAGTTTATCACCCGCTTTTGCCGCGGGCGTAAAATTCCATTTTTTATTGCGGGAAAGCGCATTTAAATAAATACCGCGTTCCAAAAAGTAGCCTGCCTGCTCTGCAAGTTCCGGCAAAGGGTTTTGCAGCCCGTCGTAAACCTGTCCTAAAAGACCGGGTCCCAACTCAACCGAAAGAAGATCTCCGGTAAATTCAACCGGATCGCCGACGCGGATACCCTTTGTAATTTCAAAAACTTGAAGCTGAGCGATATTTCCGCGTATACGGATAACTTCACTTTTCAGTTTTTTCGAAGCAACTTCAACATAGCCTACTTCATTAAGGGTAACCAAGCCTTCAAATTGAACGCTTATCATGTTACCGTTAATGCCGGCTACTTTTCCGTTTGTTTTAGTCATAGTATACTCCAAATAATGTCAGGGTGTTTTCATCCCTCACGTTTCTGTACGATAATGAGTGCATAGTATCATATAAATAAAAAAGCTGCAAGAGAGAAAATAGAGAAAAAAAATAGAAAAAGCGTCGATCGCACACCTTTAAGATGCTTGCAGCCTTTCTTCGTCAGCTGGAGGCTTCCCGCCGCCACTCATCCAATTGTCTTTGAATGAGCGCTTTTCCTTCCTCAAGAATTGTAAGCTGCTCTTCTTTGTTTTTCGGGGCATCGTAAATTTTTAAGAGTTTGATTCTATACGAACCGTTTTTTAAATTTTGCGTAATCCGCCTAAGTGAAGAAATTTCCCATCCGCCCTCCAAAGCGCAAACGGCGACCGGCATAGGAGCCGAATTTAATAACCGTCTAAACCCTGCGGCGTAAAATGGACCGAGTTTTCCCGTCTTGGAACGTGAACCTTCGGGGAAGATGACGGGAATTAAATTATTTTTCTTGACGTGTTCCGCAAATATATCAACGGCTTTCATAGCCTGCATAGGGCTCCCCGTACGCCGAACCAAGCAATGTTTTCCGCTTTTCAACATCGGAGAAACAAGCGGCACATGATTTACCAGTTCTTTTTTTGCAATGAATCTGAGACGCGGACCGTTGTAGTAACGCATATGAACAACAATGTCCAAAATACTTTGATGATTTGAGATTACAAGATATTGCTCCGGTAATTCGTTTATTAAAGTATAGTCGCCTTTAAATTTAAAGTTTACGTATTGTTTTAATACGGCAAAGACCAAACGAGGTGCTTGTTTTACGATAACCTCGCTATTTACCCAATCGCAGGCTTTCCGATAAACTGAATAACAAACGCCTATTAAAACGGCGCGCCAACTCAACATTGTAAGACAGCATAAGACGGCAAGAATCGCTTTCATAATTTTTTTGTTTCTCCTACCGATGATTATACAAAAAATCTTCCGCTTTGTTCAATATTGTTTTCGTGTCGGCGAAACACTGAATGGTTTTCGGAATGCTGTCGATAAAAATGCTTCCGTACCGCTTTACCAAAATCCGTTTATCCAAAACGGTAACAAGCCCTCTGTCGGTACTGGAACGCATGAGCCGTCCGAACCCTTGCCGGAATTGTATAACCGCTTCGGGAATGCTTAGCTGCATAAAAGAATTGCCGCCCGATTTTTCGATTATATGAGAACGGGCGTGAAAAATCGGATCGGATGGGACCGAAAACGGCAGCTTTACCAAAATGACATGTGAAAGCGACTCTCCCGGAACGTCAACGCCTGCCCAAAACGATGTCGTTGCAAAAAGACAGCTCGAAACATCTTCTTTAAATTTATTTAAAAGCCGCATTCGATCATCTTCGCCTTGTTGTAAAACGGTAATGCCGCCGATACTGTTGCTGCGAACATATTCGCACGTTTTTTTTAGCGATTCGTACGAAGTAAACAGCACGAGCGTTTTACCCTGCGTTATTTCCAAAAGAGCTAGTGTTTTTTCGTTTACGGTATCTTGAAATTTTTTTTCATCCGGCATCGGCATATCGGTCGGTATATTTAAGACGACATTGCTTTTATATGGAAACGGCGACTGAAAATGGTCGGCGAATATTTTTTTTTCGGTAAAATGATATAGACCGGTTCTACCGAGCCAAAAATCGAAACTGCCTCCGATTTTCAGCGTTGCAGAAACACAAATGACGGTAGACATCGGCATAAAAACGGAGCGCCGCATAATCGGGGCGAGTACGAGTGGTGTTTGAACAAAACGGACAGCTTCGCCTTGTGTTAATCGTATCTTTTCAAACCAAAAAACGTCGTTCGGAAAGTCTTGCCGGTTTAAAAAGTGTTCCATTAGAGACGCCATACCTTTCAGTCTGCTTAAAACGACCGAAGTGTCGCGGCAGGCGTTTTCCGTCTCATCATCTTTTTTTTCGTCATCAACGCCGTTTATAATTGCTTCAAGTTTGACGGTCACGTCCGAAATATTTTTGTAAAAATGTTCTATCGATTCCGAAAGGTTGCAGACATCGTCGTCCGTCATTTGTATCAGGCTTTTTGCGGGAACATTTTGTAAAATAGCGATAGCTTTTTCTTCAAGCATATTAAACGAAACCGCAGTTTGCTCGAGTAAGGCAATGACGGCAGTAAACACAGGCGCGGCGGATGAAGCGGCGACTACCGCCTGTAGCAAGCCCGATTGTTTTCCACGCCGCGAACGGTACAGAATATTTATTTGTTTGTGTAAATTAAACCGTGACAGTTCTTCTGAAAAAAAACTGCCCGCCGCTTCTTCTATTGTGTGCGCTTCATCGATGATTATATTTTCAAATGCCGGAAGAACGGCGGTGCCGGTATAACCGAATCCGTCTGCACGTACCGATAAATCGGCAAAAAGGATATGGTGATTGACGACTAAAATTGAAGCGTTTTCGGCTTCGCGCTTCATTTTCATCACAAAGCAGCCGGCGTAATACGGGCATTTATTTGAAAGACAATTGTCCGGCTCGGAGCACACCGACGTCCAAACCGTATCGCTCGGTAAAAAACCCAACTCGGAACGGCTGCCTTCTTTCGCATCCATAGCCCATTCTTTTATCGTATTAAGTTCTTCCGTTCCTGCGGAAAATAAATCGTTTTCCTGCAAAGCTTGCGATAAACGGCGTAGGCAAAGAAAATTATGCCGTCCTTTTACCAAAACGGATCGTAAACCGGCGAACTCTTTTCCCAGTATTTTTTTTGCGGTCAGCACGTCTTTTTCTATCAATTGTTGCTGCAAATTTATAGTATCCGTAGAAATGACTACGCGTTCTTTGTTTTTCTTTGCCCAAATCATTGCGGGTAAAAGGTACGCAAGGCTTTTACCGACGCCCGTACCCGCTTCAAAGGCTCCTACCGCATGTTCATTAAAGCAATTACAGATTGCCTTTGTCAGTTGTAATTGAGGAATGCGCGGTTCGTAATTTTCAAAAAACGATGCGAACGCGCCGGATTCGTCGAGATATTGTGCGGTCTTATCGGGATCAAGGGGAGAAAACGTTTCGTTTTCAAAATAATCTTCGCTGAAATCGGTTCTCATATGTGTTCAACGGCGGGATGCGGTTTGTGTATCGGGCGCTCTAATCGGGCTAAAAAGAGGCTTTTGAAAAAGGAGAGCCTATCCAAACGCCTTCGCCGCCTAAATATTCTTTGTGCCTGCCTTCAATTAAAAACTGAACGGTTTCTACCGTCGGAAATTCACAAACCGTAAATACGATTTGCGCAAGCTGTGCATAATAAGCTTCAATGCCGTATCTGTTAAACTGAAATTCTTCGCTGAAATTTATAAAAGCGGTTCCGTTTTTTACATATGCGGAAATCAGTTCGGTTTCAGGCGGGATAAAGGAACGCAAGCCCTTTTTTGCCTCTTCGATTGACGGCCCTTGCAGTAATACTTTTATTGCTTCCGACATAGGCGAATCGGTTTTCCGTATCTGCCGTGTAACCGGTTTTCGTATAATTTTGCCGTCGGTTTCAACCTGTGCAAAAAATATAGTACGTTTTTCCGTTTGAGAAATTCCGGTTCCGGTTTGAGGCTTTGTTTTTTGTTCTTCGATTCCGCGTGTCGAATCGTTTCGGTTTAGAGTATTTTTAGAACCGGCGGTGTCTTTTTTATTTTTTTCTTCGGCAGTTTTTACGGTTTCGGTTTGTTTGTCGGTCGCCGGTTTTGTGTTTTTCTCCGGCAGTTTTTCCGTTTTTTCGGCCGTTTTTTCCGCCGCCGAGTTGCTTTGATATCCGTTTTCAAGCTGCTGCGAATCGGTACCGTTTTTTTCGGATTCAGCGGTTATTTTTTCTATTTCGTTTTGAATTTCCATCAATTCGGCTTCGGTTTTTAATTCTTCTTTTTCGTTTTTTTGGAAAATTTTTTTTGCATTTGTTTTTTCCAATACCGTGCGTATATTATCTTTGTTTATAAAAAAAAGCAACGCGATAAGCAAAATGAACGCTACCCAAAAGAACCAGCCTAGTGATGCTTTTTTGTTGTTTTTATTTGCCATAAGGCGGTTACTATAATATATTTAAAAAAAAAATACTATAGTTTTTGCGGAAAAACTATATACATAGTATTGAAAAAAATGTATAATGCGCAGCTATGATAATAGCCATCGACGGACCTGCCGGCTCAGGCAAAAGTACATTGGCAAAAATGATTGCCGAAAAATTACATCTTACGTTTATGAATACGGGAAGTTTTTACCGGGCTTTGGCGTTGGCTATTTTACGTTCGTTGGGCGGCGGCGTGGACGGTTCGGGAGGCAGTGCTCCGGATACTTCCGAAGAAGAACGGTGGGCAGCCTTTGCGGAAAAGGTTTCCTTATTTTATAAAAACGGAAACATATATTTGGGCGAAGAAAACGTAGAACCGTATCTTAGAAGCGATGCCGTAGAAGCCGTCGTAGCTCCTCTTTCCGCAATTGTTCCGATACGCCGAATTTTAAACAAAAAAATAAGAAGCGAAGCTGAAAAAACGGGAGCGGTATGCGAAGGCAGAGATATGACGACGGCCGTTTTCCCCGATGCGGATTATAAATTCTACCTTGATGCTTCTGCGGATGCGCGGGCACGTCGCCGTTTTGAGCAGGGAACAAGTAAATTGTCTTTTGACGAAATAAAAAAAACGATTATTGAAAGGGATGAAGTAGATAAAAATAAAAAGGAAGGCGGCTTAAAAATTGCTCCGGACGCTGTTTATTTGGATACTTCAAACGTCACGATAAATGAAGTTTACGCAGAAATGCTGGACAAAATACATAATAAAGGGTTATCTATGGAAAAGATGGAAGTGGTAGAGGGTGTTGAAAACAGCTCCGACAAAAACATCCAAGCACAATTACAAGAGGAGTACTTAAACAATTTTGAGGCTCCCGAGGCGGGGACAATTAAAGAAGGCTGCGTTGTTGCTGTAAACAACGGAACCGTTTTTGTCGATGTAGGCGGAAAATCCGAAGGTCATATTCCTTTGGAAGAATTCGATGAGGAACCGAAAGTAGACGACAAAGTAAACGTCTTTATCGAAAAAACCGAAGGTTCAAACGGTTCTTTGGTCGTATCGAAACAAAAAGCCGATAGAAAAATTCTTCAAAAGAAACTGAAAGACGCTTACGAAAACAATACGCCCATTGAAGGAACAATTTCAAAATTGGTACGCGGAGGCTACGAAGTTCGACTTGGCGGAGGTCTTACGACTTTTTTGCCGCTCAGCCAAGCCGATGTTGTCCGCGTTGAAAAGCCTGAAACGCTGCTGGGGATAAAATCCAAATTTTACATTGAAAAATTGAGTTTCAGCGCACGTATGGGTGAAAATATTGTCGTAAATCGCCGGAAATATATGGAAGAGTGTATTGAACAGGCTCGAGAAGCCTTTTTCGCTAAAACGAAAATCGGAGATACCGTAAAAGGGTTTGTAAAAAGCTTTACGAGTTTCGGTTCGTTTGTCGATTTGGGCGGATTTGACGGTTTATTGCACATAAATGATATGAGTTGGGGACATGTTACGCGCCCTAAAGATTTCGTAAAAAAGGGCGAAGAAATCGAAGTAAAAGTGATCCGTCTTGATCCTGAAAATAAGCGCATTAATCTTTCATTAAAGCATTTTACGCAGGATCCGTGGCTGAATTTTGAAGATAAATTTCACGTAGACGATATCGTTACGGGAACCGTTACCAAAACGACCGACTTCGGTGCATTTATCGAGCTTGATGAAGGTATTGAAGGTTTGGCTCATATCAGCGAATTCAGCTGGGTTAAAAAAATCAGCAAACCGGAAGATATGGTAAAACCGGGCGATAAAGTTACATGTATGATTTTGGGGTACGACATTCAAGCGGGAAGGGTTTCGCTCGGACTCAAACAAGTTACCGATAATCCGTGGGATTCCATTGAGGAACGGTATAAAGTCGGAACCCGCCTTACGAGAAAAGTCGTAAAAATAACAAATGCCGGCGCTTTTATTCAGCTTGAAGAAGGTATCGACGGTTTTTTGCATGCCGACGATATTTCGTGGATTAAGCGTGTAAAACATCCGGGAAGCGAGCTTGAGGTAGGGCAGGAAATCGAAGTTATCGTTATCGGATGCGATGCCGAATCCAGAAGAATCAGACTCGGAATAAAGCAGCTTACCGACGATCCGTGGGAAAAATTCGCTTCCGCTTATAAACAAGGTTCTATTGTGGAAGGAGAAGTTTCTTCCATTACGGATTTCGGAATTTTTGTGAAAGTTCCCGGTGATATTGAAGGTTTAATTCACAAACAGAATTTAGTCGAAAACAAAGAAGATAATCCTGATGAGGTTTTGGCAAAATATTCCGTCGGCGATAAAGTAAAAGCCGTTGTAATTGAGCTTAATCCCAAAAACAAAAAAACGGCTTTTTCAATCCGCGATTTGAAACGGAAACAGCAGCAGGAAGAAATTTCCCAGTATATGTCGAATGAACGGGAAGGGGAAGATTCTTCCTATACACTGGGAGACTTGCTAAAGAATAAACCGGAATAAACCGTTTTAGCTTTATGGGAACGATAGAAAGCATTAAAAGAGATAAGCTCAATACTCTTGTAAATACAAGTTTGCTGATAAACTCCAATTATTCGGATTTATCCGTTTTATTGGAAAAGATTGTGGAATCGGCAATGATGGTTGTTGAGGGAGATGCTGCATCTCTTTTAATGCGCGATCGAGACGGAGAAAAACTTCGGTTTGAAATTGCCATAGGGCCGAAAGGCATAGAAGCGAAAAATATTGTCGTCGGTATGGACGGTATCGCCGGATGGGTTATAAAATATAACAAAAGCGTTATTATCAATGACGTTGTAAATGACCCGCGTTTTGATTCGACCGTACAAAATGCTACCGGATATAAAAATCGCAATATGCTTGCCGTCCCTATGCGCATAAAAGATACGTGTATCGGCGTAATTGAAGTTTTAAATAAAGCGGATGAAAAAAAATTCGATGCCGATGATTTGAATGTATTGGAGCTGTTTGCAAACCAAACCGCAATTGCCTATCAAAACACACGGCATTATAATAAATCGCGTGAAGAAATTATTTGTCTGCAGGACCAGTTAAAACAGGACAAAGGCTATCACACGCTTATTGCAAAAAGTCCCGTAATGCTTGAAAAACTGGAACTTTGTAAAAACATAGCGGCGTCGGATGCTTCCGTTTTGATTTTGGGTGAGAGCGGTGTGGGTAAGGAGCTGATTGCCGAACAACTGCATCTTCAGTCGCGGCGGGTAAACGAGCCGTTTATCCGGGTTAATTGCGCGGCATTACCCGACGGCTTACTGGAAAGCGAGCTTTTCGGGCACGTAAGAGGCGCTTTTACGGATGCCGTTTCGGATAGGGTAGGGCGCTTTGAACTCGCCGACCGCGGTACGATATTTTTGGATGAAATCGGAGATATTCCGCTTTCGTTGCAAACAAAATTGTTGCGGGTTTTGCAGGAAATGCAGTTTGAACGCGTCGGTTCAAACAAAACCGTTACGGTTGACACCCGTATTATAACTGCAACGAATAAAAATATTGAAGAATTGGTCGCTCAGGGAAAATTCCGTTCGGATTTATATTACCGGTTGAATGTTTTGCCCGTTTATATTCCGCCTTTACGTCATCGCCGCGAAGATATTCCCGAACTTGCCGATTTTTTTCTCAAACGGTTCAGTAAAGACGTTAAAAAAGAGTTTTTAGGATTTTCTTCCGATGCGATGAGCACGATAAAAAATTGTCCGTGGCGGGGAAATGTTCGGGAACTTGAAAATGCGGTAGAGCGTGCCTGCGTTTTAGGTACTCCGCCTTACATTGAACGGAAGGATTTGCTTATTAAATCCGAAATAGACGCGGAACGCTGCAACATCGGCAGCGACGGAGATTTAAAAACCGCTATAAACGGATTTAAAAAAGAATACATAGCGGGAGTTTTGGAAAAACACAAGTGGAATCAAACCGCTGCTGCGGAAGTGTTGCGCATACAGCGAACATATTTATCGCGGCTGATAAAAGAACTTGAAATTAAGGAGATATAAAATGGCTTTGAATCGGGAAAATAAAGATTTGGCACAAAAGGTAACCGATTTTTTGACGGCAAACCGGAAAACCGTTTTAGCCGTTTTGGGCGGCATTATAATAATAGGCTCAGGTCTTATTATCGGGTTTTCCGTCTCGGGAAAATTGCGGGAAAAATCCCTAACCGAAGTTGAAAAAGTTATTTATGATTTGGAAGAATTTAAACTGCAAAATAAAACCGGTTCCGAAAAACGGGAGTCTGCCGGAGATTCGGTAGGTGAAGAAACGGCTGCCGAAAAAACCGATGCCGCTTCAGGCGAAACCGGAAATACCGTTTCGGAAAAAATAAAAGCCGAAGAAGATAAAGCGATTGAAAAACTTTCGGCATTAGCGGCTCGGAATTCTTCTTATTCCGCTTTTAGGGCGAATATTGCCATAGCCGAAATTTATTTTCAGCGTAAATCGTATGAAGACGCTTTAAATTATTATGAACGCGCCGCTCAGTCGCTTGAAAATTTTTATACGGCGGGCGTTGCGTATTTTAATGCGGCGGCTTGTGCGGACGAACTCGGAAATAATGAAAAAGCTTTGGAATGCTATGAAAAAGCTTCAAAAATTAAAAATTTTCCGCTTGTTCCGCGAGCCCTTTTTAACTCGGGTAGAATATACGAAGCGATGGCGAAAAATGATGAAGCGGTTGCCGTTTATAATAAACTTTTGGAAGCCTACCCTAAAAACGAATGGGCGCTGCTTGCAAAATCGCGTATAATCGATATTTCTAAAAACAAATAAAAACGGAAGCGATGTACCCGATTAAGCATCGCAAGTTAAAAATTAAGGATGACCTCTAAAAACTAAGATTTTTGAAGGGCTTCCTATGCGTAATCGGTGTTTTTGCGGTGCTTACGGGCGGTTTTAAGTTGAAAAAAAAAATAAACGCGGTTTTTTTTTGTATCTTTTCTCTATTTTCGTGCGGAATAGATAATATCATTTATTTAGCACCGCCTTCTTCAAAACATGATCCGAGCGATAATATTGCCGATAACGAAAAATATTTTGAATTTGAAACTTCCGATACCGAAAATACGGCAAATGCTTCGGGGTATTTTAACGGTTTCGACATATTTTATAAAATATATGAAAATGAAAACGAATGTAACTCGGACATTGTCCGCGCAGTAACACACAAAAAGAATAACTGGTCCGATTCGGTTAATTATTTGCGCTCCACTTTAGGTTTTTTCCTTTTAAAGTGCTCGACTTCTTCTTCCCAGCCCCTTATTCCTTCTGCGTCTGCAAATAGATCGATTCATTTCAGACTCATCGCCTATTCTTCGGATAATGCAGAAATTAAAATAGACGGCAATCCATATGGGGCAGTTTTACGAAACAACGGTAATGATTTT
>CAUUAT010000022.1:0-22359 GCA_963543195.1 uncultured Treponema sp.
AGGAAGTCAACGAGATTACGCAGAAGAACAAGCTCAGTATTCAAAACCTTGCAGAAGAAGTCGGAAAATTTAAAGTGTAAGCTTTCGGTATAGACATAGATGCCGGTAGTTTTATGCATGCGATATTTTAGCTTCTTAGCAGAGGTTCGGATATGTATTGGGTTTTGGACACAATGCTGAATAAAGATTATTAGTTGTGCACGGAAAGATAATGCGGCGACGAATCTGACTGTCTTAAAAAAAATAGTACTGAATATTCTCAAATACGTTGACTTTTTTGATGCCGTAAAAATAGAAAAGAAGATATCCTGTAAAATTCGGCAATTGAAAAGATTATCTAATCTTAAAAATTGCCGAATTGATAAGAGAAAAACGCATATGTTGATAAGCGATGTTTGCACAAACTTGCGAATAAATTTAAAGAACACCGGTAAGCAAAGCTCACCTTGAGAGCCGTTCACAATACGGTGCAAGACTATTTTTACGCCGTATTGACAAAATTCCGGCATCGTGATGTATTGTTTCCGCGTATTGTACAAAAATACGCATGTAGCGGAGGAAGTAATTGCAAAACAGTAAACGACTGGCCAAAGCGCTTTCTGCAGCCGAAGCGGTCATTATCGGAGCCGGAGCGGGGCTATCGACTGCGGCGGGGTTTACATATTCGGGCGAGCGGTTTGAAAAGTATTTTTCGGATTTCCGCGAAAAATATGGCATTACCGATATATATTCGGGCGGGTTTTATCCGTTTAAAACGCTTGAAGAATATTGGGCATGGTGGAGCCGTCACATTTTTTACAACCGTTACGTACAGGCACCTAAAAACGTTTATAAAAACCTGTATACACTCGTAAAAGATAAAAACTATTTTGTGTTGACGACAAACGTTGACCATCAATTTCAAAAAAACGGTTTTGATAAAAATCGGCTCTTTTATACGCAGGGCGATTACGGCTTATGGCAGTGCAGCGAACCATGTCATAATAAAACCTACGATAACGAAGATAGCGTCAGTAAAATGATTGAAACGCAGCACGGTATGCGAATACCGTCCGATTTAATTCCGTACTGTCCACATTGCGGTAAGCCGATGACGATGAATTTACGAAGCGATTCTTCTTTTGTAGAAGATGACGGTTGGCATCGGGCTGCCGAACGCTATGCAAATTTTGTTGCTTCTCACAAAAACAGCCGCGTGCTTTTTTGGGAATTAGGTGTCGGCTCGAATACTCCCGGCATTATCAAATATCCGTTTTGGCGCATGACAACCGAAAACCCGCTGGCAGTTTATGCCTGTATCAATTACGGTGAGGCACGCTGTCCTAAAGAAATCCGTGACCGCTCGATATGCATAAACGAAGATATCGGACAGATATTAGAGAATATGAAAAAAGAATGAATGCGGGTTGCCAATCCTTATAACTCATCTTCAAAAAGCTGAAGTTTTTTACAGGGATTCCTTAAAGAAAGAAAAAAATTCTGACAGGTTTAAAACATCAAAAAAAAATACCGCTCTTGCATTATCCGAATTCCTATTGTATAATGCTGCTATGAACAAAAAACAAAGAAAAATGACATGGCGTACGTATCTTGCTTACGGAGCTGCCGATCTTTACGGTGGCGGCTGTTTTTTTATTGTTACTACATTTTCAATGTATTATTTGGTAAATGTAATCGGGCTTCATCCGGCTTTGGCGGGTTTAATTCCTGCGATCGGTAAATTTTGGGATGCGGTTTCCGACCCAATGATGGGCTACATTGCCGACAATACGCCGCAAAACCGTTTCGGTAAGCGGCGCGTATGGTTTTTAGTTTCAATTCTTCCTATCGCCCTTTCCTTTATCCTTATTTGGTTTCCCGTTACAATTGAAAGTCAAACAGGCAAGTTTATTTTTTATACCGTCGCGTATATTATCTTCTTTACGGTCGCAACGGTATCGTACGTTCCGTATGCAGCTTTGAGTGCCGAGATAACAAGAAATTTTTCGGAACGGAATAAATTAAACGGCAGCCGGTTGATGTTTTCATTTATTGCAACCCTTTTGGGCGGTATTCTCGCTCAACCGATTATCGATTATTTTCATGGAAGTGCGGTCGGTTATTTTGTAATGAGTTGCGTATTTGCGCTTATTTTTGCACTCCCGTGGATTCCTCTCTACTTTGAAACCTGGGAGCTTCCTCAAGAAAAGACTGAAGAAAAATCAAAGCAGACATTTATAAAAAATTTCTTTTCGTTGTTCAAAAATAAGTCATGCAAAATCCATATTGCAATGTATGTATGTTCTTACGGCGCTTTAGATATTTTTATGTCATTCGTTTTGTTTTATATTGTCGATTATTTAAATAAAGGCAGCGTTTTTGTTATCATACAAGGAACGCTTTTACTTACGATGATGGCGGCGCTGCCGGTACATAATTATTTTATAAATAAAAAAGGGCATAAACCTGTTTATATTACGGCACTGATAATATTTGCCGTTTCCGTTTTACTGATGGCGTTTCATACTCCGAGTTCAAACAATATCTTTTTAATATTGAATATGGTTTTGATGGGGATAGGAATTTCCGCAAACAATTTAATTCCGCATCAGCTACTACCGTTTATTTCCGATATCGATAGAGTGATGAGCGGAAAACAACGCGCCGGAACATATTCCGCTGCTATGACGCTTACACGGAAATTATTTTTAGGGCTTGTAATTATGCCGACAATCGGTTTGGTTTTAAGCGGCATCGGATATAAAAATCCCGTTCCTTCAATTTTGACGCAAAAACAATTTAAAGAAGCCGAACAGCTTTGTAAAACCGCAGGAAGCGATTTTTCGGAAATTGCAAAATACTATTCACTTTGTGAAGACGGCAATATGCATTTAAAATATATAAGCAAGGATACGGATACTATTATAACCGGTGTTTATAAAAAGCAAAAAGAACATGCGGATGCAACCGTTTCCGCTTTTTTTACAAAAAAAACATTTACGGAAATACCTGAAAATATTTTTGAACGTTTTATACTGCCGTCATTCAGTATATCGGATTTTACTCAGACCGATAACCGATTTCTTTTAACGGCTTCATATAGGAAAGAAGGAAGTGTCTACAAAAAAACCGATCCTGCCGATTTTTATAGAAAATCGGATTTATATAATTTAAAAGAAATCTTGGACAAAATAGATTTTAAATATTCGGGGATCGGACAAGTGCAAAAACCTCAGCAAAAACAAAATACGCTTGATAAGATAAAACTCGCATTTGTTATAATGCCGGTGTTTATGTTAATTCTCGGTATTTTAATTGCGGTTAAATTTAAAGTTACACCGGAAAATCACCAAATTATTTTAGATGAAATTAAAAGGCTTGACGCGGGCGGCAAAAAAGAAAATGTCAGTGAAAAAACAAAAGAAGTCTGCGAGCTTTTAATCGGGGAGAAGTATTTTTAAAAAACGACCGTTACGTTAAACCGTATTGTTTTTGTAATGCCGTCCCAATGCCCGCATTGCGCATTAAGAGAGGCAATAAGTTCTCCGATAATAAAAATATATGATACGGACGTTACTTTTTGACAGAAAAATTGAGACGTTATTTTTTTTATATAAAAAAATGGAAACGGACGGTTTTAAAACAACCGTTGCCGAAAACGGAAGCGAATTTCTGGCGGCGCTTTTCAGTCAAAAATTTGATGCCGTTATTGTTTCCGGTAAAGAACTGCTTCACTATAATTGCAATGAAAAAAAATTGCTGAGAGAAATCAAACAAAATATGGTCATTTGCAGTTATATGCACGGCAGGAAAAATTCCGTAAAAAACATAAAGATTATAAGTTTTAAACAATACGACCTTTTTTCTAAAGTTGAAGCGACGAAAATACGGCTGAAAATTTTTTTTTCGGAATTTAACCGGGAACGGAAACCGTCCTTAACCGACGAATTTATATACAAACTTCCCAAAAAAGCCGGTATCTTGTTGCGGCATTTAATTTTAAACAAAGAAGACGGAATTACGGACGAGGAAATAAGCCGTCTTCTTTGGGGAAATAAAACTTTAAATAAAAAGCGTTGCATATATAACCATGTCTACAACCTGAAAAAATCGCTGAAAACGGAATTTAAAGGGACTTATACTATTTATAAATATAACAAAAGATACAGACTGATAAAATTAAAAAAACTATAGAGAACGGTGAATTCCGCTCACCGGTTTTTCTTAATTTTTATTTGCGATGTAATAAGGCGGGATTGTACCGCAGAATTGCCTATTTTTTCCCTGTTGTTTTTTATTTTAAACTGTGCTAATCTTCCCACGTTATATTGCTAAGGAGGTTTTATGATAACCGTTTATATTATATTGGTAATTACCGTGTTTATCCTTTTTACGATTGCGGTAGTTGTTCCCGAACAGGAAAGTTATGTTATTGAACGGCTGGGAAAATATTCGCGTACGTTGACTGCCGGCTTTCATGTTCTTGTTCCTTTTATTGATAGAGTCGCTTATAAGCAAAATCTGAAAGAAGAAGCACTTGATGTCGACCCGCAGGTTTGTATCACGTCCGACAATGTACAAGTTCAAGTTGACGGAATCCTTTATTTAAAAATTTTTGATCCGGTAAAGGCAAGTTACGGTATCGATAATTACCGGTATGCCGTTGCTCAGCTTGCAAAAACGACAATGCGCAGTGAAATAGGAAAAATGGAACTCGATAAAACTTTCTGCGGACGGGAAGGATTAAACGATAATATCGTAAAAGCGCTCGATGAAGCTTCGGACAATTGGGGCATAAAAGTTACACGCTACGAAATCCGCGACATAACGCCGACGAGAACCATTTTGGAAGCGATGGAACGGCAAATGCGTGCGGAGCGCGAAAAGCGCGCTAACATTCTTTCCAGCGAAGGCAAACAACAGTCCCGTATAAATATTTCGCTGGGGAAAAAAGAGGAAGCTATCAACAAAGCAATGGGCGAAAAACAGCGCAAAATAAATCTTGCAGAAGGACGATCCAAAGCGATTGAAATAACAAGTAATGCAACCGCCGAAGGTTTACGATTGATTGCCGCCGCTTTATCCGCACCCGGCGGAAAAACCGCAATGGGAATAAGGCTTGCCGAAAATTATATCCAACGGTTTGAAGGTATTATTAAAAAGTCTCATATTTCGGTTTATCCCGATAAAATCGCAGACATTGCGGTCTTTGCGGATGTTATTAAAACTGTCGGAAAAGAACAGCCGGCAAAAGGAGGGATACATGCCTAGTTTTAATGTAATAATTTCAACCGCCATTGTATCGGCGCTTGCTCTCGTTTTTATTGTTGCACTTTTTAGAAGCGTACGGATTGTACCGCATAAAATGACGCTGATTGTAGAACGGCTCGGAAAGTATCATGCAACGCTCGATGCGGGTTTTCACATTTTATTCCCGTTTTTGGATAAGGTCCGTTATAAACAAACGTTAAAGGAACAGGCTATTGATGTCCCCGCGCAGGATTGTTTTACGAAAGATAATGTGCAAGTAAGAATAGACGGTATTCTTTATTTACAGGTTTTCGACTCGATTAAGGCAAGCTACGGAATTAGAGATTACCGTTATGCGACAATTCTTTTGGCACAGACTACGATGCGTTCCGTTGTCGGTCAGCTCGATTTGGACGACACGTTTGAAGCGCGCGAACAAATAAATGCACAAGTCGTAAAGGCCGTTGATGAAGCGTCCGATCCCTGGGGGGTAAAAGTTACGCGCTACGAAATTCAAAATATCCGCGTCTCCGATTCCATTATGGAAGCGATGGAAAATCAAATGAAGGCGGAACGGGAAAAACGGGCTGAGATAGCCCGTTCAGTCGGCGAGATGGAAACGGTTATTAACCTTTCGCGGGCCGCATATGAAGAAGCGGTAAATATAAGCGCCGGTGAAAAAGAGCGGATGATAAACGAGGCGGAAGGTCAGGCAAAAGAAATTGTCGCCGTGGCGGAAGCGACTGCCGAAGGTATTAAAAAAATTGCCACTTCAACGCAGCTTGATGGAGGAATGGAAGCAGCGAAACTGACCGTTTCGCAGGAATGGATAAATGCTTTAGGTTTTATTGAAGCCGATTCCAAAATTATTATGAATGCTGATTTAACGGATATTAAAAAAATGACGATAGACACGGCGGAAAAAATTATTGGACACTTTTAAAAACTCGAAGTTTTCAAAGCGGCTTTATGTAAGAAAACATCGGTTTTAGAAGTGCCCGTAAATAATAAAACCGTGAAAAGAGTATACCTTGCGATGCGGACGGCTATGCCGCCCGTATCGTGCATTTTTTATGTCGAGCGAGCATATTAAAAAAATGCGGGTTATAACATGCGGCGTATATGCACCTGTAAGGATACCGCCGGAAACGTAAGTCGTTTTTTTTAAGCGATGCCCTTTAAATAAATTAAACGGAGGAAGAGTCATATGCCTTGCAGCTTAATTCAGAAAATAAAGAAAGGTGATCCGTATTCACGTCATAATCTTATTCTTCTCATTTTTGTAATCTTTTTGATTTTTAGCTTCCTTTTTGTCACGAGAGAAAAAATTATAAATTACCCGTATGATTCAATCGAAAATTTTAAAACGATGATTACGGTTATTTCCGAACCGGTTACGATTGAAGGAACGGGAAACGACGGAATTTTTTTGCAGCATCGCGAAATAACGCTCAGTCCATATAAAATAGGAAAATATGAAGTCTCTTATTCTTTTTGGACTGAAGTGTATAACTGGGCAGTAAATAAAAGTGAAAATAAATACAGCTTTCAATCTCCTGCACAGCCCGGTATTTATATGGCATCGGGAAGCGGCATAGACGATGCTTATGAGATACCCGAAATTAAAAAAAGGGCAAAGCAATCGGGCGGTTCTTATGAAACGGTAAAATGCGGCGTGTATCCTGCAACAAAAATGTCATGGAGCGATGCGGTTATTTGGTGCAACGCTTTAAGCGAAAAAGAAGGGCTTGAGCCGGTTTATTATTACGACGGTCACATTATACGGAATGCGATGGAAGTTACGAAAACTGAAAATCCAGAAGTGCGGATGAAAAACTCGGGTTATCGGCTGCCTACGGAAGCCGAATGGGAATTTGCTGCGCGCGGAGGGGACCCCGCAGTTCCTGATTGGAATTTCGGGTATGCGGGCACGGACGATTTTGAAAAAATAAATGAATACGTATGGCATTCCGGAAATAGTTCGTTTTTTAATTTAGGCAGTGAAAGCGAGATTATTGATGTGCACCCGATAGGACAAAAAAAACCGAACAGACTCGGATTATACGATATGTCGGGAAATTGCTGGGAATGGTGTTTTGATAAATATAATGAGCGTGCACCGGGAAAATTTACCGACCCTATAAACAATGCCGGATACCGTCCGCGTATTATTAAAAGCGGCTCTGCAAGAAATATTCCGGCATTTTCACGGGTGAAGTCTTGGGGGTATGCGATGCCGATAACGCCCGGTTATATACTCGGTTTTCGTCTTGTACAAAGTATTCCATAAAAACAAAAAAACGCCGAACCCACCACAGACGGCCGTGATACAGGCATTTGTTGTCAATACTTGTTATTGACATACTTGACTATTTTTTATTTTTAGCTATACTTATGAAAAATTTTATTGAATCGCACCGCGAGGGAAAGTGCAATGAGGAGAATAGTTGGCTGAAATAAAAGGTTTGCGGATAAATGGACAAATCCGCGTGAGGGAGGTTAGGTTAATAGGCGGTGGTGGAGAGCAAGCGGGTATTGTTCCCACAATCGAGGCTATGAAAATGGCGGCGGATGCCGGACTTGACCTTGTTGAAGTGGCACCTACTGCGAAACCGCCGGTTTGCAAGATAATCGATTACGGTAAGTACCGTTTTCAAATGGAGAAAAAGCTCCGTAACTCCAAGAAAACGCAAAAGCAGCAGATGCTGCGGGAAATCAGAATGCAGCCTAAGATACACGCTCATGATCTTGAATTCAAATCTGCACATATTAAAAAATTTCTTGACGGCGGAGATAAAGTTAAAGTAACCGTGCGTTTTTGGGGACGCGAATTGGCTCATACCGAGCTCGGATACGAAGTTTTAAACAGGGTTTTGGAAATGATAGGCGGAGAAGAAGCCTATGCATTAGAAAAAAAACCCGCTATGGAAGGACGTACAATGTCAATGACATTAAGTCCTAAATCGAAAAAATAAAATTGACTTGGAGGGTTGTTTATGCCTAAGATGAAAAGCAAAAGAGCTGCGAAAAAGAGATTTTCTCTTACATCAACCGGTAAGGTAAAATATAAGCAGATGAACAAGGGTCATATTATGACTAAAAAAGCTCAAAAACGAAAACGGCATCTAAAAAAAGCGGCTGTTCTTTCGGAAGCGGACAGTATAAAAATGCGAAAACAATTACTGCCGTACGGTTAATTTATAGGAGTTTAAAATGTCACGATCAACAAGCAGTACAAGAAGAATAACACGAAGAAGAAATATTTTAAAATTGGCAAAAGGCTTCCGCGGCAGACGCGGTACGAATTTCAAAGCCGCACGGGATGCCGTTCGGAAAGCTTTGCTCCACAGCTATGTCGGAAGAAAAGATAAAAAGAACGATATGCGTCGGATTTGGATTACCCGAATTAACGCTGCCGTACGAGCTGAAGGAATGTCGTACTCGCGCTTTATTTCCGGTATAACAAAAGCGGGAATTCAATTAAACCGGAAAGCTCTTTCTAATATGGCAATCGAAGACCCCGCGGCATTTAAAGCCGTTGTCGCAACTTCAAAAAAAGCTTTGGGAGCCTAATATGCTTAACATCGATCAAGTGCGGCTCCTTGAAAACAAAGTTGAAAGAGCGGTTAATCTTATAAAATCGCTTTCATCCGATAATGATTCTTTAAAAAAAGAAATCGGTGCTAAAGATAAGCGCATTGCGGAATTGGAGAATTTAATTCTTGTTTTTAAAGACGACCAAACAAAGATCGAACAGGGAATCGTTAACGCGCTTGCTCAGCTAAGCGCGTTTGAGGATTCCATTAGCGTAAAAAAAATAGCCGAAACGCAGACTCAGGTCATATCGACTCGAATCGACTCGAGGCATGAACAAAAAGCCGAAACGATAAAACAGGAAAAACCGGTACAGCCTACCGAAAATTCCATTCAAGCACCCGTAAAACAAAATTTAGAACAGCCGTCGCACAGAAAACCAGAACAAAAAGAAACAGAGTCCGCACAAACGCAAAGAGAAGATGCGACACACCGGATACCTGTTTCTTCTCCCGAAAAAGAACCGTCGAATCCGTTACAAAAAGATTTGGATGATGTTTTAGGACATTCTTCCGAAACCGCCAAACAAATGGATATATTCTAGGATAAAATGAGCAAAGGTCAATTAAACATCGATTTGTTGGGAACGTCCTTTGCCATTCAAGCCGATGAAACCGATGAATATCTCAATAAAATTTACACTCATTATACTGACACTGTCGAACAGGTAAAGCGAACCTCTTCGGTGACGGATCCTGTGCGACTTGCCGTCATTGCAGGCATTTTAATTACCGACGAATTATACAAAGAACAATTGAAATCCGCTTCTATTTCAATGAGAGGTGAAAATGAAAGCAACTATGACTTTTCGGATGGCGGTTTCGATTCAACCGAAATCGAACAATCTGCAAAACGTATGATGGAAAAAATTGACGACGTATTGGAGACCCAAAATGAAAATATGGGTTGATGCGGACTCATGCCCGGTACGCATCAGGGAGATTATTTGTAAAGCGTCAAAACGGATAAACCGTCCCGCCGTTTTTACGGCAAACCGTCCCATTCCTCTTCCGCAGTTTAATACCGTCGCAATGGTTGTAACCGGAAATACCGAGCAGGCAGCGGATACATACATTATTGAACATGCGCTCCCGTACGATTTGGCGGTTACGCGGGACATTCCGCTTGCAAAACAGCTTGTCGACAAAGGAGTTTGCGTTATTAACGATAGAGGAACTCACTTCACAAAAGATACTATTAATACGTTTTTATCTTCGCGCAATTTTATGTACGAGCTGCATCAAAACGGTATTCATCCCGATAGAACCGGTTCTTTTGGAAAACGAGATATTCAGAAATTTTCTCACCTTCTGGATTCCGTTCTTGTTACACTGCTGCGGAATGAGTAAAA
The DNA here is from genome assembly GCA_963543195.1 of uncultured Treponema sp. Taxonomy (GTDB): domain Bacteria; phylum Spirochaetota; class Spirochaetia; order Treponematales; family Treponemataceae; genus Treponema_B. The sequence goes on from CAUUAT010000022.1 coordinate 10,175, forward strand.
CGGTATCCGTCAGTTCTTCTATAAAACTGTGCATTCGAATATATCGCAAGGTTTATCTTTAAATAGTTTACTTTTTCTTTCCTGCTCTTGTCGTGGGTGTTTGCCGCTGCTCTATAGACGTGAGTACACAATTCGGCTATTATAGTTTCTAAGGAGATAAAAATGCAATTATCAAAAAATTTGCTTTCACGGTACAAAGCGGATTATGAAAACAATCCTTTAAACAAAACAATTGCAGGAGCAATTTCCCGGGTGGGTTTACAGGAAGCGTCGCTTAATAACGAAACCTTACGGCTCCACAATTCGTATTTTTCAAATGAAACAAAACGCGGAGAAATTACGTTTCAAAAATCAAGCGGAAGATGCTGGATGTTCGCCGCCTTAAACGCGGCACGTATTAAAACCATTGAAAAACTGAATTTGGAAACGATTGAATTTTCTCAAAATTATACGCTCTTTTGGGATAAGCTTGAAAAGTCAAATTACTTTTTGGAAAGTATATTGGAAACCCTTGACGAACCGCTCAACGGGCGGCTTATCGCGCATCTTTTGGCAGATCCTGTGCAAGACGGCGGTCAATGGGATATGTTTTCGGGTATATTACGAAAATACGGCGCCGTTCCGAAAGACGTAATGCCGGAAACTTTCCATTCCTCCAATACGCGCGGACTGGTTTCCGTTTTAACCAAACGGCTGAGAAAATATGCACAAGTCTTGCGGGTCAATCATAAAAACGGAAAAACGATTGAAGAACTTAGAACTGCAAAAGAAGATTTTTTATCCGAAGTGTATTCACTTTTGGTAAAAGCACTCGGTGCACCGCCTGAACAATTCGATTTTGAATACCTTGATAAAGACAAAAAATTTCATAAAGACGAAAATTTAACGCCTCAAGAATTCTTTAAAAAATATATCGGCTGGAATCTCGATGAAAAAATCAGCTTGATAAATGCGCCGACCGGTGACAAACCGTACGGCAGGGCATACACGGTACAATTTTTAGGAACGGTAAAAGAGGCAAAGCCTATCTGCTATATCAATGTTCCTATAGAAGTTTTAAAAGAAGCGGCGATAAAGTCTATTAAAGCGGGCGAGGCGGTTTGGTTCGGCTGCGATGTGGGACAAATGTCGGTCAGTAAAGAAGGCATTATGGATATGGAGCTATACAATTATGACCTAACTGTCGGTACGCTTCCCGATTTCACAAAAGCCGAACGGCTTGATTACGGCGACAGCCTGTTAACGCATGCGATGGTATTTAACGGTGTCGACCTTGATTCTGACGGTAAACCGATCAAATGGCAAGTGGAAAACTCATGGGGAGACGAGCACGGGAAAAAAGGAATGTTCTCTATGAGCGATAAATGGTTTGAAGAATATAACTACCAAATAATGGTGGATAAAAAATTCGTCGATTCAAAGTGGCTAAAAGCTCTTGAACAACCCGTTATTAAACTTGAACCGTGGGATCCGATGGGGTCTCTTGCTGCAATGAAGTAAAACCGGTAAAAGGAAACCTTTATAAATGCCTCACCGGCAAAATCGATAACGAGTTTTTCATAAGCCATTGGTATATAAAACCGTCTCATGGACTTATGAAAAACTCGGCATGTATCTTTAAAAATTAAACAAAGTTTTTGGAAATAACCTTTATAATGTTCCCGTTATTTCCCGCTTGACACAAATTTATTTTTTCCATATAGTACTTGCCTCAATAGTTTAAGACGATTGGATAAATATTGATACGAGGAGGCATAAAATGGCTGGTGCAAGTAAAAACGCTCGAACTGCCGTAGCTACGCAACACTTTATCTGTCCGTGCGGTGGAGATATTGTTTTAAAAACAATGGTAGAAAACGGCAAAATCAAAAATATTGCCGAATGTGCAAAATGTAAACGCGTTGAAAGGCGTCCTAAAGATTTCCGCTAAGAGGGCATCTGAAAAATCAAACCGATTTTTTTAAGATACCCGACAGCAGTAAGGGGTTAGGAAGGAGAGAACTGCCGTAAAGTTGCAGCGCCTCTCCTTTCCTTTTTTTAGAAAATCGATTGTTTAATACGGTTTGGAAACAATGAACAAAATAAATTGCGACGTAAATTTTTTTAACTCCGGTCTGCATGAAGAATGCGGCATTGCTGCCGTCTGGGACGCAAAGTCGCATGGAACAAAAATCGCTGGAAGGCTTGACGATGCAGCCCGTTCCGTATTTTACGCTCTTTTTTCTCTTCAGCATCGAGGGCAGGAAGCTGCGGGCATAGCCGTCTCTGACGGTATGCATATCCGCCTTTTTAAAAAGCACGGTCTTGTCTCCAATGTATTTACCGAAGCCGATATAGCCGATTTGCAAGGATATGCGGCGATAGGGCATACGCGGTACTCAACAACGGGTTCCCCATCTGCGGGAAACATTCAACCGTTCTATATCGAAACTATGCACGGTCCGATTTCTTTAGCGCATAACGGCAATCTTGTAAATGCACCGTCACTGCGGAAAAATTTATTGGAAAACGGAGTCGGACTGTCCTCAACTTCCGATACGGAGATTATGATTATGATGCTTGCCGCTGCAAGTGGAGATTCATGGCCGGAGCGGATAGCCGCCTGTATGAAAGAATGGGAAGGAGCCTTTTCGATTGCGGTACTGACAACCGAAGGCATTTATGTAGCCCGCGACCCGTGGGGCTTCCGTCCGCTTTGTGTCGGCTATATTCAAAACGGAATCTCGGTTGCCGCAAGTGAAAGCTGTGCAATGCTCACGCTCGGCTGCGATGATTTTTTCGAAGTAAAAGCCGGAGAAATTTTTAAATTAACCGATACGGGAGCAAAACGGTGCGCGACAATTCCCGCAAAAAACGTTTCGCCGTGTATTTTTGAATATATTTATTTTGCACGCCCCGATTCCGTTTGGAATAACGCTTCAATTCACAGTGCCCGCGTTAATTTCGGTAAAGAACTGGCAAAAATTGCACCCGTGCAAGCGGATATTGTAATTGCAATTCCCGACTCTTCACGTTCGGCAGCGATAGGTTATTCGCAAGAATCCGGTATTCCTTATGATGAAGGATTTTCAAAAAACCGCTACATAGGACGCACTTTTATTCAGCCGACGCAAAAACTCCGCAACCAAGGTGTTGCAATGAAATTCAATATTTTAGCGCAGGCAGTCAACGGGAAAAAATTGATTGTAGTAGACGACAGTATTGTGCGCGGAAGCACAATAGGCCCGCTTATTAAAATGCTGAAAAAAGCGGGAGCACGGGAAGTGCACATTCGAATTTCTTCCCCACCGGTCAGGTATTCCTGTTTTATGGGTGTCGATATGGGCTCGCCCGATAATCTGATTGCGCATAATAAATCCATAGAAGAGATAAAAATTCATATCGGGGCGGATTCGCTCGCTTTTTTAAGCCGAGAAAAAATGCTTGCGGCACTGAAAAACTCCGGTGCAAAAACCGGTTTTTGCTGTGCGTGCTTTGACGGAAAATATCCGCTTGATATAAGTCAAGCGGCTTCTAAAAACGATTTTGAATGACTAAAGAGTTCAGTTCAGGCGGCATCTTCCGCACAAATAAAAAGAAATCTATCCCCGGCTTTTTGCACAAACACCCTTGATTTTTATAACCGAAACAAGTATTATTCATCCCAATGAAAATTACAAAAGATACCACAGTCAGCGTCGAATATACGCTGAAAGACGATAACGGCGAGATTCTTGATTCGTCGGAAATGATGGGCCCGCTGGAATATATTCACGGATATAATATGATTATTTCAGGGCTTGAAAAAGCTCTTGAAGGCAAGGAGGCCGGCGATGAATTTAAACAAACCGTTCCACCCGAACAAGCTTACGGAGAAATTTTCGACGATTTAGTTGTTGAAACCGACCGTTCGCAGTTTCCGCCTGATGCGAAAATTGAAGTCGGGATGGATTTTGAAGCGGGCGACGGACCGCATACCCGAATTGTCCGGATTACAAAAATTGACGGCGATAAAATTACTATCGATGCAAACCATCCGCTCGCCGGTGAAACGCTTCATTTTGATGTAAAAGTACTATCGGTAAAAAAAACAACCGAAAAAGAACTGCAAGAGCTTATCCGGACAATGCAGGAAGATTCGTGTGGATGCAGCTGCAGTTGCGGTCATTCGCACGAGTATGACGAGCATTCTTGCGGATGCGGCGGGTGTTCAGGCTGTCGTTAAAACCGAAAGAATCCGACAAACTAATTCCGCTTTTCGGCGGGTTTTGTTTTTTTCTTTCGGCGGTTGAGTTAATGATTCCCAAGCCCGTTCCTTTTTTTAGGATAGGCTTAGCCAATCTTCCCCTTCTCATCGGAATAGATGTTTTCTCCTTCCCTGCCTTTTGTTTCCTTTTAGCGATAAAAATTGTAGGACAGGCAATTGTATCGGGAACGCTTTTTTCGTACGTGTTTTTATTTTCTTTGCTCGGAACGATTGGATCGGGGCTTTTAATGTATGCAATGAAAGGTCTTCCGCGCAAAACCGTGTCATTTATCGGGATAAGCGTAGCCGGCGCTTTTATTTCAAATTCAATTCAAACCGCTCTTGCGGTATTTTTCGTTTTCGGAACGTCCGCCTTCTATATAATCCCGCCCGTATTTTTTGCAGGTATCGTAACTTCGTTTCTTTTAGGATTGTTCGCAAACCGTTTCACTGAAAATTCCACATGGTATGAACATATAGTATCGGGAAATTGCAGGTTTTCACCTGCCGAAACAAGGGCACCTTTACCCGGCAAAACGCATAAAACAAAATCAGCTTTACATTTTAACGAAAAATATCTGCGTTTGGGGTCGGGGCTTATATTGTTTTTATTATTGATGTTTACGGATTTTTTAGCCGTCAAAGCCGTTATTTTCGGAGCCGGTTTACTTTTATGTGCCGCAGACAAACAAAAGATATATTTTCCAAATCTTATTATAATGTTTTTACTCATCATTCTGTTTAACTTGTTTCCGCCGACAGGCAAAATTATTCTTGACGCTTTCGGCTTTGAAGTTACGGCGGAGGCTTTGCTGCGCGGAATAAACAAAGCCGTCATCTTTGAAGGATTGATTTATATCTCAAAATGGACATTAAAAACGGAATTTAATTTTAAAGGACGGTTCGGCTCCGCCATTTCCGATTCATTGAATGTATTCAACAAACTGCTTTCTTTCAAGAATGAAATAAACCCGAAAAATCTTATCCCTACACTTGATGCAATTCTTTTAAGCATATAAGGCATCTTTAAAAACTGAAGTTTTTCAAAGCCTCTTGAGTCTTTATAAACCGTAAGCCGGTTTTTATCCGTTATTTTTTACGAATAAAGCGCAGGGACTGAGGAATATCTTTCAGCTTAGGAACGGATTCGGTTGTTCCCGCTTTTTCGGCTTGTTCATAAAAACGGCACTTATAATTTAACACCGCAAGGTTTTCTTTCAGTTCGGCAATGCGTTTTTCGACTTCTTCACGCTGCCGGTAAAAAAGCAGTTTCCGCTCGGTAATCGTTTTATCGCCTTCTTGAACCAACTGCACAAAATCCCGTATTTTTTTAATCGGCATACCCGTTTTTTTTAGGCAGCCGATAATCAAAAGCCATTCAAAATCTTCTTCCGTGAATATGCGTTTGCCGCCCCTCGTCCTTTTTACAAAGGGTACCAGCCCTTCTTTTTCGTAGTACCTCAAAGCTGACGGCGTTATATGCAAATATTCCGCAGCTTCTCCTACCGTGTATTCCATATAAAACCTCTCTCGTAAAAATATACACGCTAAAGTACGGTTTAAATCAAGGGGGTGTTGCGGTTCACGGCGGATCGGCGATGAAAATTCATCCGGCAATTGACAAGAAAGTCTTTTGTGTTTAGAATAATAACCGGAGGAAATTGAATGACTTCAAAAATAGGAATAAAACTTGCAGACGGAACTTTCTTTCCGATTCTTGATGAAAACGCTTCGTCGGAACACAGTATCGAACTTACGACGGTAAGGGCGAATCAGGAAAGCGTTCAGATAAATTTATTTAAAAAGACCGGTGAAACCGAACCGGAATATATAGGCTCCCTTATAGTTGAAGAACTCGCAGCCGGACAGGCGGGAGAGCCGACCATCAGTTTAAAAATAAAACTTGACGAAGAAAAAAATCTCTCGGCTGAAGCCGTCGATGAAGCCTCCGGCTCCACGCAATCACTGAAAGTCTCGCTGAAAACGCTTAATGAAGATACGTTTGATGTACCCGATTTCGATTTGCCGTCTACGGATTATTCCGCCGACATAGGAAGCGATGGAGAGCCGGAAAATATTTTTATACCGGATTCTGCCACCGATTATGCGGCACTTCAAGAAACGGTCGACGAAACGAAAGAGAAAAAAAAGTTTCCGCTATGGGCAGTCATACTTTTGATACTACTGTGTATCGCGGCTTTAGTGTTTGCAATTTTACTGCTGACAAAAAAACTGCCGTTTACCGATAAAAATAAAATAGCTTCAATAAATGACGCTATTGAAAAAACGGAAGAAAAAACCAAAACCGATATGAATGCCACAACACCGACTCCCCCGAAAGAAGATAAAGCTGCCGCTGCAGAAGCGAAACGTAAAGCCGATGAAGCTGCCGCTGCAGAAGCGAAGCGTAAAGCCGATGAAACCGCTGCTGCAGAAGCGAAACGTAAAGCCGATGAAACCGCTGCTGCAGAAGCGAAACGTAAAGCCGATGAAGCCGCCGCTGCAGAAGCAAAACGTAAAGCCGATGAAGCCGCAAAACAAAAAACTCCGAAAATCAATGCGGACGGAAGCGTCCGATATAAAATAAAATGGGGCGATACGTTGTGGGATTTATCGGAATCATTTTATAAAACTCCGTGGCTATACAAAAAAATTGCCGCTTATAATAAAATAAAAAACCCCAATGTAATTATTTCGGGGACATACATCGACATTCCGCCCAAATAGGAGCGTCTTATAAAAAAGAACATTGCTTTCCGGTACATCGCAGCGCTGTTTTTACTTACCGTTTCCATAAACAGTGCAGCATGCGCCGGAAAATACGACGAGATAAGCGAAACCCGCTTAATCGATTCCCTATATGCGGGCGACCTTTCTGAAATTTTAAATACAAGAAATATAAAAAAACTTCAAAATACCCATGCGGGTGCGGTGTATTATGCAGGACTGTACTTAAAAGACGCAGACGGAGCATATAACGGAATCGCACTTACATATTTTAAGTATGCGGCAAAAAACTCGCCTTACCCTTACAACGAACTTGCGCTGCGGGAACTGTATTCAATTTCCTCAAACGAAGAAAAATTGGTCATACTTGACGGTATTCTAAAAAAAGGCTCTCTCTCCGATGAAGCAAGAGAAAAAACCGGAGCGGAAAGATTGCGGATATTGCTGCTACTGGATAAATTTGATGAGGCGGAAATTTCTCTTGAGGATTATTTCGCAAAAATCGGTTTTGATGCGGAAACCGTACAAGCTTTTGAAAATATCAAAATAAAATACCGAAGAACGGGGAAAGAGAATTTTTTTAAAATAACGGAAGCGCGGGCGTTGCTTTTTAAAAAAGAATACCAGAAGTCTTGGCGAATTTTCCGCACCTTTATCGCCGATTCTGAAAAATATCCGTATATGCAAAACCGGGCTATTATATCCGATGCAGGGAAAGCCGCTCTTTACGGTTCTTCCGATTATGCGGACGATGCAACTTTATTTGAAAAAAAATTAAATTTAGCGGAACAAAAAGAAAACCGAAGCGGCACAATTGAAACATATATGTATGCGTTTTATGCCGCCCGATTAAATTTAAAAACCGGCAAAAAAGAGAGTATTGAAGCGGCAGTAAAACTCTTAAAAAAGGCTATGCAATACGCGCCGTCTCCCGCCGATTATGATAATGCACTTTGGTACGTTTTGGACACATTGAAAAATAAACAATTTAACCTTTTTCTTAAAGAACTGTGCGAATCGGCGCCTTCATGGAAAAATGCGTATAATTTTGAAAATTTCACCGCATATACCTGTATGAAACTGACGGCAATGGGAGACCGTAACGGGTTTCAACGCTTTTACGAAGCAATACAAAAAACGAATCTCGCTGAAGCGAAGGCGCGCAATTCATATATTAAAGCACGTTTCGGAACCGCAGTAAAAAAGGAAGCGGAAAAACTATATTTTGAAACCTATAGAGGAGAGCATAATTTTTTTTACTATAAAGCATTGGCAGCATACCGACTGAATATTCCGCTGCCGGATTCTCTTTATACAAAAAAATTTACACGGAGCAAAAATACCGATTTTTCACCCGATCAAGCGACGCAGGTTTTAAACGGCTTGATAAAATATAAACTGTACGGAAAACTATATAAAACCGTTTTACAAATATATCCTCAAATTACAATGAACGAAGCCGCAGAATTTTCGACCGTTTTAGCTGAAAATAATTTTTATGCCGATTCGATATCCCTTATGGTTTTTGCGGCACACTCCAAGGGAGCGGAACTTTCCGATAAAGCGCTGCAGCTTATATATCCGCGCCCGTTTCTTGAATCCGTGCAAAAATATGCGGCGGAATATGCCGTGCCCGAGTATGTGCTTTTTGCACTTTTACGGAGCGAAAGCTATTTTAAACCGCACGTTATTTCATCCGCCGGAGCGGTAGGTCTTGCCCAACTTATGAAACCAACTGCAGCAGACATTGCCCGTCGTTTAAAACTTGAAAATTATAACTTGCATAATCCCGATACAAACATACAGTTCGGAGCTTTTTATCTTGCCGATATAATCCGCAAAAACGGAGGGAAAATTCTACCTGCCGCTTTTGCTTACAACGCAGGACCGAATGCGGTAAAACGCTGGCAGAATAAATACGGACAATTGCCGACCGATTTATTTTTAGAAAGTATGGAATATGCCGAAACACGCGGTTACGGAAGAAACATTCTTTCTGCAAGCGTTATTTACGGAACTCTCTACTACGGCAAAACGTATTCGGAAATAATAAAGGAACTGTTGGACGAATAAAATAAAACGGCAGGAGACTTTTTTAATCTTTTGCAAGAGGTGCTCTTTTATTTTTTCATCACCTTAATCTCTTCTCCTTACGCTGAAGCTCCGCAGTAGCGCTTAATTCCAATTCTCCATAGTACAATGTTTACAAAAACCAGTATGACAATAGAAATCAAAAGCGGTACAATATGTTTAATCGTAAAGTGTTTCTCGGTAATAAAAATTGCAGCCGTATTTAAAGCAGCAGCAATTGGTAAAACCGCATTAAAGACCTTGCCGTATCTTTTTGAAGGTCGTGAGCCGAATTCTACTAAAGTTTCTGCAACGGATAATAAACTTTCAAAACCTTCCGTAAAAATAGAAGTAAGCGATAAAGCATTATATAATAAAAAAATAACAATTGCGCCGAGTGTTATAAATAGGAGCATCAAACAAAATGAAAGTAATGTTAATATAATACCCGATTTTGCAAAAGCAAAGCAGCATACGGCAACTCCAATCGGTAAATTAAACAAACTTGAAATATCCAATTCTCCAAAAGATAATGAATAAAAAGCACTCATTGGGCGAAGCAGCAAAAAATCAAGCTTGCCGTCAAAAATAATTTCGCTCATTCTATCATGGCTCCATGCAAAAAAATACCGTAAATAGAATTGGAAATTTGCCATAAGCCTAAAAACAAAAACAGTTCTCCGCCATTGCCCTTATATATTGTTAAATTCAACATATAACAAAACAAAACTTGTAAGACTGAAACTAAGCTCAAAACAATTCCGCCTGCAATAATTGCACCGGGTCGTGTTATTAAAGACTTAATCCCTATTCTCCAATTTTTTAAAATATACCGTACCATTTAGCCGCCTTCCGCTTCATATTTTTTTGAACTTTGTTTCCATAAGGCTTGCGTTAAAAATAAAAGTACAATAAACCATACTAAAGCTGCCGTAAAAAAATATAGTTTTTCATTTATATTTAAAGTTAAAAAATCGGTAAGCCCCGCGCCTAACAACCCAAAAGGCAAGAATGCAAAAAAACGGAAGACACCTTCAAACGGAAACCAAGTCCCGGCTAAAGCCCCGCCCCCTAAAATAAAAAACAAACGGATAGGCCAAATCTCGCCTATCCAAAAAGATATGGAGCCGATTAAAACACCGATTAAAAAAGTTATTCATAAAAGCAAAAAAAAAAAAAATATAAGAAAAGAGATAACGATAAAACTTTCAGCTTCAAAAGAACTTGGAATAAAATTACAAAAAACAAAATAAAAAATTACGGAAGGTATTAAAGCAAAACTTACTTTTGAAAAAAAGCCGCCCATAAACTTATACAAAAAAGAATTTAAAATATGGTGCGGTTTTAATAATTGTATATTAAGAGAGCCGGTAACAATAAGACTTGAAATATCATCATAATGACTATATGAAAAAAGATAGAAAAATAAATAGTTCATTAAAATTTTTTTTACATAAATTACCGCAACGGTTTTATCTTCAATAAATGAATACCACGTTATAAGAGGAAATATACAGCCTGCAATAAATTCAATAAAGTTTGAAAAGATTCTTGCACGTGAAGCTAATCTTTGTTTTAAATTATTTTTAAAATAAAAATAAATAATTTTAATACTCATAAATTGTTCTATAGGCTTCCGGTCATCACAAATCGTCTCCTGTACAGGATTCCTCTTGAATACCTAGTATAGCTTCTTCCAACGTAAATCTTCTAAAAGAAAAATCTTCAGGTAATTTTGAAAAATCAAGCGTATTTAGAATATTATGTCTGCTTTGAGGAATTTCCAAAACACGCTTCCCGCCGGTATTTTCGGCTGCACCTATTTCGGGAATATAGAAATCTTCATTTGATTGGAAAATATAACCCGGTTTATATTTTTCAATCAGCTGCGGAATATTACCGTTATATTCAATCCTACCTTTTTTCAACAACACGATAAAATCGGCTACAGCTTCAATATCCTGCATATAATGACTTGTCAAAACTACTGTTACACCCGCTTTTTTTTCTTCGCTTATAATTCGGCGAATTTCATTTTGCGATTTTGCATCAAGCCCTATTGTTGGTTCGTCAAGTATGAGTACTTCCGGTTTATGTAAGATTGAACAAATAAGTTCGCATTTCATTCTCTCACCCAAACTAAGCTTTCGTACAGGTGTTGAAATTTTATCAAGCACGCCTAATCTTTCCGCTAACGGATAAAAGTTGTTTCGTATTTCTTTAACGGAAAACCCGAAAGACACGCCTGATAATTCCCACGTGTCGGTAGGCGGTAAATCCCATATAAGCTGGCCTCTGTTTCCAAAAAGAACTCCTATTCTTTTTAGCATTTCTTTGTTTCGCTTTTGCGGAGAAAAACCAAGAACTGAAATCATACCTGAAGCCGGCTGCATTAATCCGCATAACAATTTTATTATCGTAGTTTTGCCTGCTCCATTAGCACCGAGAAGGCCGCAACATATTCCCTTCTCAACGGAAAATGAAATATTAAACAAAGATTGCACCGCTTCAGATTTGGAAATTGCAAGCCTTTTTATCCTTTCGAAAATTCCGCCGAACAATTTGTAGCGGCTGTAATAGTGATTTACCGATGAAAAATCTATTACGCTTTTCTTTGTCATTTTAAACAAGCCTCTTTATATATACCTCTTCCGTACTCACTCGGCATAACTAAAACGCCGGAACACAACATTCCCAGCTTGGCGAAGGTAAATTCCACTTACCGTGTAAGCAAATCCAACAAGGTTTTTAGAAATGCCCTTAAGTAATTATAACAAGAAATCATCTATACAAGAATCACCGGAATTGCTAAGAGCAAGTTTATATCATTTTATTTATATATCTGTCAAGAATTCGCATTGCATCATCATAGAAATCAATTTTTAAAAAATTATATTATGCTTGAATAGTTTTTATGCTATTTGTGATCCATTGCCTATACCATAAGGGCAAGCCCTTTGGAACGGTTCACTTTTTCCCGTGAGCATTCTTAATAGACACTTTTTTTACCTCAGTTATTGTTTCACCTTTATTTTCCCGAATTTCGCAGCAATTACAACTCCAATAAAGCCTGAAAAAACCGCTCCTACAATAAGAATTTTAGAAAAGCCCACATAGTCAATTACAATGCCGATTCCAATCGTTGTACCGATACCTACTAAAC
>CAUUAT010000023.1:0-21850 GCA_963543195.1 uncultured Treponema sp.
AAAAACCCAAAAAAACGCCCCTGCAAAAAATTAACCAAACGCCAACCCGCCCCCCCCCCCCCCCCGAAAAAATCAAATGATGGGGAAAACAAAATAATAAAGGTTTTTTCCATACGCAAAAAATTAACGCTGGTCTTCGGATTTTTAATTATCGTTGCGGTTCTTATTCAAGGGCTTATCGCCATATACATTGCTCAATCCGCTGTAACCGAAAAAGTGGAAGCGCATCTATTGGATAAAGCTATAGATACGGCAGAAATCGTAGACGGAAAAATCAATGCTTTTCTTAATTTTATTGAAGGCGTAGCTCGTTCCTCTATTTTAAGAGATCCTTCGGCAACGTATACCGAAAAGGTGAATTTTCTTAAAAAGGAAGCCGCCTTTAATGCACGGGTTGACGTATTTTATTTAACCGATATGCAAGGTACCGCATATTTTTCGGACGGTCAAATACTAAAACTTGCCGACCGCGAATGGTTCCGAACCGCAATTTCCGGCACACCATTTGTTTCGGAGCCGTATATTTCACGCTTTGACAAACAGGTGGTAAATACGCTTTCGGTTCCGATATATGATGACGACCAAAAAATAATCGGTGTATTGGCTGCCGATACTATAGGTACACGCCTTTCCGACGATATCAATTATATAACCGTAGGAGAAAGCGGCTATTGCTTTATTCTGGGACTAACGGGAACTACCATCGCACATAAAAATACCGAATTGGTTACAAAGCAAGACAACTTTCAAGAAAGCGCAAAAACGGACGCCTCATTTGCTTCTATTGCCGCTTTTGCAAAAAACGCAATGAATAAAGAGACTTCCATAGGTTATTATACTTTTAGAAATGAAGACACTATTGCGGCTTCCGCCGTTATAAAAACGACGGGTTGGAAAGTTATCGTAAGAGCACCCTTGCAGGAATTTTTAGGAACTGTAACAACCTTGCAACGTCTAATGCTTTTTATCGGAACTCTTGTCGCCATTTGCGCCGGCATAACCGTGTATGTAATTTCACGGAAAATGGTATATCCGCTCCAAACGGTTGTCGATGCACTAAAAGACATTGCGCACGGCGAAGGCGACTTGACTGTCCGTTTACCGCTAAAAGGACGAGACGAGATTACGGCTTTGTCCGAATATTTTAACAAAACCATTGAAAAAATCGGTATATCTATAAAAGAAGTGGACAGCAATGCCGTCTTGATGCAAGGCATCGGCGATGAGCTTGCAAGCAATATGAATGAAACGGCAAGTTCCATCAATCAAATAAATGAAAACGTCGAAAGCGTAAAACAAAAAACATTTAATCAAGCCTCAAGCGTAACGGAAACAGCAGCCACTATTGAAGAGATTATACGTACTATAAAACAGCTCGATACCAATATTGAAGCACAAGCGGCAAGCGTCGCTCAATCATCTTCTTCTATTGAGCAGATGACGGCAAACATTTCTTCAATTACAAAAACGCTTGAAAAAACGGACGGCGCCATTAAAAGTCTTGCACACGCTACCGGTAAAGGAAAAACCGTTTTAGTCAATTCCAACGATGTTACGCAAAAAATTGCCGAAGAATCAGGCAATCTTATGGAAGCCTCAAGCGTTATCCAGCATATTGCATCGCAGACAAACTTGCTTGCGATGAATGCAGCAATTGAAGCCGCCCACGCAGGCGAGGCAGGCAAGGGCTTTGCCGTCGTTGCCGATGAAATCAGAAAACTTGCGGAAGAATCCGCAGGACAAGGTAAAACCATAACCGCTACACTTAAAAACTTAAGCAGTGAAATTGAAAGTCTTTCATCATCTTCAAGGACAGTAGAAAATGAATTCAATACTATCTTTAATCTTGCGGAAGAAGTAAAAGATATGAGTACGCGTCTTACCGAATCAATGCGAGAGCAGGAACACGGCAGTAAAGAAGTGCTGACCGCTATTAAAAATATCAATGCGGTAACGATGGAAGTGCAAGCAGGCTCCGACGAAATGCTGAAGGGCGGCGAGGGTGTTGCTGAAGAAATGCATCGGCTGGACGAACTTACTAAAGTCATCACCGAAAGTATGAATGAAATGGCTGCAGGCGTAGTTCAGATTAACAAAGCAGTACAGGAAGTAAACGAAATTACGCATAAGAATAAACAAAGTACGGAAAACCTTGTAAAAGAAGTGAAAAAATTCAGAGTGTAGCCGAAAGTAAAAAATGAACCGGTCTTCGAGAAGTGCTGCTCATGAAGGCCGGCTCATTAACCGTCCGGGAATACGGATAAAAAATGGAGTTTTTACTTCTCACCCCAAATTTCTTTAAAGGTGTGGATTGTACCGCAGTATTGGCAGGCATAACGGTTATCTTGTGTACGATAAAAAATCGCAGGAGCACCTTCAGCTTGGGCGGGATGCGAAATGCACGCTTCATTCCGGCAAATTAAGTCTTCAAAATTATAAATACGCGGAGGTAAATGCGTACGGTACTTTGCTTCGATTTTTCCGTCTTTTATAATGTTCAGCGTACAACTTGCCGCAACGCCTGCAAGTCTCTTTAAATCCGCCCGCGAAAATTTATATTCGCCGGGCCGAAAAATAATGCCTTTAAATACACCTTTACCGTCCTCCGATGTGGAAACCCATTCGCCGCCTTTACCATCTTCGAGCTTCATAATTTTTGTAATTTTTGCGATGTGACGGCGGATAACGGCAGGCGTTTCCCCGCGGCAAATGTGATCGATTACTATTCCGTTTTGAATCGGATGCACTCCTTCCGAGAATGTTCCCACCTTGTTCTTGCCGGTAGACTGCGGAGGAACTTCGACAATATATTCTTCATCATCTGCCGATACGGAAGCGGGCGCAGAAGGCACGGTTAAAGGATAGTCATCGCCGATTTTTCCTGCAATCATCGAAAGAAGAATAATGCGCACGTACATTCCGTTTATAGACTGGCGTTCCCATCCGTTAAGCGGAGTATCGTCTAAAAACGGAGGAATTGTCGGATTTTTGCGGTGACGCGGGAGAGGATGATAAAATCGCGTACATTTAGGCAGCTTCGGTATAAATTCTTTTTTAAATGTTATTGAACGTCTCAGCTCATCCTGCCGCTGCAAGATTTGATCGCCCATTCTTTCAAGCTGCGGACGGGTAAAGTACCAGATTGCGGCAATATCATTTTGATTCAAATATTCTTCAATAGATGAAAATTCACGGACCTTAAAACCGTTTTCTTTCATCTTTATTTGATAATAATCCGGCATCGCAAGTTCTTTGGGTGCAATTAAGTCGACCGTTACGGAGTCGAAAATTTTAAGCCCATCCGCTTTTGAGTGTACGGTTCTGCCATGATACAAGTCGCCGACAAGTGCTATGTGAATACTTTTAAATGACCAATCGTTTTCTTCGAGAAAGGTAAATTCGTCAAGTAATTCTTGTGTCGGATGTTCATGCTTTCCGTCCCCGGCATTTATAAATGCCGGTTTCCGCTTTAAATCGTTGCGCTTTGCAAAGGCTCGTGCTTCGTCTTCAAGCCACCGGCAGACGCCTTCGACTTTACTTCTAACAATAAATATTGCATTTTGATAACCTGCAAGCGTATTAAATGTGTCGGCATAGCTTTCTCCTTTGTTGAAGGATGACGTTTCAACGGTCAAGTCGCTTAATTTGACTTGATGAAAGTGAGCCGCATTTTTGAAAGATTCTTTTGTGCGTGTACTTGATTCTAAAAAGACTTCATAGATTCCGAAATCTTTGTCGTTTATCCGGAATGCATTCATTGTCCGTTTGTCATTTTCACAAATTGCTTTTTTTAAAACACGCGTTTTTTCAAAAAGATATTTGCGCTCCTCAATAGATAAGTCGTCGATAACCGTCAGCGACCTTCCCATAAAAACATTTACCATAGTGTACTCCTATAAAATTAAATATGCAAAAAAAAACATCGGTAAAACCGATGTTAAAAATTATAAAAATAAAAGATACGGAAGATTTACAAAAGATTTTATTTATCTGATGTTTTCCATACCGTATGAACACTTTTCCTCCGCAAAATCCGGATCTCGGATGCTTGTATGATTGACGGTGAGTATACGGAAAAAAAGAATTTGTGTCAATGGAATTAAAAAGAGAAAAACTTGACGAATATTCTTGAATTTTCCAAGCGGTTCAAATAGCGCTGTTCGTAAATCCGTCCGCGTCTTATCCTTTTGAATAAAAATCGCTTATTTCTTCTTCAAACATCCGTATCATTTTTTGTACGCACGTCTCATGAGCAAATTCTTTTCCGTATTCGGCATATACCAGTTCTTGTTTTTTTCGTTCTTCCGGGTTATCCAGCCAATAATCGATTTTTTCTGCAAGCGATTTCGGCTTTCCGGCCGTAAACAAACTTCTTTCATCCAGTGCAAATTGAGGTGTCGCCGATTGTTCGCCGTCCGCAATGATGGGAATCAATCCGCAGGAAAAAGCTTCGATGCAAGCAATCGCCTCGCTTTCGGCATCTGCCGTATGAACATATAAATCCGAATACGATATTATTTTTATTAACTCCTCTTGCGTACAAAAAGTAAAAATGGGGTTGTGTGTAAGGTTTGCTGCCAGATGTTTGTAGCGTTCTTTTTGCGGCCCCTTGCCGGCAAAAATCAACTGAATCTTGTCTGCATAGCGGGATTCCGAAACCGCTTTAATTAAAACATCTTGCCGTTTTTCTTTCGATAATCTTCCAATCATCAAAAGAACAAAAGAGTCTTGCAATTCTGCCGGCTTTGCATTTTTTGTGTAAACAAAATTATCCGCTACTCCATTTGAAATAGCGTGCAGTTTGGCTTTATAGCCGTGTCGTACCAATTGATCTGCCATAAAGGCGCTTGGACAATGTATGTGCCTAAAATATTTATAAAATGAATTTTTCATAAGATAATATAAAAAAATTATTGGGCAATACCGCCTGTCCCAAACCTATCGAATACGTAATATTTTGCGGCTGCACATGAAATGCCGCCGTATGGGGTTTATGTAATTTTTTGGCAATCTTTAATCCTTTTATCGAAATAAAAAAAGGCATCACAAAATGGACAATATCAGCCCATTCGATAGCCTCATAGAGTACCTTTTCATCGGGTTTTGCGAATTGCATACCTTGGCTTTTTACGATTTTGTCGATAAACGGAGGCAGTTTTAATTCGTCAACGGCGAATTTGCACTCACGCTTTTCTCCCGAGCTGATAATTTTTATATCGAAGCCCCGTTTCAATAGAGCTTTCGCCAATCTTCGAGCTGTTATCGTTGTGCCGTTGTTTTCGTCATCGTATTGATCCAATACGAGCAATATTTTAAACTTGGATTTTTCGGGGGGGGGGGGGGGGTAAGCATATTTTTTTCTACATTCATGTTCGCCGTCTCCAGTATGGCGGAATATAGCACGAAATATGCATTTTGGTCAATCCTTTTTTCGAACCGAATCAGGGTATCAGTATAAAAAAGCAGTTTAGCTCTAAAAACTTTTTACCCAATTATATTTACATCTTTATACCGTAGCGCTATTTCTAAACGGCAGCGAAACGCGACAAATTTTTGATACGTTTTAGTTTGGCAAAAACTTTGGAGATGGGGGGAATTGAACCCCCGTCCCGAAAAGGGAAACAGAAGCGTCTACAGGCTTATCGGTGCGAGGTGGTTGTCGGGATCCGGTAGCAGCGCCGCAAGCGTCGAATCCGTAGTGCAAAAAAAAAGTCCTTTTTAACGGTTGCACGCCGTTCAAAAGCAAGCCCCGATTAGCGTCGAAACCGTACCCCGCTCGGAGCAGCGCAAGGAGGGTTCCGCGATTATGCAGCTAAGGCGTAATCGAAACTGTCGTTATTTTCGGCAGTTATGGTTTTTGCCGAATCAGGAGATCGGCACTCCGCCTGCAGCCTAAGCTTCCGTCTTTCCGGTCGAAACCGGAACATCCCCAAGGCGCTGAAAAATAGCACAGTTAGGAAAAAAAGTCAATAAGCTAAAGTTGAGCCCACTTGACAGTTTTATGCGATAAAGAGTATCATCACGAATGTCTAAGATACCGCTAATCTTAACCCTTCATTTTTTTGGAAACAAGTATTGCCGGTATTTTCATTGGGAGTCATAGTGAAACGATATATATTTTCCGCATTGATTATAATAATCGGTCTATTGCTTTTTTTTGCGCCTTTCGGATTTGCTCGCATATGTCCTGTAAAAGCTGATGGCAGTTTTATGAAATGCCATTGGATGGGTGAAGCCGTAAGAATGTTCGGAACTTTAATTGCAATATCGGGAATAGCATTTTTCATCTGTAAAAAGTCCCGTTTCGGACTTGCCGTTTACAACATAGGTTCGGGTGTTTGCCTTATTTTGCTTGAAACCTTTGTTATAGGAACATGCAAGTATGCGGCAATGCCTTGTAATGTTTATACAAAGCCCGCGATTATTTTATTAGCGGCAGCTTTAATGACGGTATGTGCAGTTTACATTTTTTTCGCACGAAAAGAAACGGTTAAATAAATAGTTAGACCGACTTTTATTTTACCGGTAAATAAAAAAAGATTCTTATGCTATTAAAAACAAAAGCCCTTTCCAAATCATTTACGAGAGGCGCAAATTCTTTCTTTGCTGTAAAAAATATCAATTTCGCTCTCGATATTTCCGACTTTGCTTTCATTGTAGGTCGCTCCGGTTCGGGGAAAACGACATTCCTCAATCTGATATCGGGTATTTTGGAGCCGACTGAAGGTTGTATTTTTTTTGAGGAGCGAGAACTTACCGATATGAATGATACCGACAAAAGCTTTTACCGAAATGAAGTCATAGGTTTTGTGCCGCAATCGTTAGGGTATTTACCGAATCTCTCGGTCATGGATAACGTGAGGATTCCTTTCTTTTTATTTAATAGAGACGGCGACAGCGAAGGAAGAGCCTTAAGCCTTTTGGAGTTGATGAATATATCTCATTTAAAAGATGAAATGCCTCAAAATCTTTCAGGCGGCGAAGCAAAGCGTATGCTGATTGCACGAGCTCTTATGAATTCGCCTAAACTGCTTATTGCCGACGAGCCTACTGCAAATCTTGATGCCGAAACGGCGGAAACTGTCATAGCTCTTATGCAGGAGGTAAACCGATTGGGAACGGCGGTTTTGATTGTAACGCATGACACGGAAATTTTAAATAGCCAGCACAATATCTACCAAATGGAAAACGGAGAGTTGCGAAAACGCTAAGTAAAAATTTTCTGCTCAATCTTAAAAATAAAAAATAATGTAATTTATACTTGACATTATTTTTTTGACTTGATATACTTATTTTTGTTCTCGTAACTTACGGCTAACCCATGGAGGGTATTTATGAATACTGGAAAAAAGTGCGGTAAAAAAATTGCATCCGCCTTTTTTATTTTTACCGTTTTTATGATTTCGGTTTATGCGGACGGTAAAAATGAAGAATTAACTACTTGGACTAAAATCGTCGAAAAAATGGAAGTCCATCTAAATAATGCTTACGATTTGTATACACAAGGTAAGGCGAAAGAAGCTTATGACGAAGTAAATGTCGCCTATTTTAGATTTTATGAATCTAAAGGAATGGAAAAAATAACTATGAGCTATCTTTCCGGCGCAAGAAAAACCGCCGTTGAAAACGCTTTTTATGAGTATAGACGGAATGTGCGATCCGATAAAGATAACGAACTGGTAAAAGCTCATAAAGATTTGCTTATTGCGATGCTGTATCAGGATGCAGCGGAGCTTGACGGCACGTCGGGGAATAAGGATGGCGGAGAGTCTTCGGTAGTGGCTACTTTCATTGCATGCTTTGCACTTGTTTTAAGAGAAGGTTTGGAAGCTATCTTAGTTATAGCCGCCATAATAGCTTATCTCGTAAAGACCGGAAAAAAGAAATATATCGCTTCCGTTTATATCGGCGCCTTTGCCGGTGTTCTCGTCAGCATTGTTTTAGCTTTTTTATTCGGCACGTTGGCGGGTGCTCAAAGCGGTATAGCACAGGAAGTTTTTGAAGGCATCGGAATGTTTGTCGCTGTTATTGTCCTTTTCTATGTAAGCAATTGGATGATTTCAAAATCAGAGACGGAAGCGTGGGAGCGATATATCAGAAAAAAAGTTGAAACATCCGTATCTACGGGCAATAAATGGGTTTTAATCTTTGCAGCCTTTATTGCAGTCGCAAGAGAAGGTGCGGAACTTATATTGTTCTTTCAAGGCGTTCCCATTCAGGGTGCAAGCGGGCAGCGGGCGATGATTTTAGCAATTGTTTTATCTACCGTTATTCTTGCTCTCATATTCCTCGCTTTTAGATTTTTGACGGTCAAACTTCCTTTAAAACCGTTTTTTCTTGTAACAAGCGTATTGATGTACATTATGTGTTTTTCGTTTACGGGAAAAGGTGTTTCGGAATTACAGGCAGCGGGCGTTGTCGGTAAAACTATAATTCCATGGATGCAGAATTTTGAAGTTGACTTACTGGGTATCTATGCGACGTATGAGAGTTTAATTCCGCAAATAATTGTTTTAACTGCGATTATCGTGTTTTTTGTTTTGTATATTAAAAAAACCAAAAAAATTCTTGCCGAACTGAAAACTAAAAACGGCGAAGAAAAAGAAACTAATTAGGCTTAAAAAATTATATAAATATTTTGAGGAGAGTTTTAAATGAAAAAAACTTTAGTTTTTCTTTTTGCATTGATTGCAATTACTTTTGTAGTTACGTCATGTGAAAAAAACGAGACAGCTAAGGCTCCCGAAGCTAAGACTTCTATGAACCAACAAGCTGCGGCTCCTGCACCTACTGAAGAAGAGGCTGCAGGATTTGATGAATTTCCTCTCGGCGACGAGCAGGATGTAGGACCCCTTCATGTCGGCGGCGTTTATTTTCAGCCTGTTGATATGGAACCGGCAGGCAACAGTTTGTCTAAAAACGAAGCCGATTGCCACGTAGAAGCGGATATTTCCGCCAATGAAATGGGTGCTGTTTTGGGTTACGGTAAAGGTGACTTTGTTCCGTATCTCCATGTAAAAGCCTATATTCAAAAACATGGCTCAAACAAGGTTCAGGAAGTTGCTTTTATGCCGATGAACGCAAGCGATGGACCTCACTACGGTGCAAACATGAAGTTTGAAGAAGGTTTAGGGAAATACAATGTCAAATTTGAAATCAAAGCTCCGGGCAATGATTATCTTTTGCACGTGGATGCCGAAACCGGCGTTACCGGTCGCTTCTGGACGGAACCGCTCATTGTTGAGTGGAAAGATTTCGAATGGGCAGGCCCTCAGTGGTAATCATTTAGTATGATTTTGGGAAGCCGTCGATTGATCTGCCGACCGGTGGAATAAACGACGCTCCCTTTAATACTGATTTTTACTCGTCAATTACGGCTGCCGAAACAAACCGTTTCGGCAGTTCGTTTTTGCCGTTTCGGGAGGTGTTTTATCTTAAAGTTTTATATACGGGTTATTGAAGCCGGTATAGGCTTTGCTCTGGTACTTGCCGTTGTTTTTGCTTCGTACAGGACCGAACGTCCCGAAAAAAAAAGAAATATTATTTTAATAAGTATACTTACAGGCTTTTTAGGCAGCATTGTTTCCGCTATTTTAAGATCAATACCAAATTATATCAACAGAACGCATTTCGCTTTTTGGTGTATGATTCCCGTAACCCTTTCTTTTTTATTTTTACTTGTTCTCCTGTTATCCGGAAAAAAACGTCAAAATAAAAAAACGGTTTTGCGTGAAAATCTTTTCAGCATGGGAATTTTTTTATATACGGCATCTTCAATTTTTTATTATCTTCCGGTTATAATTACTCTTTCTTCCACTTTAGTTAATTACGGTGAAAGCGCCGTGAGTACCCTCGTTTTATTCAGACTGATAGGTTATCTGCTTGGTATAATATTTATGCTTCTGGCAAGTTTGGCAATTTATAAAACGCTTATAAAACTGCCGGACGTGGAGCTAAAAGCCGCGGTAACCGGAGCTCTCTGTATTTTCGGCATTACGCAAATTGTAGTCATTCTTCAGCGCCTCTATTCTTTGCGCATTATTCCCAAAAATGATTTTATTTTTGCCTTTATCGCAGCCGTCGTGAATAACGGGGCATTTTTTATATTTGCCGTTACGGTATTTATAATGCTACCTCCGATTCTCTTGTGGAAAAAGAACTTAAAAATTACCGAAGACTATGCGAACAATGCGGAACTGCGCAAAATAAAGGCAAAAAAACGGAATGCAAAAAGATGGGCACAATTTTCTCTTGCTCTTTTAGCGCTTTCCGTTTTTTCTTTGTCCTTTTTAAGGTATTATGCCGACCGTGAAATACCGCTTTCGGCACCCGAAAATTACACAATTGTCGACGGTATGGCGGAAGTTTCCATCGAGGAATTACAGGACAACAAATTACACCGTTACGAGTATGTTACGGAAGGCGGAATAAGCGTTCGATTTATTGCAATAAAAAAAAGCGAAGGAGCTTACGGGATCGGGCTTGATGCTTGCGATATATGCGGTCCAAGCGGTTACTTTGAACGTAACGGTGAGGTTGTCTGTAAATTGTGTGATGTGGTTATGAATAAGGGGACCATCGGCTTCCCCGGCGGATGCAACCCCGTTCCGCTTCCTTACATTATTCATGACGGGAAAATTAAAATAAAATTATCCGACCTTGAATCGGAAGCTCATCGTTTTAAATAGGAGTTTTTATGTTTTGGAGAATGATCGCAGGCTCCCTATTTAGGCAAAAGGGAAAAATGGCAATGATAGCCTTTACCATCGCGCTGGGGGCAAGCCTTTCAAGCTCAATGCTTAATACGATGCTCGGCGTAGGCGACAAGGTAAATCAAGAGCTTAAAACTTATGGGGCTAATATAAATGTTATGCACAAAGAGTCCTCGCTGTTGGACGACATTTACGGAGTGGAATCGTCGAGCAGCACAAAAAAATATTTGCACGAAGACGAACTATATAAAATTAAAACAATATTTTGGGCTTACAACATTGTCGATTATGCGCCGTTTTTAAACGTACCCGTCGAATACGGCAAATCGAATAAACCTACCCGCTTAACGGGAACATGGTTTGATTTTAAAATTGATTTGCATACGGGACAGGATGTTATAACCGGCATCCGCAGGATGCGGACATGGTGGGAGGTAAGCGGCAACTGGGTTTCCGATGAAGATAATTCGGCGTGTATGGTCGGGAGCCTTTTTGCAGGAAGAAACAATATAAAAGCCGGTGATAAAATTGAAATAAAAGGACCTGCGAAGACTGAAGTTTTAACGGTTGCGGCGGTTTTTAATTCCGGGAGCAATGAAGATGAACTTATTTTTACAACGTTGCATACGGCGCAAGCGCTTTTAGGCAAGTCCGGTGTGTGTGAAAGTATTGAGGTCAGCGCTCTAACCACCCCCGACAACGATTTGGCAAGAAAGGCTGCCCGCAGCCCGTTAAGTTTAACGATAAAAGAAATGGAGGTTTGGTATTGCACTGCCTATGTCAGCAGTATTTGTTACCAGATTCAGGAGGTTATAACCGACGCGGTGGCAAAGCCAATAAGACAGGTAGCCGAATCGGAAGGAGCCATTTTAAACAAAACGACCTTGCTTATGCTTTTAATAACGGTATTAAGTTTGATTGCTTCAGCCCTCGGCATTTCCAATTTGGTAACGGCAAGCGTTATGGATAGGCGTGCTGAAATAGGATTAAAAAAAGCAATCGGTGCAAGCAATGCGGCAGTTACGGTTTCGGTTTTAACCGAAGTTATGATAATCGGTATTATCGGCGGTTCTGTCGGATATTTTGTAGGCTTAGGGCTTACCCAAATAATAGGACAAAGCGTTTTCGGTTCGGCTATCCCGCCTGCACCTATGGTTATTCCGATTGTAGTTTTAATTATTTTTCTTATCACGTTATTGGGCAGCCTTCCGTCGGTTAAATACTTATTAAAACTGAATCCTACTGAAGTTTTGCATGGGAAATAATGCAAGGGTAAGATCGGTTTTAAGGCGAGGAGTTTTTTAAGATTATGACTAAAAACAGAATGTATTTTAAAATGATAATGAGCTCTCTTCTTAGGCGCCGTTCACGTATGCTTGTCGCGCTTTTGGCGATTGCAATCGGTTCGACCGTATTGTCGGGGCTTTTGACGATTTACTATGATATTCCGCGTCAAATGGGTACTGTGTTCCGTTCCTACGGGGCGAATATGATATTTCTTCCGTCGGAAAGCGAGGTAAAAATAACAAAAGAACAAATCGACGCAATAAAAAATGAAATCGAAACGGAAAAACTTATAGGGTTTGCGCCTTATATTTACATATCCGCAAAAGTAAATGAGCAACCGTATATGATAGCCTCCACCGATTTGATAAATGCAAAAAATAACAGCCCGTATTGGCTGGTACGCGGTAAATGGCCCGAAGAAAAAAGAGAAGTTTTAATCGGACACGAGATAAGCAAAGCCATCGGATTATCGATAGGGGATAACTTTATTGTAAATACGCCGAAGTCCGATGGAGACGTAACCGTAAACGAATGCAGAGTTTCGGGTATAGTTACGACCGGCGGAGTTGAAGAAGAATTTATCTTTATGAGCCTTGAAGATATAAAAAACATCATAGGCTATAACGATTCTTTTGATGTTATCGAATGCAGTATTGACGGCAATCAGGAATACCTCAAATCCGCAGCCGCCCGCATTTTAAAAAACGTAGAAGGCATTACACCCCGTCTTGTAAAAAGGGTTACCGAATCTCAGGATACGGTATTAAGCAAGCTGCAAGCTCTTGTATGGATTGTTACGATTATTGTTTTATTTTTGACGATGATATGCGTAACGACGACTATGATGGCTGTAGTCGTAGAAAGACGGAAGGAAATAGGGCTAAAGAAGGCTCTAGGCGCCTCAAATAAAAGCGTTGTTGTAGACTTTTTAGGCGAGGCGGTTATGCTCGGTCTTATGGGCGGCGTTTTGGGAATCGGTTTGGGTTATTTTTTTGCAAACAATGTGAGTATCAGCGTATTTGCACGGGAAGTTTCGTTTCCGGCGCAGCTTACCCCTTTTACCGTAATCGCATCGATAGCCATTACGATTGTTTCGTGTCTGTTTCCGGTACGGGCAACGGTCGACGTCGATCCTGCATTGGTGCTGCGCGGAGAATAATTGGAAATTAAAGGTGTGCGGAAAAAACCGAATCCTTTAAGAAATGTTTATAGGAGAATGAAATTTATGAATATTTTAACATTGACGGAAATTTCTAAAATCTATGGAGATCTTAAGGCCCTCGATAAAATAAATTTGACCGTTGAAGAAGGAGAGTGGCTTTCAATAATGGGCCCCTCCGGCTCGGGCAAAACTACCTTAATGAATATAATCGGCTGTATGGATAAGCCTTCTCTCGGCAAAATAGACCTTGCGGGCAGGGATATTTCAAAACTTTCTTCAAAAGAATTGACTCTAGTAAGGCGGGATATGATCGGTTTGGTTTTTCAGCAATTTCATCTTGTCAATTACCTTACCGCACTTGAAAATGTTATGATGGCGCAGTATTACCACAGTATGCCGGATGAAAATGAAGCGATGGAAGCACTTGAAAGTGTCGGTTTAAAAGAGCGGGCAAAACATCTTCCCAATCAACTTTCAGGCGGCGAACAGCAGCGCGTCTGCATTGCCCGCGCTTTAATCAATCATCCGAAGCTTTTACTTGCCGACGAAC
Organism: uncultured Treponema sp.; assembly: GCA_963543195.1. Taxonomy (GTDB): domain Bacteria; phylum Spirochaetota; class Spirochaetia; order Treponematales; family Treponemataceae; genus Treponema_B. The sequence goes on from CAUUAT010000023.1 coordinate 13,712, forward strand.
CGACGGGCAACCTCGATGAAAAAAACGAAAAGCTTGTGATGGAAATTTTTGAACGTCTCCACAATGCAGGCAGCACCATTATCGTTGTTACCCACGATCCGGAGGTCGCCGATCAGGCGGAACGTATGGTCGTGCTCGAACACGGAAAAATTGCGCGGGTAGAAAAGATGAGCCGCGAAAGACCGGTTACCGCAAAGTAATTATAGGACGCCTTTAAAACCTTGTCGGATTTTTAAAGATGCTCAATAGCGATTACTTTATGGAAAAGTATGATAAACAGTTCGGCGTAAATGGGCGCCTTCTTGTTTATTTACCGAGTTTGCCTTTCGGCAGACGTCACTTATTGTATGTGCGTTTTGCTTGAAGCTGTCTGCAAGAACACTTCTTTGCGAAAGCACGAAAAAACTTTTTATGGGAGAGGATGTATGAAAACGTATAAAATTATTTTTTTTACTTGTTTTGCACTGAGTATTTTTTCCTGTGCAAAAGAGAAAACGGATGAAGCACAAAAAAACATACGCTACAAAGACGGTGTCTATAAAGCGGCTTCTTTAGTTAAAGATGATTGGGGCGGCAGCGCCGAAATCGAAATAACCGTTAAGAATAACAAAATTACCGAATGCATATTTTTATCTTATGAAAAAGACGGAACGTTAAAAGACGAAAACTACGGAAAAACGGACGGTATTATTAAAAATGCAGGACTTTATAAAATAGCTCAAACCGCAATTTTAAGAGCCGGAGAATACGGCGCCAAACTGGTCGAAACGCAAAACATTAATGACGTGGACGCGATTGCGGGGGCTACGGTTTCATTTAAACTTTTTAAAAGCGCTGCGGAATCGGCTTTACAACAAGCCCAAAAAGAGTAAGGGTACCCCGTATGGGAAACCGCGTAACAGCGAAAAAACTAACCGTATACGAACTTGCAAAGCTGAACATTAAGAGAAAACCGGTTAGGTCGGCCGCTTTAATAGCCCTTACAGCGGTTTTGGCGTTCAGTCTTTTTTGCGGCGGCTTTTTGGTAAAAAGCTTAAAAAACGGAATGACTTCCTTGTCCAACCGTTTAGGTGCCGATATTATTGTGGTTCCGCAAGGCTACGATTCCAAAATCGAAAGCGCCCTTTTACGAGGGGAACCGAACAGTTTTTATTTTAATGCGAACGCAACCGACCGCATTAGAAAAATTGAAGGCGTAGAGCTTGCGTCGCCGCAGCTTTTTATAGCGACTCTTTCGGCCGGATGCTGTTCTTTTCCGTTACAGATTATCGGAATCGATTTTAATTCGGATTTCAATATAAAACCGTGGCTTGAGGCACAGATAAAACTGCCGCTTTCCGACAATGAAATTGTGGTCGGTAATAATGTAGTCGGCAATTATAATTCGGAAGTAAAGTTTTTTAATCAGCCTTTTTTAATTGCAGGACGTTTAGGCAAAACCGGAATGGGTTTTGATAATTCCGTTTTTATGACTATTGAAAATGCGAAACGGCTCGCAAAAGAATATGAACGGATTACACAGCATCCCGCAGCCAAAGACGAAAATTTGATTTCGAGTGTTATGGTAAGGGTAAAGCAAAAATATAACGTAAAAAAAGTTGCGGATATGATTCGTGAAGAATTTAGGGATGAGCAGATTTATCCTCTTATCTCAAAACGGATGATGAGTAATGTCTCTTCGAATATTTCAAGCTTGAGCGTTTATATTTATATTCTCATTGTTATTTTATGGTTGCTTTCATTTATTGTGCTTGCAGTTTCTTTTTCATCGATCTTTAATGAAAGAAAAGAAGAATTCGCAATGCTGCGGATAATAGGCGGAACAAAAAAAACGCTTTTTAAGCTTGCGGTCTTTGAAGCTCTTATTATAAGCGTGAGTGGAGCCTTTGCAGGCATACTTTTTTCTGGTTTGATTGTTTTTTTGTTTACTCAAGCGATTATCATGGGAATGAAAATGCCCTTTTTAACGCCTTCCGCTTTTTGGACGCTTGTTTACGGCGTTTCGGCTTTTGCCGCCATTTCGATCATCGGTCCTGTTTCCGTTTTAAAGACTATGTACGGTATTACAAAAAAGGAACCCGCTTTGCTACAGGGGTGATTCGCGGTAAGTAACCGCTGGAGTTTTTGGCATACGATGCCGGCTTATTGATAACACGGCTTCTTATCCCGTCAGTCTCAGTATTTCTAACTGTAACCTGCCCGTACCATTATTGTTTTAGCGACATAATAGAGAGGCAACATAATGTTTCAATGCAAAAAGAAAATTTCCAAAACAACGGCGGTATTGAGTATTCTCCTTTTGTCGTTCATCTTTCTTTCGGCACGGTGCTCAAGTAATCCCGATAATGCTGCTACGGTATATGCCGATCCCGGTGCAAATAAGCAATTAAGCGGAGAAAGCATCGCGAGTTTAGAAGCTTTGCAAAGAGCAAACCGAGAACTTACGGCAGCGGTTCTTCCTTCGGTTGTAACTATTGACGTAATTGAAATGCGAAAAACAAAAAATATCGGAGACGGTTTCCCGTGGTTTTTCTTCGGTCAGCCGCAAGGAGAAAAGCAAAAAGACGACAGCGGAGAGAATGAATATAAAGCCGAAGGAATGGGTTCGGGCGTCATCGTCAGAAAAACCGGCAAAACATATTATGCCCTTACAAATCAGCATGTCATAGGAAATGCAACTGAAATTTCGGTAATGCTGCATAACGATGATAAAGCAACGGGAAAACTGATAGGCGCGGATAAACGAAAAGATGTTGCCCTTATTTCTTTCGAATATGATAAAGAACTGCCGGTTGCAAAACTCGGCGATTCGGATACCGTACAAGTCGGCGATCTCTGTTATGCCGTCGGCGCTCCGATGGGTTATGTTTCTACGGTAACAAGCGGTATCATAAGCGCAGTGGGAAGATCCGGTGGTCCCAATCAAAGCAACATAAACGATTTCATCCAAACAGATGCGGCGATTAACCAAGGGAATTCCGGCGGACCATTGGTCAATATTTACGGCGAAGTTATAGGAATAAATACGTGGATCGTCTCCTCAAGCGGTGGCTCGCAAGGCTTGGCATTTTCCATTCCCATCAATAATTTAAAAAAAGCTATTGACGATTTTATTTCATCGGGAACGATAAAATACGGTTGGCTCGGCGTTCAGCTTTCGGACGTAAATGATGACTTTAAAAAAGCACTCGGATTAAAAAATTTTGACGGAGCCTTTGCAGCTCAGGTGTTTTTGGACTCTCCCGCCGACAAGGGAGGCATTATGCCCGGAGACTTTATAACCGAAATTAACGGTAGAAAAATAAAAGCCGTAGACGAGCTGGTCAGAATTATCGGCGATTTACAAGCAGGTGAAACGGCAGAATTTAATTTAACACGAGTCGGAAAAGAAGTGTCTTTAAAAGTCAAGATTGAGGAAAGAAATGAGAAAACCGTAGCGGATTCTTCAAAATTATGGCCGGGTTTTACTCCCGTACCTATTGACGAACAGGTAATAAAAAAATTAGAATTGGACCGTAATCAAACCGGTGTGGCAGTTTCTTCGGTACAACAAAAAACGCCTGCAGCGGTTCTTTCTTTGAGACCGGGCGATATTATAACAAAAGTAAACGGTAAAGAGATTAAAAATATTGAATCATTCTATGCCGAATTAAACAAAAATGCGGGGGAGATTTGGTTTGATTTTATCCGTGAAAAGCATAACCTTTCTACTGCGAAAATAAAGAAATAAAAAGCACACTTTAGCGTTTCTCGTAAGAGTAATTTACCTCCTTTGGGCAAATACGGCAACGTGTTTGCCCTCTTTTTTATAGAGAACTTACCCGGAGTCTTTCAAAACCGGAATGCCGACTTCTTTAAAAATTTCATATAATTCACTTACAGGGAGCCCCATTATCCCGCTGTATGAGCCGTTAATTTTTTCAATAAACAGTGAAGCCTTTCCTTGTATTTTATAGCCGCCTGCCGCATCTTGCCACTCTCCCGTTTTTAAATAATCCGCAATTTCATGGGGACTAAATTTTTTAAAAACAACCGTGCTGATATTCGTTTTTTCATATTCTTTCCGGCAAGAAAAATCAACGCAACACATTGCGGTAATTACTTTGTGATATGTTCCCGAATACGATAAAAGCATAGCTTCCGCTTCGGAAATAGATTGCGGTTTTCCAAAACACACAGCACCTTTGTATACTAACGTATCGGCCGCTATAATAAAAGCATTTTTCACAGTAGACCTGCCTGTTTGCAATAAGGCATTAGCTTTTCCTCGTGCAGTTAAAATACACCGCTGAACCGGATCGGGATTTTGTACAGTCGATTCATCAAAATGAGAAGCAACCGTCGAAAATCGCACGCCGAGAGACTGTAAAATTTCCTTTCGTCTAGGAGAATTGGAGGCGAGAATTATGCGCTTCATCACACAAAATAACACGGTGAGGAGTTTATTTAAGGTGCTACCGGTCTCACCGTGTCAGTGTTCGGCTAGTTATTTTTATTATTTGAATTTCCGTTCGCCATTATCAAACGCAAAACGTCCCTAGCTTTACTACGCACGGGAGTAACATAATTGTAGTTGTTTGCAATCCGCATAATACTATCAATCATTCCCTGCTTATTTTTTACCGTAGGTGCGAGTTTTTCGTAAGCATTAAGAATTTCAAGCGCCAAAGAGCTGGTAGGGTTTACAATGTCGAATTTTCTATTGATAAAATTAATCATTTCAACGACTTCATCATTAGCATTAAATTCAAGTTCACCCAAAGATTTAACGGCTTCCATAATAACCGCAGGTTCATTATCGGTATACATAACTTTCATTAACGTATCTTTCGCCTGTTCGTTTTTAATCTTACCCAAAAGACGGCATGCCCTCATTCTCACATCAGGATAGTTATTGACAACTCTTCCGTTTTCGCGGACAACAGTCGAAAGGCCCACAGTTGCAAGAGAATCGAGTGCTTTTTGGAGTTCGGGCGACATTCTTCCCCCGTCAACGGCTTCTTCAATTACCTGCAAAGCAACCAATTTGGAATCTCGACCTTCAGATGTAATCATTTCTTTTAAAATGACACCTTCCATTGAATTGAGATAGGCTTCCTCAACAGTCATCATTGAATCCGTTTTTTCTTCTTCTGCAAAAATAGAAACTGAGCCCAATAATAATATCATCAGTACAAAAAATATAGACTTTCGTCGCATTATGACCCCCTTAATTTAAGTCAACTACCGGTATTTTCAATCATTTTTGCCGTAAAGTCAAGTAGTCGGACACAAGTTTTTTAACTTTTTAGGCAAAATTTATCATTAAAGGGCGTCTCTAAAACCTTGTCGGATTTGCTTCGCATCCTTCGCAATATAGAAGACACCCCATCAGAAAAACTGATAACGAGCTTTTTCGCAAGTCCTATAAGACGGCCTTTATATATCAATGACTTATAAAAACCATCACAAGTTAAAATCAAGAAAGACCGCTAGACAAAGCTCACCTTCAAAAAAACTGAAGTTTTTAGAGGTTGCCTAAGGAACCAACAGCCATTTCCCGTTTATTTTTTCAAGACTATAAAGAATAAGCAGCCCTGTTTTATCTTTTTTAAGAACTTGCACTTTAGACGGCGACAAATACTTAATATCGTCGACGCGCATTTGCTGGCGTGAAGGAACAAAAACATATGAGAAATAGTCGTTTAAATCTTTTAATCTAATTCCCTTCGCGATTCCCGGCAAACTTTCAGAGGTCTTCCTTAAAACTTCCAGCTTGGAATATTCGGTTTTATAAGCGGACGACAAATACAAAAGCCACCTTGAATAATCCCGCTCTTCCGTAATTGTATTCAAATTTTTTACTATTTCCTCGATTTCGGATTTTGCAATTTTCTTATCTTTTTTTGTTATAGTAACTCCGTCAAATTCGGCAATAATTTCTTCTTCGGAATCCTGCATTGCCGATTTTACCGTCTCAGTCTGTACCGGTTCGGAGCCTTTGCTAACGGTTTCCGACCGGAGTCCCATCTTTTTTTGCTGCGAAACACACGAGATAAAAAGCACCGAAATGAAAAATATAAAAATATAAATAAAAGTAAATTTCTTCATAAACCGTATAATACAATTATTTTCCTCGTAAGTCAACGGGTATTTTTATGAGTTTTATGCGGATCGGGTTTCCCATTCGATTCAATTTAAGCGCGTTTTTTCTCCGCTTAAAAACTCATTCTTTACATCATTTTATATAAACCGACTTAGATTCGTATACGGTTTTATATTCGTCACCCCAAAAAATCCGCTCTTCAAGGAATTTCTTCTCGCCGTTCCGCCAAGCCCATTCGTCTTTATGGGGACATCTAAAAACTGCGGTTCTCAGAAGTTCCCAAAAGCTTTATCAAGAGATAAGATTACGTATTTTCAGTTCCTTTAAAATTATTTTTACAATTTGTTCGGGCGTATTTTTTTCGGTATCTATTATTAAATCCGCAAACCCGTATTCCGTATTATCAATATTATACAATTTTTTATAACGGCGCGTATCATCCTTATCACGAAATGACGTAATACGCTTTATCGCGTCTATATCTCCGCCTTCGCGTTCATAAATTCGTTCCGCTCGCACATCGGGAGAAGCCGTTAAATACACTTTTAAATCGGCACTTTGCAAAAGCCAAATCGCAAGTCTCGAACCTAAAACACATGAAGTTTTCGAAGCAAGTTCCGTTTGTCTCGAATCAACCATTTTATCAAAAATAAAATCGGTTTGTGCTTTTTTCAAAACTTCGCTAAATGGAATATTTAATTCTTCCGCAACATTTTTAAACGTATAATTTATACACGGCAAATTTAATTTTTGTGCAAGCAAATTTGACACAGTCGTGTTACCGCAGCCGGAGAAACCCGATATTGCAATTCTCAATTCTTTATGTGTTTTAATTTTAAATCTCCCGTTCAAAAAAATCTATTCGATATTGCGGCTTTGTTCACGTATATTTTCCAAAGCATCTTTAACTTCGATAATCGCCTGCGACATTTCCAGCATTTGATTTTTCGAACTTATCGTATTTATTTCCCGATTTATTTCCTGACAAATAAAATCGAGTTTTTTCCCGACAGGTTTTGTTTCTTTCAATTCATTGTTTAAAGTGTTACAATGGGATTCAAGTCGTACAACTTCTTCATTGATAGTGTATTTAACAAGCATAGCTGCAACTTCCTGCAATACACGCTGTTCATTTATTTCATTCCCAAGAAGTTCATTAAATTTGTCTTTTATAGTTCGAATAAAAATTTCTTCCATTTGCGGCGAATATTTTTTTATAACGTCGACCGCTTCTGTAATCCTTTGCATATTTGCAATAATATCTTTTTTCAAAGCTTCGCCTTCGATAATTTTCGTATGTTCATAATTTTCAAATGTTTCTTCAAAAATAGGCATAAGGAATTTTTCCCATAACTGCAAATCAATACTGCGCTCAATCGTCAAAACGCCTTCCTTTTCGGAAAGAGAATTAATATTGATTTCAGGCGGAATATTTACGGCTGCGGCAACTTCATATAAAGCTTTTGCATATGCCTTTGCAATTGCAGTATTCGTAATTATATTTATATCAAAATTTGAATCTTTAACGCGCAAAGCGACCTCTACTTTGCCGCGCGCAATTCTTGAAGAAAAAAACGTTTTAAGAACGGGTTCAAGCCCTGAAAGCCAAAACGGTACATTTAAATTCAGTTCAAAGTAGCGAGAATTGTAACTTTTAATCTCGAGACTTACAAACACAGCGTTTATTTGTTTTTCGGTTAAAGCGTAACCGGTCATACTTTTCATATGCTGCTTCCTTCTTTTAAAATTTCACGACCTAAAACATAATTATTACCTGCTCCTACGGTTATAAATAAATCACCCGCCCGCAGTTTTTTAAGTAAGAAATCTTTTGCACTCAAAACTTCGTTAAAGAAAAAAACATTTTTATGATGTTTCTTCGTTTTTTCAAAAAGAAGTTCCGCATCGACTTGGCCTGTGTATTTTTCTCGAGCAGAGCTGAATATTTTATGCAAAATCAACATATCGGCATCGCCGAAGCAACGCGCAAAATCTTCAATTAGAGCTTCGGTACGCGAATATGTATGAGCCATAAAATCGACAATAATTCTTCT
>CAUUAT010000024.1:0-21804 GCA_963543195.1 uncultured Treponema sp.
ACACAAATCTTTTTTAAGCATAGCCGACTATAACATAAAAATTTTTTTGTGTCAAGGATAAATTTACGCAAATCAATTTTCAAACCCGGAACGCACACCGTAAATGCGCTCCGTGCCGTAATAAGATATTCTCTCATTTTTTGTTTTATTCATATTTAATCGACGTTAAAAGACTGTTTAATTTTACGGCGGGGTCTTCATAACCGCGGAAGGTAAAGTAAACGTGATATCCCTTATCGGAGACGGCGGTTACGGTTTTGCCGATACAATTATTTATAACGTTCGATTTTTCATACGGGAAGTATTCCGGTTTTAATATCGCCAAATGGTAATCTTTTCCGTCGTATCGCACCTGTGCCAAGTGTGAAGGGAACGGAACCAAGAAAATCAAAAAGTCATCCGCTTTGCCGCCGCCGACGGAAAGGCGCGTACCGGGTTTCATAACATGAATATTACGCTTACCGATATTCCTGTTTTGCGTTAAAACATAAATTTCCGTCATTCCCGATTGGCTGCTCTTAATTTCGATTTTTTCAAGATGGTTGGCGGGAGAAATATGCGCACCGCGCGGCTGCTGCGCCGAAAGCGATGCCGCTAAAACGCTTTTTCGGAGAGCTCTATCCTCCCGGGTTTGCGAAGCGATTCTGTCTTTGTTGTTTTCGGAATAAATTGAACTGCGGGAAGCGCCGTCCTGTTGTGTGCCGTTATTTTGGTTAAATGTATTAAGCTGCCGTGCATTATCAAGCTCTTTTTCATTATACGCGGTATTCGCGGAATCGTCCGCTCGGCGCAAAGCACCCGAAACGGGGTCTGACGTTCTCCGTCTGAAAATAAAGAATAGTATAAGCCCCGCTAAAAGAAGTAATGCCAATGCCAAAATAACAAAAAGTAAAAGATTTGAACCGAAAAACCGTTTAAGCCCCACAGAAAAAACCGAAAGCCGCAGTTCCGCCGTTTGCGGCAGGACGGCAATTCCGTCTTCAAATTCGAGCCGCATACGGACAGTATAATTTCCTTCGGAATATTCTTGAGGAAGTTTTGTTTTTACGGTTATTACCGTTTTTTCGCCCGTTTTAACGTATATTTTTTCCGAGTCTTCTGCGGAAATTTTATTTAAGTCGATACCGTTATCCAATACGATTTCGGTAAGGCGCAGTTCGATATCTTCGTCCGAAGTATTTATAACTTCAATCGGGAACCGTAAATTATTCCCGTACGATTTAAGTTCGTCGGGAAAAACGATTTGCGGCAAATTTTTGCCGTTATCGGTAATGGAAAATGCTCCTTTTTCGGAAAGTTCGCTGGTGGAAGCGCCTGCCGATTTTGTAAACGGTTTTGAAACATCGGTATAGTTTTTTGTATTGCCGTTACCGGTTCCGGTTAAGTTGGAATTACCGGAAGAGTCGTCGCCGGAGCCGTTTCCCGACGTATTATCACCCGTCGTGCTCTGCGCAGAATTCGCATTTGATGCATCCGCACTACCGTCGCCGGCATTACCTGTTCCGTTCACACCGCTCGCATTGTTTGCAGCACTGCTACTTTTGTTTTCCGTATCTTTTTCGCTACCGGAATTATCTGTACCGTGCGGCGCTCCCCCGGAACCGCCGTTTAAAGCTTTTGCCGCAGCGGCGGAGCTTGCAGAATTATAAAATTCTTCTCCGTCCAAATCACGGATAACCGCATCGGAAGGATAGGGGAGTTTTACATAATACACCTTCCAACCGTTCCGGCGGATGCTGCCTGCAAGAAGGCTGATTTCATTTTTTATTTGTTCGCCGGAATAATTTTTATACGGGCTTGAAGCCGGCGGGTTAAAAATTCCGTCTGAAATAACGATAAGAATTTGTTCTTGTGCGGCGGGCAAGTTGGATGTATATTGTTTGCAATAACTTAAGCCTGTTAAAAAGTCCGAATTTTGACCCAATTGATATAAAAGGAAAAATCGGGATACGACGCGTAATAAATCCGCTTCGCTATTTATCTTTTGCGACATTTCATAGCGGGCATCGGCGTTAAACGATAAAATATGTACCGTGTCGCCTTTGCGGATAAATTTGTTCGTTATTTCGTTTAAAATGCGCTTGTTTATTTCTTCGTAATATTGCAGCACCGTTCCCGATGTATCAATAAGGATGACTATGTCCGCACTGCCGTGCGACGCATTCTGTGCGAAAACAGTGAGTCCGGCAATAACAAAAAAAATGCACATAAAAACTGTTCTTAAAATTCTCATAAGGTCTCCTTCGGTTTACCGCAGCAGCCGCTTATTAAATCCGTAAAGTATTTAGCAAGCGGCGCGCCGTTTCAATAAATGCACCCGCACAATAGCTCCTCTATTTCGAAAGATACGAAACAAATCCAACAAGGTTTTTAGAGGAGCTCATTATTATAAATTTGCAATACTGATATTTAAAATTGTATAGCTGCGTTTTTCGTCGTTTACTTCAAACTCAAATTCTTCGCCGCTTTTTCTGTTAAAAAGCCCGTTCCCTAAAGGCGACATATAGGAAATAATGCCGTTGGCGGGATCCGATTCCCACGGACCTAAAATCGTATATTCTTCTTCGGCATGCGTCAAATTGTTTAAAACCTTGACTTTACTGCCGAAGTACACTTTTTTTGCGGTTGCGGTAGTCGGATCGAAAATTTGCGCCCTGTCAAGCTCATCCTGCAAACGTGCAAGTGCATTATTTAATCGGGTTTGCTCCTCTTTTGCCGCCTTAAATTCGGCATTTTCACGCAAGTCTCCGAGAGAAAGTGCAAAGCCGACATCTTTTGAATTTTGAGGAATTTTAACATCGCGTATTTCAATAAGCTCTTTGGTTTTAATATCAAACATCTTTGACGTAACAATTAAGCCGTGTGCTGCGACCGTTTTTTCTTCAATATCAAAAAATTTAAAATCTTTGTGCTTTTCTACGATTTTTGCACGGATGCTCATCTTAATTGTCGGTTCAAGGTCTTTTATGTCGCCGATAAGGGTGTAAAGACGCGTGATGGTGTCAACATCACTTTCAATAATAAAATTTTCCAAAAGATTGTCTTTATCGAATAAAATCGAATGAACTTGATGATTGATTTTACGGTTTTCCGTAGTATTTCTGCGGGAAGCAATTTCACGGTATGTAATATCCAAAATATGAATTAAAACAATGAGCTGCTGTTCAAAAGAGATTCCGAGCGCTTTAAACCATTGTTCTTCCTGCACATTTTTAAAGAACCAAATAACGGCATTCCGGTAAATTCGGTAATTTTCAAAACATTCTTTTACAAGGTTTTGGACATCGGTAACGGAACCTTCGTCGATAAGCGCTTGTAAAATTTCGGGAGCAAGGACGGCAGGAAACAATTTAATATATTCTTTTTCCCAATCGGGAATTATATTTTTTATGTATTTTAAAAATTTTTGCCGTATGGTTTGTCCCCTTATTGCAATTTTGTCTTTTATAGCCGCATAAAGGTCGGTAACGTTTTCGATTTTGTTATAGAGTTCTGCAAAATTATATTGTTTTCCCGACACAATCAGCGGTTTATCCGCAGCAAATTCATGCACAAGAATATATGCCGAAATAATTTGTTCGTTTACTTGGTTCACACTTTTTAAAAAGCCTTCAAAATAATCCAGCATCTCTCTAAACGCATCGGAATCGTCATCGCAAGAATCAGAGGCATCATAGGCGTTAAGCAGTTCGACACGTGCAAAGAAATTCTTTTGCGCTTTGAATTCGTTGGATAGCTTTTCTTCTATAGAGATGGGGCGTTCGCGCACGGTGTAAAAATCGATATTATCGGGGTTTATACCGAATATCGGGTTTTCTTTTAGGATTTTTCGCGCCTTTGTGTTCCAGCTTGTCCATTCATTTGCGGAAAGTAACGACGGAACAAGTTCTTGTTTTACCCGTTTCATATCGCAGTTGTTGTCAAAACTTTTAATAACAACTTTTAACGCCCATTCCGGTTCGGCTTTTATTTTTTTTATAAGGGTTTCTTTATTTACGGTTGATTTTAAAACCCAAATATGTTCGCGATCAAGCGTCTGCAATGCGGTAATGCCCATTTTAAGGCTCATTTTATGACCGCGTTTTTTCGCAAAATCGATGACGAGATCATCGTTTTTCACGGAAGCAATACGACCGACCCCCCATGTTCTATGGAAGACAAAACAACCCGCATCAAATGAAATGTGTTTCTCAAAGTCGGCAATTGCATCAAAAATAGGTCGCCAATTTTGATTTATATTTGAAACCTTAATGTATTCTTCAAGCTGGCTGTGGTCTTTATATTTATTTCTGAAGCACTCGACTATTTCGCTCCGCGCTGCAGCGTCTTTATTATCATAGTCGAGCATCAGTTTTAAAATCGCTATTGCGGTATCCCAGTTTTCAATTTTTCGATAATATTGATATACTTCCTGCAGCAATAAAAAGCTGCGGTTTTTCCCTTGGTCTATTGTTGCGGAAATTTTTGCCTGCAATCTTAAAAAAAAGTCTATTTCATCGGGAATAAGAGCGACTAATTTAGACCACATTTCTCTTATGCCGTTAAGCTGTTTTCTGTTTATATAACGGTAAAGCGCTTTTTTATAATATTCCACCGCTTTTTCCGCGTTTCCGTCTTTTTCATATTTTTCCGCTAAAAGTTTTGCAATATCGGCTTCATCGTAATCCGCTTTTACCAGACGCTCCCAAACGTCGTATAGTTCAGGGTTTCCCGAAGTTTTATAACATTCGGAAAGTGTTCGTAATGCAAATTTGGATTCGCCGTATTCAAGAAATTTTTTGCAAAGATATTCTACGATTTGAGTCCTGTGATTGTCGGTGAAAATACCGATAAGGCTTACGACGGTTGAGTCGTCCAATAACTGATTTGAAAGTGAGATTATACTGGAAATATAAAGAGCAATTATGCTGTTTTTCGTATGGGATAAATGCTCATCGCAGATTGCTTTTATTTCATTTATTAGACCTTCTTTCCTTGCCGTTGAAATCAGCTTGTAAAGATCTTCAAAATTTTTTGTCGTATAATTTCCTATAGCTGCTCTTGTCCATTTTTCTTCATTGAGCATCTCCGTCAATTGTTTTTGTATGTCAGACATAACACCCCCAAACCGCTACCCTATATAGCGTTTATAAATATCTTTGTCCAATACTTTTATTTTTAAAAGTATCTTATCTATTTTTGCCTTATTTTCATTTACATTAACGTAATGGTCGATAAGCCAAAAATAACCGTTTATAAGGCGCGGTACGATTTTCGCATGCTCCGAGCCTTTTTTTTCACGTTCGTCATTTTCAAGCAAAAAAATTTTTTGCTTTAATTGTGCAAATTCAAGAGAGCGCAGCTCACGCTTTACATTGAATACCCCGTCGAGCACTCCATAAACGGGAATCCATTCCAAAACAAGCTCGGGAGGATAACCTAATTCTTCCACTTTTCGGATGAGCCTTTTGATAATTTCGGATTCCAAAAATTGCAGCTCTACACTTGAAGGGTCGATGAAAAAAGCTTCTTTAAAGAAAACCTTTGAAAATTTTATTTCGCCGTAAAGCGCATAACAGTCTGCAAGTTCCGCAAGAACAGCGGACGAATCTTTAGCAAGTTCGGCGGCATACCGCAAAAATTCAAGTGCACGGTCATAGTCACCGAGCGCTTTATAGCATAACCCGACTTTCCGATACGGCTCGGCATCTTGTAAAACGGCACCTTCTCCCAATAATTCGGCATAGTAGGTAAGAGCCGACGTAAACACGGCGCATTTTAAGGCATATATGATAGCCTCTCGTTTTTCCCCTTGCTTCTCCATAAACCGCAAAAACGGTTTCCAGTTTGAAATCATATACTCGCCGTTTTCCAGCGGCCCTGAAATCCGTTTTACCGATTTAATTTTGTCATCCCAAAAACGTATGCCTTTAAGAGCATACTCAATATCCGCATCATCCAAGTCGTTTTTCAAACCGCGCTCAAGTTCGGCATAAGCGTTTTCAAACTCTCCCCGCTTGAGAAAATTTAATGCAGTATTCAAGTTGCTTTGTCCGGGCTTTTCAATCATACAATCCTTACAAAGGTTATTATACAAAAAAAAAGATTTTAGTCAATTACATCTTGACACAATGCGGAAAGTGCTGTATATTCGCGCCCCGAAAATCGTACGCATAGGGTGTCTCTATGCTGGAAAAATAGGGAGCGTATACGCTTTTTTTGGCTGAACCCGCACATAAAATACGGGGATTCCGCCCCCTTTAAGATTGATATTTTGTTCAGCTGCCAACTTATAGGAACCTCAGAAAACACCAATTTTGAGAATTCTCTAAAAAGCTTTTTCTTACCAATAGATTATTTTATTTTTCCTACAGACTTTTGAAGTCTTTAATTTTTGCGATTATTATGTACCGCATGGATTACGATTTTGCTGCAATTCTTGCAAAAAATATAAAACGAATTAGAAATAAGTTAAACATATCGCAGATGGAACTTGCTTTAAGAGCAGGTGTTTCCATCGCGTTTATCAATTCCATTGAAAATAGGCAAAAATGGGTTTCCGCAAAAACACTTTCAAAACTGACCGCTGCATTGGGTGTTTTGCCTTATGAGCTTTTTCTGACCGACGATATAAAGCATAACGATCTTCAGCTGCTTGCGGATCATCACAAAGAAATGATTACCGATATACAAGATATTCTCAGACGCTATACAAAAGATGTGGAAGCCGATATATTATAGCAGCCGTTAAAGTCTGCATTTAGCGGTTGTTATTAACGCTAATTTAAAAAAAATCAACTTTCGCGGCAGCTCGTTTTTTGCGTTGTAGTTTTATAACTTCATCGGTTCGGTTATTATCCGAATAAGGAAATACAAAATAATCTGCCGAGCGCCTTCTAAAAATCCGATAAGGTTTTTATAGACTCTTTTTGTTAAATAAAAAAAGCCTCTGAAATAATCGCTTCAAAGGCTTTTTTACTATCATCTCCTAGGGGAATTGAACCCCTGTTGTCGGGATGAAAACCCGATGTCCTAACCACTAGACGAAGGAGACATAAACAAACTTTATTACTAAATGAAGCCGCACTATAGCAAAATACCGTGATAATGTCAATAGGGAAAAAAGAAAAATTTATGAGGCTCGTTTTTAAACTAAGAAAGCGATAATATACGGTAAAATTAAGAATCTCTAATCACTAAAACTATAAGAGCTTTAATTGAAGATCGACGCCGATTCTTTGTGAAAATATTTTTCACTATCGACTTTTTATTTTTTTTTGTGTATTATAATACCAGTCTATTTTGAAAACACGGTAGTGTATAAATACGCCGCATTAAAATATTTATTTAAAATTATAACTTGGAGACTTGTATGAGTAACAAAAACAAAAATGATAAAAACGGGAATGATCCGTTTAATTTCTTCCATTTTGATAATGAAGAAAAGGATCCGCATAACTTTCCGTCTAAGCCGCCTCTTTTTTCGCTTTGGCTTTTAATTCCGCTTGTAATTGTAATTATAATTTTGATAAATCAATTTATAGCTCTTGAAAAATCGGCGATAATTCCTTTTTCGGAATTTAAAGATAGAGTTTCTACCGGACAAATAAAAAAAGTTGTCATGGGTCCGGTTTATTTTACCGGATATACAAGCAAAGACATTGAAGAGCAGTCTTTTTCAAAACGCATTTTTTCTTTTTCTTCTCCAAAATCTTTCAACGAATATACGACCGTCGGTGTCCTTACCGAAGATTTTCTGCGCCTGCTGGACGAGAAAAAAATTATTTATTCAATGAAGCCTGCAGAAAAAAATTACCTTTGGGATATTTTACAGTGGATTTTCCCGTTACTGATTATCATTTTTTTTACCCGCTCACTTATGAAACGCGTAACCAACAACATTGGCGGCGGCTTAGGCGGGAGTCTTTTTTCTCCGGGTCAAGCACGGCGCGCGGCGATTGACGAAGGTAAAGTGACAACCCGATTTAAAGATGTCGCGGGCGTAGATGAGGCGAAAGAAGAATTGATGGAAGTCGTCGACTTTTTAAAATACCCTAAAAAATATACCGAAATCGGCGGAAAAATCCCGCGCGGTGTTTTGCTTGTCGGTCCGCCCGGTACGGGAAAAACCTTACTTGCCCGTGCCGTTGCAGGAGAAGCCGGCGTCCCGTTTTTTAGAATAAGCGGCTCGGACTTTGTGGAAATGTTTGTCGGCGTCGGGGCGTCTCGAGTGCGCGACTTATTCCGGCAGGCCCGCGAAAAAGCTCCGTGCATTGTATTTATAGATGAACTGGATGCCATCGGGAAGTCGCGGATAAATTCGATGTCTTCAAATGACGAGCGCGAGCAAACGTTAAATCAGCTTTTAGTCGAAATGGACGGTTTCGATAATACGACAGGTTTAATTCTTTTAGCGGCGACGAACCGTCCCGATGTTTTGGATCCTGCGTTGTTAAGACCGGGTCGCTTTGATCGGCAAGTCGTTGTCGACCGCCCCGATTTAAAAGGTCGCGAAGAAATTCTTAAAATTCATGCGGAAAACGTAAAATTGGATTCTTCGGCAAATCTGTCTTCAATTGCAAAAATTACCAGCGGTTGTTCCGGTGCGGATTTGGCGAACATTATAAATGAAGCGGCGCTGCTTGCGGTGCGCTGCGGACGCAAAAAAGTTACGATGACCGATTTGGACGAAGCCGTTGAAAAAGCTATGATAGGCTTGCAAAAAAAATCCAGAGTTATACGCGAAGAGGAACGCCGCGTCATTGCATATCACGAAACGGGACACGCAATACTCGGCGCTTTTACGGAAGGTGCCGATAAGGTTCATAAAGTAACGATTGTACCCCGCGGCACGGCGGCATTGGGTTATACGTTTCACATCCCTGAAGACGATAAGCACATAATTACGCAAAAACAACTGCTTGCACAAATCGATGTTTTGTTAGGCGGGCGAGGCGCAGAGCAAGTTATGTTCGGTATGGTTTCTACAGGCGCAGCAAACGATTTATCGAAGGTAACGGATATTGCGCGCAGTATTATTACCGATTATGGAATGAGCGAAAAATTTAAAAACGTTGCGCTCAGTAAGCGCGGCGCAGGGTATCTCGGAAACGGTGAGCCGCAGCTTGTCCGAGAGTATGCGGAAACAACGCAGCAATACATCGATGAAGAAATTGCGAAAATCATTGATGCGCGTTATTCTGCGGTAATCGCAATGCTTACCGAAAAAAAACCGTTATTGGAATATATTGCACAAAAACTTTTGGAAAAAGAAACAATCGAAAGCGAAGAATTCGACACTATCATCGCCGCCGAGAAAAACGGTACGCTGGACTTTTTGAGTACCGTTCCGGAAGAAAATTCCGCGAAGGCTGACGAAACATAAAAAATTATTTCGGTGCAGAATGCCGGTAAGATTGTCAACGGGTTTCGGGGTTTCCCTAAAAGCCGCCGCTTCGCCCGAATACGGGATGAGCGGCGGCTTTTTATAACTACTTGAAAAACTATTTAAAATGTGGTATTTTCCGCCTCATTATCGCGGAAATAATCCGTATAAGTTACTTTAACGTTGTAGTTAACAACAGGAGGACAAAATGAGTATTTCACTCGCATTGTACGCTGTGCTTGGAGGCGGAGTTTTAGCTCTGCTTTATGCACTGTTTAGGACCCTTTGGATTTACCGCCAAAAGGTGTCGAATCGAGAGCTTCAAGAAATCGGCGGTCATATTGCCGACGGCGCTATGGCATTTTTGAAAAGAGAATATTTAACGCTTCTTCCATTTGTAGCGATCGTAGCCGTTTTTTTAGCGGTCGGGAATAAGGGCACACTCCAGTTTCAATCTCTTGCATTCCTTTTAGGCGCAATTGCTTCAATGTCTGCCGGTTTTATCGGTATGCGTGTTGCCACAAAAGCCAACTCAAGAACAACGCAAGCGGCTAACGACCGTGGTCTTAACGGAGCTTTAAAGATCGCTTTTTCCGGCGGAAGCGTTATGGGAATGAGCGTTGTAGGACTTGCCTTTATCGGACTTTTTATTGTACTTATTATTTCAACCTCAATTTTAGGATTAAGTGAGACCGTTTTCAGCGAAAAAATATTGCCGTTGGCGACTGCTTTCTCTTTGGGAGCTTCTTCAATTGCTTTATTTTCACGGGTGGGCGGCGGTATTTACACGAAAGCCGCAGACGTAGGAGCCGACCTTGTAGGAAAAGTCGAAGCAGGTATTCCGGAAGACGATCCCAGAAATCCGGCGACAATTGCGGATAATGTAGGCGATAACGTGGGCGATGTAGCCGGTATGGGAGCCGACCTTTTTGAATCTTTTGTCGGCTCTTTGGTAGGAGCTATGATTTTAGGCTTAACCGTCGTTCCGAGCGTAAGTTCATTAAAAGTGCAAATGATGATACTCCCGCTTTTAATTGCAGTCGCAGGACTTGTCGCTTCTTTAATCGGAACGTTCTTTGTGCGCGCAAAACCCAACTCAAATCCTCAAACGGCACTAAATACGGGAACATTCGGTGCCTCAATTATTGCAACGGTTTTCGTTTTCTTTCTTGTAAAATTCATTATGGGAGAAGCGACTTTTGACGGCGGGAGAAATTATCTCAGCGTTTTTGCCTCGACTGTAATAGGACTTGCGGCAGGCGTGCTTATCGGTATTATTACCGAGTTTTATACCGGAACGGGGAAACGTCCGGTTAAGGGTATCGTCGATTCTTGTGAAACGGGTGCCGCCACAACTATTATTTCGGGACTTGCCGTCGGAATGAGAAGTACTTTTCCCGTTATAATTTTAATCGGTGCTTCGATTTGGGGTAGCTTTGCGCTTGCGGGGCTTTACGGCGTAGGCATTGCGGCGGTCGGTATGCTGGTAACACTCGGCATTCAGCTTGCAGTCGACGCGTATGGACCTATTGCGGATAATGCAGGAGGTCTTGCAGAGATGGCGAAGTTTCCCGAAAACGTCAGAAATATTACGGATAGTCTCGACGCTGTCGGAAACACAACCGCAGCTATCGGAAAAGGTTTTGCAATCGGTTCGGCAGCTCTTACCGCAATCATCTTATTTACTTCGTTTAAAGAACAGGCTGCCGTTAAAAACGTAGATGTTACGGCAATCAGGGTTCTTGTAGGGATTTTACTGGGCGCGGTTTTCCCGTTCTTATTTTCGGCGTTGACAATGTCCGCCGTCGGAAAGGCCGCTCATAAAATGATTGAAGAAGTTAGAAGACAATTCAAACAAAAACCCGGCATTTTACAAAATACCGAAAAACCGGATTATAAACGATGCGTAGATATCAGTACGCAAGCTGCTTTGCGCGAAATGGTTATACCCGGTTTAGCTGCAATTGCGACGCCCATTATCGTCGGATTTACCGGCGGACCGCAAATGCTCGTAGGGCTTCTAACTGGAGTAACGGTTTCGGGTGTTGTTATGGCCGTGTTTATGTCAAATGCGGGGGGTGCGTGGGACAATGCAAAAAAAATGATAGAAGGCGGAATTGCCGGCGGAAAAGGGTCTCCTTCGCATAAAGCTGCGGTTGTAGGAGATACGGTAGGTGACCCCTTTAAAGACACATCCGGACCTTCCATTAACATTTTAATAAAACTTATGTCGATGGTTTCGCTGGTTATCGCCCCTATGCTTAAGGCATTTTGGGGATAACTTTTAAGAAAAACAATAGGAGAAACTATGCTAAACGAAAAATTACTGAAAGCTTTAAACGAACAAATAAACAAAGAAATGGCTTCGGCTTATTTATATTTAGGAATGGCTATACATTTTGAAGCCGAAGGTCTTCCGGGATTTTCTTCTTGGATGCATAAACAGGCGGAAGAAGAAATGGAACATGCGATGAAAATTTATAAATTTATTTTCGATGCAGACGAAAAACCCGAATTGGGAAAATTGGATGCCCCCCAAACGGAATACGGAAGACCGGTCGATGTTTTTCAAAAAGTCTTAAAACATGAAGAAGCCGTAACGGATTCTATAAACAAGCTTTATGCTTTAGCTCTTGCAGAAAATGATTATAAAACTCAAACGTTTTTACATTGGTTTATCAACGAACAAGTTGAAGAAGAAGCGAATGTGCATACCATTTTAGACAAATTTAAATTTGTCGATGATAATACCGCTTTGCTTTTGCTTGATGAAGAACTCGGCTCAAGAGAATAAAAAAGAAATACCGAAAAAAGTTCTGCCGGTTATACCGGTAGAACTTTTTTATTCGGACGGAAGGCTTAGCGTTTTCCGCTCATGACCGGAGCTTGCCGGTTAAAAAAGAGATGGGGAACAGTGCTTTTTTTTCCTAACTTTGTTTTGCTGTTCTAATAATTTATTGCAGTATTCGTTCTATAAAATATAAAGGCAAAAATATCCGCAATTTCGGTAATAATTTTTGCGGTCGGTTTACCGGCGCCATGCCCCGCTTTTTCGGTTATGCGGATAAGAACAGGATTTTTTCCTTTGTATTTATCGTGCAGCGCCTGCGCATATTTAAAAGAATGAGCAGGTACAACTCTGTCGTCATGGTCGCCTGTCGTAATTAAAATTGAAGGATAGTCGATGCCTTCTTTTATATTATGCAAAGGCGAATATTTATACAAATATTCAAACATTTCTTTACTGTCCTCACTGCTCCCGTATTCGTCAACCCAAGCCCAGCCGATGGTAAAGTGCTGATAGCGCAGCATATCCAAAACGCCTACTTGCGGAATTGCGACCGCAAAAAGGTCGGGGCGTTGATTTGTTACCGCACCTATCAAAAGGCCGCCGTTGGAACCGCCTTGTATCGCAAGTTTTTCAGGTGAAGTGTATTTATTTTTTATCAAGTATTCGGCAGCGGAAATAAAATCGTCGAATACATTTTGCTTATTTTTCTTTTTACCTGCCTCGTGCCATTTTTCTCCGTATTCTAAACCGCCACGTAAATTGACGCATGCATATATTCCGCCTTTTTCAAGGAATGCGATCCGTGCCGCCGAAAATTCGGGCGTGAGCGAAATGGCAAATCCGCCGTATCCGTATAAAATCGTAGGGTTACTTCCGTTTAATATAATGTCTTTCTTTGAAACAACGTGCATCGGTATTTTTGTTCCATCCTTACTTGCAAAAAAAACTTGCTCGCATTTATACGCGCTTTCGTCAAAATCGACGGTAGGAACAAAAAAATCTTTCAGTTCGTTTTTTGCTATATCGTATTTAATTATTTTATTCGGCGTTGTGTATGACGTGTAACGGAAAAACAAAAAATTCTCGTTTTTTTGCGGACCGTCAAAACCGATGCTTCCGTTTTTTGGCAATGCAATGAGAGTTTCGTTTTCCCCGTTAAGTTCGTATGCGTACAGTACGTCTTGAACGTCTTTAAGATATACCGCAAAAATCTTTCCGCCGCATATCGTGCAATACGATAAAAGGCAATTTTTTTCGGGAAGCACATCCAAAGCGTTTGTCTCGTTTGGATCGGAAAGCGGCGTTTTTACCAGTTTATAAAAAGGCGCCTCTCGGTTCGTCATTAAAAATAAATAACCGCCTTCGGTTTCTATCGGATACACCGTGTTCTGAAAACTTTTGTTATACTGAATAAAATTGCGCTGCGATTCGGGTAAGCCGTTTTGTAAGTCTGCAATGAATATAAGGTTACCTTCGCTTCCGGCTTCATTCGCATAAACATACAGCGTTTTCTCGTCTTGAAACGTACCGGCCGTAAAAGAGCGGAGCGGATGTTCGGTATCAAAAAAAATAAGGGTATCCTCTTTTTCCGAAGTTCCGAGCGTATGATATTTCACTTTTTGGAATTCATTCTTTTTTGTCAGAGCGCTTTCCTCATCCGCCGCATCATAACAGCTGTAAAAAAAGCCGTTTTTGTACCAAGCAATATCGGAAAATTTTACCCATCGTATATGGTCACCGGTCAAGGCTTTTTTTTCCGCATCGAATACAAATATTTCTTCCCAATCCGAACCGCTTCCCGAAACGGAATATGCCATATATTTTCCGTCTTTGGAAAATTTAAAATTTTTTAATGCGATTGTTCCGTCACTGCTCAGCGCGTTCGGATCAAAAAAAAGTTCGGGTTCCGCTTCGGCTTTTTCGGAATTCTTTTGACGGTACATAACGCTTTGATTCTGCAAACCTTCCGTCTTAAAAAAATAAAAATAATTACCCGCCTTAAAAAGACCGGAGCGCTTTTCATAATTCCATACTTGTTCAAGCCGCTTCTTTATTTTATTCCGAAACGGGATCTGCGAAAGAAAAGCTTCCGTTTTTTTATTTTCATTTTTAGCCCAGTCTTTTACCTCAGATGCATTATCATCTTCAAGCCATCTGTACGGATCGGCAACTTTTGTACCGAAATAAGTATCATATACGGTTTTATGTTTATTTTCCATTCCAAACTCCCCTGTAATAATTTTAGAAAGGTGCCGTAAGTTGTATATACAATTGCCACCGTTTCCTAAAATGAGGATACGGAAAAAAGTCGGCAGTGTCAACACATCATATACAAGCTCCATTTACCGGATGCGCGAAACTTATCGATTTCCTTTAAGCTTTATTTGTGATGTTAGATAAAAAATTTACAGGGACGTAAATTTTTTATCTTCCGGTTTTCTACGAAAACCGATTAGTACTAAAACCGTTGACGTCAAGGTTTTAGAAGCTGCTCTTAACAATAACTAATAAAAATATATTTTTTATGATGAAACTCAAGACTTTCCTTCCCCGTTGAAAAAGAACATAAGAACTGTTATACTGGCAATGTAAAATAGGGTATGGCAATGAAGGAATTTATAACTTACAACATGGTACGCGATAATGGGCTTCTCCTTGCACGAAAGATGTATGATGAGCAGTATATCCCCGATATAATTTATACTTCAATGCGCGGCGGCGCATATTTGGGAAACATAATAAGCGAATTTTTTAAACTTGTGTATAAAAACGAAAAACGGATTTTATACTCGACGGTCGTCGCTCATTCATATTCTTCCGTACGTGAAAATACCGAAGTTATTTTAGACGGCTGGACGTTTCCTCCCGAAAAATTGCCGCCGGATTCTTCAATACTGATTGTAGACGACATTTTCGATTCAGGTGCGACAATAAATTTTTTAGTAAATGATTTAATCAATCGCGGTCTTCATAAAGAAAACATAAAAGTCGCGGTTCATGATTATAAATATTTTCACAATCGAAAAAAACAATACGGCATTCAGCCCGACTATTGGTGCCGAAAACACGACATTCACAATGATGACGAAGATGTGTGGATTCATTATATGAGTCACGAGCTTGTCGGCCTTTCCGAAACAGAACTTGAAGAATATTATTATAAACGGAATCCTGCATTGCGTGCGGTTTTTAAAGGAATTTCGCTTTGAAGACACGATTTTTTCTCATTTTTTTTGCTATCGCTTCAGTCGTTTACGCCCGCGATTTGTCCGAATTAAAAATAGAAAAAAAATATAACGAAACCGGTATTGATATTTTTGCAAATACTATTACAACCGGAGAAATTCATTATCGGTTATATAATCCGTTTTACAAAACATCGGCAGACGGGATATTAAAACAAAAAGAAAAACTGTATGTTCCTTACGGTACGGAAATTTGCATGTGGATAAAAACGCAAGACGGGAAAAATTTTCCGGCAACACATTTTATTGCAAAAACAAAAGAAGATGCCGAAATAATACAAATCGTAAATCCCCTTGACGGAATATGGAATGAAAAACAAATTCTATATATTGATGCCGATAAAAATACCGAAATAATGTACTCTGTAGACGGAAGCGATCCTGCCGAATTCGGACTTTTGTATACGGAACCGATTTTAATCGACAAAACCGGCAGCATTAATTTGAGAATTAAAGCAATAAGCGAAGACGGCAGTACAGTCGAAAAAAAAATAGAATATACCGTTTCGGATGCGGGAAGCCCCTCTACGGAATTCCCCATAACAAAAAAGCAATTGGATGAAAAAAATAATCCGGACAATGCACCGTTTAAAATTTTAAACTGGTATTTTGTAGAATTCGATTTAGATTCCTTTGTATATTATTTTCAAGGAACAGCGGATTCGCAAGAACCGCTGAAATCCGAATTTAAAATATATGACGGACCTCTTTTTACGGAACGGGACAGCGATACCGTTTTATATTGGTATTGCAAAAATATAAATGACGGTGAAATACATAAAATCGAACTTCCTAAAAAGCCGCAGCTTTCCGGCTGCCCTTTAAAACCGGTAAATGGTGCCGTCGAATTGTCATTTAACGATTTACGTTTTTCATATTTTTTAGGATTGGAAGAATTTAAAAGCGGGAAATATGTTTTCGATTGCGCTGCAAACACGGAAAAAGAATTTATCGTTAAAATAACGGTTTTACTGACCGGTATTGTTCATGGCTCGTTTACCGCAAAATTCAAAATAGATAAAATACCGCCCGCCAAACCGAATGTAATTTTTACCCCTGCTTTTTCTCCTGCAAATAAGGAAGTAAAAATCACTTTTCAGGAAACGGACAAAGAAGAGCTTGTTGCGGAAATTTCTCCTGCCGACTACGCTCGTTCAAAAAATCAGATTATTTTAACCGGATCAGGCGGCAATCAAACAGTGTATTCGGTTACTCTTTATAATAAGGATGCTGCAGGGAACAAAAGCACCGCAATTACAAAAGAATTCCTTATCGAAAAAAATGTAATATATGTTGATGTCGATTCGGGAAGTAAGAACGCAGACGGTAATCCGTCGGACCCTTTTGTTTCAATTATTGATGCGGTTCAGTACATCAACAGAATTTCGGCGCAGAATAATAAGAAAGAATCAAGTTCCGAAAAATGGAAAATTTTTTTAAGAAGCGACATCATTTTAAACGAGGCGGTTTTGATTACGCAGGATATAAAATTAGTTTCTGCCGATAAAAAAGCGGTTATCCGTTTTTCAAAAAATGCGGGTTTCGTTGTGAACGGAGCGTCTCTTGAAATTGAAAACACGGATATTTTTAGACGGGAATACCCCGAAGAGCCGCGTGAAGTACCCGTTATTTATGTGTCAAACGGCACGGTAAAATTAAGCGGAGTAAAAGTGCACGTAATAGAAGGCGGCTCTGTAGTGAAAACGTTTTATTCGCACTTGGAAACTTCAAACAGCGAAATCGTTTCGGAGCAAACTGGTCATTGCGTTTTATTCAATTTAAATAATTCGTCGGCGGTTTTACAAGATAGTAGTTTCAACGGTAAAGGGAGTTCCGCAGCTGCCGTTTCCTGTTCAAAATGCACCATAGAGCTTGACGGAATACATTCGATGTTGACACCGGATTTTACGGCACGTTTTTTGGAAGCGTGGGATTCCGAAATCGGTTTGGGAAAGCTGAATTGCATACGGAACCCCGAAAACGGGAGTAATAGAGATTCGGCTGTATGGTATAGCCGCAGCTCGGTGCTGGATATAAAATATAACCCGATCGTGCGCGGATATGCACAGTCAATCGAGAAAGAACCGTAATGTTGTGCGGAATTGATGAAGCCGGGCGCGGCCCACTTGCAGGACCGGTAACAGCTGCTGCGGTAATTCTGCCTGCCGCATTCGATACTTCAATATTAAAAGATTCAAAAAAATTAACCGTAAAAAAGCGAGAAGAGGCAAGAAAGATAATTTACCGGAATGCTCTTTTTTGGAGTATCGGCTGGGCGTCAAATCAAGAAATAGATACGGTGAATATTTTACAGGCAACTTTTATTGCAATGCAAAGAGCCTATAGCGGTGTTTATGGACAACTGCTTCGCTTTTTTGAATCGCGGCAAGTTTCTTTTGAAGCACCTGATGTAATCGTGGATGGAAACGTAGTTCCGCCCATAACCGATTGCCGCTCAATTAAAGCCGTCGTAAAAGCCGATGATTCGGTTTATGAAGTTATGGCCGCTTCTATTTTAGCTAAAACCGCCCGCGATAAAATGATGAATCGGTACTCGTGGTTTTATCCCGAATACGGATACGACATTCATAAGGGATACTGCACAAAAAAACATATTGAAGCAATTAAAAAATTCGGGTATTCGCCGATTGCGCGGAAAAGTTTTAAAATTAAAGGCATCTCTAAAAATCTCAGTTTTTAGAGATGCCCTAAAGAGCTTTCTTAAGAAAGTTGCATCTTTTTTCATAATAACATATAAGCGCTTCTAAAAACTTTGCCGGGTTTGATTCACTCATCGCGAAAACTGAAGTTTTTCAAGGTTTTCAAATACATATTTTTATTTGCTTAAAAATTGTATTAAAAAATCGGCGATATTATATGCGGGTTTTTTTTTCGCAAGTGTAAAAGACGCTTCTGCGGATTTTTTTAATTTTTCGGGATTATCCAGAAATTCTTTTACCGTTTTTTCAAAATACGCAGGTGTTAGTTCATCGCCTTTCAGTACTTCCGCCGCTCCATGTACCTTAAAAAACTCAGCATTTTCGATTTGGTCACCGCGGCTGCTTCCTTTTTCCAGAGGAATTAAAATCATCGGTTTCCCCGCAGCTGCAGATTCCCAAACAGTGTTTGCTCCCGCCCGTGAAACGACAATTGTCGCAGCTTTTAAAACATCCGGCATTTCGGCTTTTATAAAAGCATACGGCTTATAATTATCGCAAACGGAAGGCACGGCTTTCGCCGTTTTCGAGTTTTTCAGTTTTGCCGAGATTTCTGCGGCTTGTTCCATATTTTTTTCGCCTACTTGATGTACTACAATAAAATGCTCCGCTAAAAATTCTATCGAGTTGAAAATAAGCGTGTTCAATTGCCGTGCGCCGAGGCTTCCGCCCAAAACGAAAAGAATCGGTTTATCGCCGTCGGCTTTTATAAAGGTTCTTCCTTTTTCGGCGTCGGCGGAATAAAAAGCGGGGCGCACCGGATTACCTGTACAAACGGCTTTTTTTTGAGCAGGTTTGTTTAAAAACCGAATTGTTTCGTTATATGAAACTAAAATATGCGAAGCAAATTTCGCATTGAGCCGAGTTGCAAGACCGGGAGAAAAATCACATTCATGCGTAATGACCGGTATTTTTAAAAGTGCGGCAGCTGCGCAGGGCGGCACCGAGACGAATCCCCCTTTTGAAAAAACGAGTTGAGGTTTTAATTTTAAAAGAATAAAAACCGATTTTATAAACCCCGCTGCGGTTTTAAATATATCTATGCAATTTTTCAGACTGAAATACCGCCGCAGTTTCCCCGCCGGAATCGCTATAAATTGTAACTCGGGAATGCCCGTCGCGGATTCAACTATATTTTTATCAACGCCTTTCGAGCCTCCTATCCAATAAATTGTGCAATCGGTTTTAGCCTTTAAAACTTCCGCAACTGCAAGACCCGGAAAAATATGTCCGCCGGTTCCTCCGCCGGTAAAAACAACGCAACTCATAGGGCAGGAGTTTATCATAACCCAGCGATTTTGAAAAGCTGTGCGCTTATTGCTGTCGTGTTTATTGCGGAGGCGGCGATTAAATCAATAATATGCTGAAATACGGTAAAATAAAAAAGAGGCGAGCTCGCTGCCCGTCTCTTTTTTATTCAATTCAAAACTATGCCGGCTATTTCCGCTTTATTTCAATTTGGCGGGGTTTGGTGTCGGGCTTTTTAGGAATATTTACCGTCAAAACGCCGTTTTCAAAATGAGCGCTAACCTCATCTTGGTTAATATCTTCGGGAAGCGTAAAGCGGCGTACAAATCGCCTTGAACTTCTTTCTTTTAGGATATAATCCGTGCCGTTTTCTTTTTTTGACTCGTCTTTTTCTTCTTTATGCGAAGAAGAAATTGTCATAACTCTGTCTTTTAGATTGATTTCGACATCTTTTTCGGTATAACCTGGAAGATCCGCTTCCATGACGTAAGCATCTTTGCTCTCTCGAATGTCGACGCTCGGTATTCCGCAAGCGGAACTTTTAATCGGCGCAAAAACTCCGAAGTTCCCTCCGAAATTCTTATCCAACACATCCATAACACTGTCCGTAAAAGACGGACTAAAAAGACTTAAACTATTCATTTTGTACCTCCGGTCTAAGTAGTAGGGGTTTGAGCCCGTTTATATAAGAGCAAGTCGTGTACCAAGCTTCGGTGATTACGGTTTTATAAAGATTGAATTTAATAAGTCTATATTTAATAAGCAGTTATCAAATTTGCTATTACCCGGTTCAATCGTATTTTTTTTCGATATAAAGTAAAATTTTATAATTATGAGAAAAACAGGCATACTGTGCCAAAAAAAACGTTAAAAGTGTGCCGTTTTGACGCATGCAATGAGTGATAGGTAATTATCCATCACTCATTGTGTAGTTAATAACGAAAAGTTCTTAGCATTTTTCTACGCCGATTTCCCATGTTTGGCTGCCGGCTTCGGTGCGGGCGGTTTTACGGGCGGCGGTTTCTTTTAACGAACCGGGTGCCGCCCATTCGGCGGTAACGGCAAGCGTTTCTTCGGAAATATAGGTTTTAAAAAGCGTAAAGGCCTTTTCGAGGTCTTTTATACCGGGGCTTTCAGGCGTACCGGAAACGAAAAGGCTGATTCTGTCGGTAACTTCCAAGCCGCAGTCTTTGCGCAGGGTTTGAATGCCGCGCACAAGGTCGCGGACATAGCCTTCCAAAACCAGTTCTTCGGTTAGTTCGGTGTTAAGACCGACGGTCAGCGTGCCCTCGTTTACGACTTTTAAAGACGGCTTTTCAATTCTATTAACCGTGATTTTATCGGCCGTAATGTCAACCGTTTTTCCGTCGACTTCGATATTTAAGGTAGCCCCTTCGAGTATGTTTTGAATTTCTTCCGAGTTAAGCGCTTCGATGACTGCCGCAGCTTTTTTCATCGAGGAGCCCAATTCTTTTCCAAGTATGCGGAAGTTCGCCTTTGCGCTGTATTCGACCAGCTCATCTTCTTTTTCGTGAAAAATAACTTCTTTTACGTTAAGCTCTTCGATGATGCTCTCTTCCATTTCCAAAAGGACGCGTTTTTCTTCCGCATTGCGCGTTACGATTTCGACGGCTTTTAAAGGCTGCCGTATTTTTAAATTGAATTGATACCGCAGCGCTCGCCCCATCGATACGGCCTTTTGAACCGTTTTCATCTTGAATTCCAAAGCTGTGTCCCGCGCCTTCTCATCGTATTCGGGATAGGAGGCAAGATGAATGGAAAGCGCGTCGCCTTCGGTTTTTAAGTTCTGCCAAATGCTTTCGGTAATAAAGGGTATAACGGGGGCGGCCACAAGCGAGAATTTTTTTAGTGCACGGTAGAGGGTTTCGTAGGCCTGCGCCTTATCGCCGTCGTTTTCGCTTTTCCAAAAGCGGCGGCGCGAGCGGCGGATATACCAGTTGTTCAACAAGTCGATATAGTCTATCATCGGCGGCACGGCCTGCGATAAGTCGTAGGCGTTCAAGGCGGCGGTTACGTCCGCAACAAGTTTTTCGGTTACCGACAATATCCAGCGGTCAAGCGGATTATTCAGCGTGTCTAAAAACGCCGCAAGCCCTTCATCGGAATTTTTAGGCGGTGTAATGCCGTCGATATTCGCGTAGGTTATGTAAAAGCTGTAGCTGTTCCAAAACGGAATTAAAATGCCTTTTAAAACGTCGCGTACGCCGCCGTCGGAGTATTTTAAGTCGTCGGCTTTTACAACATTCGAATTCATAAGAAAGAGGCGCAGGGCGTCGGCGCCGAATTGTTTTATGACCTCGTTGGGGTCGGTATAATTGCGAAGCGACTTGGACATTTTTTTGCCGTCTTCGGCAAGGACGAGTCCGTTGACGATGCAGTTTTTAAATGCCGGCTCGTCGAACAGGGCCGCCGCCAAAA
>CAUUAT010000025.1:0-21139 GCA_963543195.1 uncultured Treponema sp.
AGGTTCGAGCTTTGATGAAGAGGAGAGGACTATCGGAGAATGGAAGACGGAAGAGCTGGAAGGGGGTAAAAATGGGCTTTGATTTTTCACGAAAGATACCGATAGGCATTCAAAGTTTTGAAAAGATGAGGAACGATAAATATGTATATTTTGTCGGTTTTGCGTATAATACTCGTCTAGTATGGCTTTAAACGGTTCCGGCGGTAATAATTTTTTTTCCAACCCTCAGGAGGTGCTAAAAAATATTTTCGGTTATGACGAATTCCGCCCGTTTCAAAAAGAGATAATCGAAAACATTTTAGACGGCAACGATGTCCTTGCCGTAATGCCGACCGGCGGTGGCAAATCTCTTTGCTATCAAATTCCGGCAATGCTTTTTAAAGGATTGACAATTACCGTTTCTCCGCTCATTGCGCTGATGTACGATCAAATCCGTGGGCTTGAAACGTTAGGCATAAACGCTGCCGCTTTAAACAGTTCGCTTGACTGGGAACAGTATTCCGATAATATCCGCAGAATTAAAAACGGAGAAATTACGCTTTTGTATGTCGCACCCGAAACACTTTTAACCGAGCGGTGCCGAGAATTGATTTCCTCCGTTGAAGTTTCCTGCCTCACCGTTGACGAAGCCCACTGCATTTCGGAGTGGGGGCATGACTTTCGTCCCGAATACCGAAGGCTCGCCGAAATACGGAAGATAATTCCGAATGCGGTGTGTTTAGCGCTGACAGCTACCGCAACTTCGGCTGTCCGCGAAGATATTAAAAAAATTCTTCAATTAAAACCGCCTAAAGAATTCGTCGCAAGTTTTAACCGTAAAAATATTTTTTTGGAAGTAAAGCAAAAACAAAAACCCTTTGAGCAGGCAATAGAATTTTTGAAGGCTCATAAAGATGAAAGCGGAATTATTTATTGTTTTTCGAGAAAACAAGCCGATACTCTTGCGGTGCAGCTTTCCGTTTTGGGCTATGCCGCAAAGTCGTACCATGCGGGGCTTTCAGATGAACTGAGGCAAAAAAATCAAAACGAATTTATCAACGACGATATTCAGATTATAACAGCGACCGTTGCATTCGGTATGGGCATAAATAAACCGAATGTACGCTTTGTCATTCATTTTGATTTACCGAAAAGCGTCGAGCAGTATTATCAGGAAATAGGCAGAGCGGGCAGGGACGGAGAGCCGGCTCATGCGCTATTACTTTTTTCGGCTGCGGATATTTTTAAGTTGAAGTTTTTAATGCAGGATAAAAGTCCCGAAGAAATTAAAAAAGCGGAAAAAATGCTTTCGGAAATAAGCCGGTATGCGCAAGCCGGCAGTTGCCGCAGACGAGCGCTGCTTACATATTTCGGCGAAATTGCGACACCTGAAGCTATTGCCGCCGCGCAAAACGGTTTTCCGTGTTGCGATGTGTGCTGTCAAGAAAAAATAGAAAAAAACGACGTAACAATTCCGGTGCAGAAATTTTTATCGTGCATCTTGCGTACGGGATGCAGATTCGGCGCGGGCTATATTATTGATGTGCTTTTAGGCTCAAAACAAAAACGGATTTTGGAAAATAAGCACAACACGCTTTCGGTTTGGGGCGTCGGTACCGAATTTAACCGCGAAGGCTGGCTTGAACTTGTCCGTATGCTGCTTGCCGAAGAGTATTTGATAAAAGATGAAAATTATTCCGTTTTGTCGCTGACGCAAAAAGCAAAAGACGAACTGCATGCCCGTACACAAATATTTTTGCCTATTATTTCTACAAAAAAAGAGCTTGAGCAACCGGCACAAAAAGAAGTAAAAACACCTTTGCCGGAAGAATATTTGGACGATGCCGGAGTCAGACTGGTTAAAATATTAAAACAAAAACGCCGCGAACTTGCGGAAGAAGCACGCGTCCCCGCGTATATGATTTTTTCGGATAAAACAATCCTCGATGTGGCGCAAAAAAAGCCGGTCTGTGCAAGTGCGCTTGATTCTATTTTCGGTATCGGTAAACGCAAAAAAGAACAATATGGGGACATTATTTTAAAAACCGTCGCTAAAGTTTTGCACTAGGGAACTTTTAAAAGCTTCAGTTTTTAGAGGTTCCTACTAGCTAAAAAGCTGCCGGTATGACGGAGCGTCTCCGTAACCGGCAGCTTTTTTACAAAATACCCTTAAAAAACGCTTACGGTTTTTAAGGAAACGGACGTTCCGTCTGAAAATTACGGTATAAACGTTACTTCAACAAAAATCGGCTCGTTCACACACAGAACTTCGACAAGCGGTATATTTGCATATGCTTTGTTCCCATTTTTTTGACCTTTCCCGAACGGTTTTACGCTTATATCTCTTACTTTCTTAGGACAAGTAACCGAAACTTTCAGCATCGATTTTTTCAATTCGGCAGCCAGTTTTTCTCCGTATGCCGCCTTAATTACCGCAATATACCCTTCGCCGTCAAGCTTTTCGCCGGTAAGCACCGGCGCCATCAAAAGCTCTATGTATTCCTTATCGTCCGCGGATAATATGTTCACAAATTCTTTAATACTGTCAGGTTTAATTTCAAATAAAAAGGCGCCTTCCTCCATATCTATTTTTACAAAAGAGTTTTCGTCGTTCATTTTATCGCCGGTAATTTTAAGCTTTGCAGTTATCCCGGCAAACGACTGCGTACTTATCGAAAGAACCTTAACACCTTTTTCTTCAAGTTGAGTTTTTATTTCTTCCGTATTAAAAATCGATTTGTTTTCCGCTTTCTCTTCTTCCGTAAAACCGGAAACGTTTTCCAGAAGACTATCCAATACCGCGCTCGGTTGTATATCAATCGTAACTACCGCATCTCCGGAAGGCTGAATAAAGACATCCGTTTTTGCCGAACAGGATGCGGCAAGTATTACCGCACTAAATAAAATGCACTTCAAACTATTTTTCATAAGTCTCTTTTTCTAAAATGCAATTGAATTAAGCAATTTTTGTAATGAAGACGCTTCCTCTTTTGTAAGCGTTATACCTTTCCCCATTTTTTGATGGTCCGGTCCCCACATCCGTATATCGAATTTTGCGGGACGTTCGTTCCAAGAAACTTCGTTCAGTTCCATCTTCCATCCGCCTTTCCCTTCGGAAATAACACCATGGAATTTCGTAATTTCAAATTTGAATTCATCTTGATTATTCATAACTATATCTTCCCCTTCCTGTATGAATTTACATAGTCTATAAACGAGCCAAGCGATAAAACAACCGCAGCGCCGTAAAGTAGCCAATTGAAATAAAGAATATATTTTGCATATAACGCAGGCAAAAATAAATATATTCGTTCAAATTTTAAAAACAGCGAAACGCTTGCCGCCATTATGTAAAAAACGGTTTTTATTTTTCCGCCCTTCTTTGCCCCAATTGTAATACCTTCTCCGCGTGCTTTCATCCGTAAAAACATTATTCCGAATTCACGGTAAACGATAGTTAAAAAAAACGGAGCAAATAAAAAACCGTCCAGCATAAAACAAAACAGCATTGTAACATTTGCAAATACATCCGCAAACGGATCAAATATCTTTCCGAAATCATCGACTTCACCTTTTAAACGTGCATAATACCCGTCAAAATAATCCGTAATTTCCATACAGATAAAAATAGGTATTATAATTACGACGGTAATTTTCGCATTAACGGCAGGAACCCACTCGGGTAAAAAATATAAAACATAAATTAACGGAGCGAGTACAAGTCTTGACGCCGTAAAAACATTTGAAACCTTCATTGTTCTATGATGTCGTTTTATGTTCCTTTTGTCAAGCGGTAAGAACCGTTCTGGTGCCGCTGAGTTACTCATGTGAACTTCGCGATTGAAAAACCGTTTTAAATATGCTATACTCGCTCCCGTTATGGAAGATATAAAAACAACGTGGCAAAAAATAATTGCCGAAAATTTAAATGCGATAAAACCGGAAACCTGTGCGGAAATAAAACTCGAAGCCGTAAATATGGAAAAACCGCCCAGTTCCGAAATGGGCGATATTGCGTTTCCGCTTTTTGTATTTGCGAAAACGTTTAAAACGGCTCCTCCTAAAATTGCCGCCGACCTTTGTTCAAAAATATTAAGTAATTCCCAATTGAAGCAATTCGGAGAAATTCGAGCGGCGGGACCTTATTTGAATGTGTTTCTTCCGAAAAGCGGCTTGGTATCGGATGTTTTAAACAAAATTTTAACCGAAAAAGAAAATTACGGTAAAACAAAAACGCTTTCAGGCAAAAGGATAATGCTGGAATTTTCAGGTCCTAACACAAATAAACCTTTACATTTAGGGCATTTAAGAAACGATGCCGTCGGCGAATGTATTTCGCGTATTTTAAAATTTTGCGGAGCGGATGTTTTTAAAGTAAACATAATAAATGACCGCGGCATTCATATTTGCAAATCAATGCTTGCATATCAAAAATTCGCAGCCGGAACAACACCGGAAAAACAAGGTATAAAACCCGATCACTTTGTCGGAGATATGTATGTTGCCTTTCATAAATATAGCCGTGAAAATCCCGAAAAAGCCGAGAAGGAAGCGAAGCGGATTCTTTTGGATTGGGAATCGGGGAGCGACCCTGCTCTTATGCAGCTTTGGAAAATGATGAACGGCTGGGCTTTGGACGGAATACGGCAAACGTATCAGCGTACCGGCGTTTCTTTTGAAAAATTATACTTTGAGAGTGAAACATATTTAAAAGGGAAAGATCAAGTTCTAAAGGGTTTAAAAGACGGCATTTTTTACAAAGAAGAAGACGGCTCCGTTTGGGTTGATCTTGCGCCGATTAACTTGGATAAAAAAGTATTGCTGCGCGGAGACGGAACATCTCTTTACATAACGCAGGATATAGGAACTGCAATTTTACGGCATAATGATTGGGCGTTTAATCAAATGATTTATGTCGTCGGAAATGAACAGGAATATCATTTTAAAGTTTTATTTTATATTTTAAAGCGGCTCGGCTTTGACTGGGCGGATGATATGTACCACCTTTCATACGGAATGGTAAATTTACCGGAAGGAAAAATGAAAAGCCGCGAAGGGACGGTCGTTGATGCCGACGATTTAATTGATTCACTGCACGAAGAAGCTTTAAAAAAGATTACCGAAAACGGGCGTGAAAAAGAAGTCGGAAATGCGGAAACCGTCGCGGAAAATATTGCACTCGGAGCCTTGCATTATTTTCTTCTTCAAGTAAGTCCGAAAAAAGATATGCTGTTTAATCCGAAAGAATCCCTTTCTTTTACGGGGAATACGGGACCGTATCTTCAGTATATGGGCGCACGAATTTCTTCCATCTTGCGCAAGGCGGACTCACCCGATTCGAAAGAACTTTTAAAAAAAGGAAGTTTTAAACCGGAATTGCTTACACACGAATCCGAGTGGGCGCTTTTAAAAACGCTGGAAGATTTCCCTGTGCAAGTAGACAGGGCAGCTGCAAGAAAAGACCCGAGCGTTTTGACATCCTACTTATACGAGGTTTCAAAAGCCTTTAGTCGCTTTTACAGGGACTGTCCGATTCTTTCTGCAGAAACCGCCGATTTGAGCGTTACCCGCTTAAAACTTGCCGAAGCCGTAAAAACCGTATTACAAAATGCAATGAGGCTTGCGGTTATTCCTTTTATGGAAGTGATGTAAAATTAAATTTTAAGGGGAACGCTAAAAAATCTTTAGTTTTTTGAAGGTGAGCTTTGCTCATAGGGTAAAAAACCTCACCGGTTGACAAAGATATAATCTCTCATTTATTATAAACCTGTTGTAAATACAAGTATAAGGGGCTTTTATGGTTAGTGATATGAAATTGAAATCAATTAAAACTTTTTATGTCTTTAATGATTCTTATGATGAAGACGATGATGATTATGACGACGAAGACTTCGATGACGATGATTTTGATGATGAGGATTTCGATGATTTTGACGAAGACTTCGATGACGATTTTGAAGATGACGATGAAGACTTTGACGACGATTTCGATGATGACGATGATGATTTTGATGACGATGAAGAATTCGACTATGATGAAGACGACGATTTGGACTATAACGATTTTGATGAGTAATTGACGTATTCGCTAGTCTAGAATAAAAGAAATACTCTGCATTGTGCATGATATTATGATGTCCGTTCCGTGCAGGGAAGTTTAACGATTTTGAATCTGAGCCGGTTGTAAACGTCTTATAAAACACTTGCTGCGAAATGTTGAACGTATCCGCATTGTTTTTTAAGACTGGGACATTGATTTTGTTTTTTCAGGTTTAAAAAATAACGGGAGCCGCATCTTTAAAAAATGCGACTGCCTAACGGAGCGGATATAACGGTGTCCGTATGTGCCGCTCCTAGCTTTAATAAAAAAGATGTGGTATAATACGCAATAGCGCAAGTACGGTGCGTGTATTTTAATTTTGTTTTAAGGAGTTATGTATGGATCTTGTAAAATTGGAACGGATGAAAAAGGATAAGGGGTTCATTGCGGCGCTCGATCAAAGCGGAGGAAGTACGCCTAAGGCTTTAGCCGCTTACGGAGTTTCCGAAACCGAATATTCAGATGAAAAGCAAATGTTCGATTTGGTGCATGCAATGCGCACTCGCATTATTACCGCTCCGGCTTTTAATTCCGGTAGTATTTTGGGCGCTATTTTGTTCGAGCAGACAATGGAGCGTGAAATTATGGGATTGCCGACTGCCGATTTTTTATGGGAGAAAAAGCGGATATTGCCGTTTTTAAAGGTGGATAAAGGACTTGCAGAAGAAAAAGATGGCGTTCAGCTTATGAAACCGATACCGCAGCTTGATGCGTTACTGAAACATGCCGTTGAAAAACATATCTTTGGGACAAAAATGCGCTCGGTCATAAAAAAAGCAAATCCGGCGGGCATTAAAGCCGTTGTAAACCAGCAATTTGAATTCGGAATTAAAATTGCGGAGTCTGGATTGCTGCCGATTATCGAACCGGAAGTCGATATAAAATCTCCCGGCAAAGCGGAATGCGAGGAAATTTTAAAAGAAGAACTTACAGCACACCTTAAAACAGTGCCGAACGGTTTACCGGTAATGTTTAAACTTTCAATCCCGACAAAAGCGAATCTGTATGAAGAATTTATAACACATCCGCAGGTCATACGGGTTGTAGCCCTTTCGGGCGGCTATTCCAGAGACGAGGCAAACGTTCTTTTAGCGAAAAATCACGGCGTAATTGCCAGCTTTTCCAGGGCGCTTTCGGAAGGTTTGTATGTTTCGCAAAGCGATGATGAATTTAATAAAACGCTGGCTGCAACGGTTAAAAGTATTTACGAAGCATCCGTTACATAAAACCAATTCGGCTAAGGGGTCGATAAGCTCCTTAGCCTCATAAAAGCCGGTGGGAAAACAATTCCGTTTCTAAAATCCGGAATGCGTTTTTATCGAACATAAAAAGCGGTCTCTTATATGATACTATTTATTGGCAAGCGAATATTATATGGGGTATTTACAATGTTTATAATTGCAAGTGCTACCTTTTTTTTAGTGCATATTATTCCAGGTAATCCGATAGAAACGATAGCCGAAAATCTGCCGGAAACAAGGCGTGTAGAATTGTATGCGGACTACGGATTCGATAAGCCGCTGACCGCACAGTATTTTTTATTTTGGAAAAATCTTTTGCTGAACGGAGATCTGGGGACATCGCTTTATTACCGCGGCAGAAAAGTAACCGATGTTATTAAAACGCATGCACCCGTTTCCGCGCGGCTCGGTCTTCAGTCGTTGTTTTTCGGTGTCGTAATAGGATTGGCGTTCGGTATTTTTACAGCGGCAAATCGCGGGAAAAAATTCGATTATGCGCTTATTTTTATTTCAGCCGCCGGCGTCTCCGTTCCGAGTTTTGTGATTGCACAGCTGCTCCAATATTATTTTGGAATTAAACACACGCTTTTACCTGTTACCGGCTGGGACGGTTTTAAATATACGGTACTTCCTTCAATTGCCCTTGCAGTCGGTTCCATCGCAAAATATTCGCGCTATATGCGTTCAAATTATTTGGACATCGTGAATAAAGAATATATTTTAACCGCCCGCGCAAAAGGCGCTTCCAAAAAAAGAATTATACGCAGTCATATTTTACGTAACGCTTTGCTGCCGATTATTACAATGCTCGGTCCGCAAATTGCATTCGCTTTTACCGGCGTTTTTATTGTTGAAAATATTTTTTCGGTTCCGGGCATCGGTTCTTACTTTGTCCGTTCAATCTCGGAGCGCGATTATACGATGGTTATGGGGCAAACCATTTTTATCTCGTTTTTGTATATCGTTTCACTAATTATTGTCGACATTGCCTATGCTCTCATTGACCCGCAAATTAAAGCCCGGATAGGAAAAAAAATTTAAAATGAGTGCGGAAGAATTAACGCCTGCCGATTTTATATGTGCAGACGGCAAAAAAAAAGGCATACAAACTGCACGGAAAAGTATCGGTTTTTGGGAAGACGTGTGCCGCCGGTTTAAACGAAGTAAACGGGCGCTTTTTTCCTGTGCGATTTTGCTTTTGATTATTTTTATTTGTCTGGTAGGTCCCATTATAAGCGGACGAAGTGCAGATGAAGGAATCTTAAAAGAAAAAAATTTACCGCCGTCTTTTATGTTTTGGTTTGGCACCGATGAACTCGGACGCGACTTATTTACACGTGTTTGCCGCGGCGGAAGGGTTTCGCTTTTTATTGCTTTAACGGGAGCCGTAATCGATATGACAATCGGACTTATATACGGCGGTATTTCCGCATATGCAGGTGGGAAAGTCGACATTGTTATGATGCGTATCGTCGAAATCCTTTCAAGCATTCCCTATCTAATTGTAGCGGTTCTTGTTTCACTTGTTTTCGGTAAAGGGATATGTTCGATTATAATTGCGATGACAATTACCGGCTGGTGCTTTACTGCCCGGCTTGTACGCGGGCAAGTCTTACAAATAAAAAATTTGGATTTTGTTTTAGCTGCAAGAGCGCTCGGAACAAAGCCGTTTAAAATAATTACAAAACATTTGCTTCCGAACACAGTAAGTATTATGATAATCGCCTTAACATTTAATATTCCTTCTTTTATTTTCGGAGAAGCTTTTTTGTCGTATATCGGGTTGGGGATT
This sequence comes from uncultured Treponema sp., assembly GCA_963543195.1. Lineage (GTDB taxonomy): Bacteria > Spirochaetota > Spirochaetia > Treponematales > Treponemataceae > Treponema_B. Next base: position 9,113 of record CAUUAT010000025.1, read on the forward strand.
CAACCGCCATATACAAGCTGGGGGAGGCTCGCCTCCGAAGCGCAAAAAACGATGTTGTTCTATCCGTATCAATTATTTTTCCCGGCATTATTTATCAGTTTGACAAGTTTATCGATTCAAATTATCGGAGACGCTTTACGGGATGCGATGGATCCTCATTTAAGGAAATACAAATAATGTCTCTATTGCATATTGAGAATTTAGCGGTTACGTTTCAGACATATGCGGGTACAATTTATGCCGTAAACGGAATTTCATTTGATGTAAATGAAAATGAAACTTTGGTCATTGTCGGGGAATCCGGCTGCGGGAAAAGCGTTACCGCTCATTCAATCGTAAAACTTCTTCCCGGGAAAAAAACACGTATCGGTAAAAATTCCAAAATCATATTTGAGGAAAAAAACCTCTTGGAATTTTCGGAAAAAGAAATGGAAAAAATTCGTGGCAGCGAAATTTCTATGATTTTCCAAGACCCGCTAAGCTATTTAAATCCGACTATGACTGTCGGCAAACAAATTATGGAAAGTATTTTGATTCATGAAAAAACAAGCGGAAAAGAAGCTTTGGATCGGACTATTAGGATTTTAGAACTTGCTCAGATTTCGGAACCGGAAAAAAGGCTCAGGCAATATCCGCACGAATTTTCAGGCGGAATGAGACAGCGGGTTATGATTGCAATTGCTTTGGCATGCAATCCGAAGATTCTCATTGCGGATGAACCGACTACTGCTCTTGATGTAACGATTCAAGCGGAAATACTTGAGCTCATTCAAAAAATTCAAAAAGAAACGAAAACAGCCGTCATTTTAATTACGCATGATTTAGGCATCGCTGCCGAAATTGCCGATAGGATTCAAGTTATGTATGCAGGGGAAATTATCGAACGGGGTTCCGCCCGTAATATTTTTAAAAACCATAAGCATCCATACACGGAAGCTTTACTTGCCGCCGTTCCTTCAACAGAGCAATCAAAAGGAAAAAAATTGTATGCGCTTGAGGGTAGCCATCCTGATATGCTTGAAAAAATACTGTGCTGTCCGTTTGCCGAACGCTGCAGCAAATGTATGAAAGTTTGTCTTGAACGTAAACCACCCGAAATAAAAATAGGCGAAGACCATTTCGCAGCATGCTGGTTGATGCATCCTTTGGCAAAAGATAAAAAACGTTTTACTGCTGACCTGCCGGCGAGCGCTCAGCTCTCTTGATTTTTTTGTTTAAAATGACGAAAATAAAATTATGAAAAGATTTTTAAGCTTATTTCTTTTTATGTTTTTGTGTTTTATTTTTGCGAAAAATACGCTTTTTGCCGATACGGAAGAAAACAGTATGCCTTCGATTGTACCCAATAAAACCGGGTACGAAAATATTGAGCGTCAAAATGCGACGTCGTATCCCGATAGCGCTTACAATAATAGTCCGGTTTATTTTACGGATTTTTCCGTTTTTGTAAGAGAAAAAGCCGTAGTTATAACGTGGAAGGCTTCCGAAAAGAACCGCACTGTTATTCTTTACCGTTCGACGAAAAGTTTTTCTTCTTTTATTTCTTTAACGGATGCAATCCCTATAGCTGATATAACCGATATGGGTTTGCCGTATATCGATTATCCGCCTGCTGGTATTCCGTATTATTATGCGGTTGCTGAAGAACATCAGATTGCGTCAGGCAATGTACAATTTATAGACGGAAAAAATACCGCAGGCGTGCCTGCTGAAGTTTTATATTCCGGAAACAATGCAGATGCGGATACCGCATTGTTTGAAAGCCGTCCCATCCCTCTGCCGTTTTTAAATCTTGCAAAGGCGGATAAAAAACGCGTCCTCTTTTTTTCGTCCCAAACCGAAAATATCATAAATGCTCTTACCGTCGGGAAACGGGACTATAAAGAATTTGTTCTTTCGCCTGTAAAGCGGGAGCATTATATTTTCTCCGACGATAAAAAAACGCCGGAAGGCGGTGAGACTATGGAACTTCAGCGTATTTTAAAAGAATATTTTCTACCGCACCGGTGGCAGCAATGCGAAAAAGAACTTGCCGATTTTCTTTTAATAAAAAGAACGAGTCGTGTTACCGCACGGGCTCTTTTTTATATCGGTGAAGCGCTGTTTTTTCAAAATAAATATGAGACCGCTTTGCTGAAATTTTTAACTGCACAGGATATGTACCCTATGCAATCCGCAGAGTGGGCACAATACTGTCTTGCAGAATTAGCGAATTTTTCTAAGCAGAGAAAGTAGCAGCGGCATCGTTTGATCGGTGCTTATATAATCTTCATTTTCGCTTTTTTTATCTTCTTTCGCAACAAGAATTACCGAGTCGCCCGCATTCATTCTGTCATAATAACCGTTCCGTTTTAAAATACCTTCGGTCAAATCTTCTTCCGATTTTATCGGTTCAAAATAACCGAGCACATCGGATGGTGCATAATTTACGCCGATTCCGTCTTTGTCGATTACGAGGCTTCCTTTTTTTATGACGGCAATGTGTACGTCTTTTAAATCGGCATCATATTTTCCGATGTCGATAATCGCTTCATTTTGATAGCGGTTTATTATTTTTCCGACAACCGGTATCGAAGCGGAAAGCAATTTAGTTAAACCGCGTACTGCATTTGAAAAACGGTCATTGCCGGAGCGGTAGACGGTAAAGGTTTTTGCTTTTACGCCTGTCCGCGCGACATACAATTCCAAAGTAAGCTGCATATCTCTTTCGTTTTCATTCATTTTTATAATACCGAAATAATCGTCGCCTGCAGTGCGCGACTGCCGAAATGCATCGGCATATGTCGAAGGTTTTTCCGCATATGATGTGATTTTTAAGTGCGGGTTATGTGAAAAAATATCGGCAGCCATTATCTGCGTAATGCGTTCCGCTTCGGGATGCAAAACATTAGCGTTTTCCATTTCATAAAAAAGTTCGATTGAAATATGCGCTTTATCCAAGTAAAGCGGGTCTATTTTCCATTTTGTTTGCAAAGAACTTTGTAAATGTTTACTGTAAATTTCTACGGCATCATTTACGTGTTTATTGCTTTTTTCGAGAGTTTGAATAAAAAGCATTTGTTCCAAATAGCGTTCGGGATAGCCTTGCCGTAAAAGAATGTTCGCGTATGCTTCACGACTTTCCGTGTCATACGGATACACTTTCAGCGCCCGTCTGTATTCGTATAATGCCCGTTCGGTAATGTTCCGCTTTGCAAAACCGAGCCCTCTTTCGGCGTGGTATTGGGAAAGTTCTTTTCTGAATTTATCTTCAAAGTCCAGAGCTTCAATTGCGGTTTCTTCCAAAAGTGTGCGTATAATTTCATTTTCGGGCTCGATGGAAAGACCGACTTTCGCACTTGTCATTGCTTCATTTTTTTTATTCAGTTTTATAAGGCTCAGTGTTTTTAAATACCACGCATCTGCGCGTGCGCGTTTTTGTGAAATCCTCATATCGGAAATTGCAACGGTTTCTTCATATCTTTTTTGAGAATATAAAACGGATGCAAGCAGGGCGTAGGCCTCGTCGTAATCGCCTTTTAGCCTGAGAGCGGAATTCAGTCTGCCTTCCGCCGCTTCCAAATCACCCGCACGTGCTTTTAGATATGCCGCAAAATAATGAACTTGCGGATTATCGCCATGGGATTCCAATGCCTTGGTTATATACTCTTCGGCAAGCTGCAAGTTTCCGGCTGCGTAACTGACGAGTGCAAGCGAAAGGAGTGCTTTGCGGTTTCCGCCTTGTCGCCGCAGTGCTTCTTTGTAAATATCGGAAGCGGCATATAATTTTCCGTGCAAAACTTCTATTTCCGCCAACCCGAAGCGGGCTTCCGGATTGTTGGGCGCTTTTTGCAAAACGGTGTTAAATATTTTTCCCGCTTCCTCAATTCTGTTTAAACCGATTAAAATAAAACCGTATAAATTTTGCAAATCCGTATCATGTCTTTTATAGGTCAGCGCGGTCTCAACCGAAGAAAGAGCTTGGTCATATTCGTTTAAAGCATAAAAACATTCCGCCAAGCCTTGGTATACGAGATTATATGACGGGTTTTCTTTTAAAGCGGACTGATACATTTCTATTGCCGAATACCAATCTTCCGCCGCTTGATATTCGCTCCCTTTTTGATACAATTCCGTCGGGTTCGCGGTTAAACAAACCGGAAAACAAAAAACGGCAAACAAAATAAAAACGGTTTTTTTCATACTGTTCCTCTTAAAATGCTGCATACATTATACACATTATGGCAGGGAATGCAAAGACAAAGAATAATACGGCGTTATAATAAGATATGCGTAAGCCGCTTTAAAAACTGAAAGTTTTTTGAAGATGTTCTTACCGTAATTTCTGTGTTTTTGTAAGGCATCGTGTTTACAAAATTGTATAATGCCGTTCGTTTTTATGTTGTTAAAAAAAAACGAATGTGCTATATTTATTATAGATGAACTCTCAAGCGGTTTCGTACTGTTTTTGTAGTTTCAGGTGAGGAGTTTTTTATGAAAGCAATAGAAATTGAAAATTCCGTTTATTGTATTCATGCCGATATCAGTGAAAGAACTGCCCGCTTTGAGGGCTTATGGATATTGCCGTACGGCGTTTCTATAAATTCCTATGTTATAAAGGGCGAGAAAAAGGCGCTTATTGATATTGTACGGGACTGGGACGGTTCCATTGAAAGTTATCGTGAACAACTGTCTTCTATCGGGATGACGTTTGCCGATTTTGATTATATAATTTTAAACCACCTCGAACCTGACCATGCCGATCTCGTTCGGTTTGTCCGCAAAGAAAATCCTGCGGCCCAAATTATAGCATCGGCAAAAGGCATCGCAATGATGCAAAAATTTTTTAAAGTAACCGAAAATTTAAAAGCGGTAAAAGACGGCGATGTTTTGGATTTGGGAAACGAGAAACGGCTTACGTTTTATGAGACGCCGAATATTCATTGGCCCGAAACAATGATGACGTATGATATATCGGAAAAGATTTTATTCAGCTGTGATGCATTCGGTTCTTACGGCTGTATCGGCGAAAAAATCTTTGAAAGCGGGCATGCGGAAGAAGAGCTGAGATTTTTTGAAAATGAAGCTTTGCGGTATTATTCCAATATCGTTGCAAGTTTCAGTCCGTTTGTAAATAAGGGACTTGCAAAACTTGAGCCGGTTGACATAAAAATGATTGCTCCGAGCCATGGACTTATTTGGAATGAAAATCCTGACCGCATTTTTAACCTATATAAAAAATTTGCGGGGTATAATACTACCGGTCCTCTTGAAAAAACCGTCTGCATTATTTGGGGCTCTATGTACGGTTATACGAAAGCAGGACTTGATGCCGTAATTGAAGGCATAAATGAGGCGGGCATAGAATATGCAATATACAGAATACCCGACGTTGATCCGACATTTATTTTAGGAGAGGCATACCGTTCTGCCGGTTTGGTTTTGGCAATGCCGACGTATGAATATAAAATGTTTCCGCCGATGGCGAATATTTTGGATTTATTTGAACGCAAACATTTTACCGGAAAAAAAACACTGCGTATTGGGAACTGGGGATGGAGCGGCGGCGCAAAAAAAGAATATGAGACGGCAATCGAAAAATTAAACTGGACGAACTTTGAATCGTATGAATGGCAGGGGATATTGAGCAAAGAAGATATGCAGATTTTAAAAATACGCGGAAAAGAACTTGCCGAAGCCGTTAAAAACGGATAGAGAAAAACGGGTAACAATGCCGGCTCAGAGCGGGGTGTTTAATTAATTGTGCATTTTTATTCAGTCGGCAAAAATAATTTCAGGTTCAAGCAAAAAACCCGTTTTTGCTTGAACGGTTTTTTGTATGTATTCAATCACCTTTTTTACATCGTCTGAGGTAGCCCCGCCTTTGTTTATCACAAAGTTACCGTGCCAAGGGGCCACTTGCGCGCCACCGATGGAAAAACCTTTTAAGCCTGCGTCTTCTATCACTTTTCCGCTCGGAATACCAATCAGCCTGCTGTTTTTAAATGTACTTCCTGCGGACGGAGCCTTGAAATGCCCTTTTTGAATTCTGTCTTTTCGCCTCAGTTCCGTTTTTTCTTTTATTTCACTTTTATGCCCGTGTCGCATGCAGAACGTTGCCGATAAAACAATCTTGCGATTTTCGCACAGTTTTATTCCCTCGGCGTATTTTTGAAAGGGAGATTTTTTATAATCCCAATCTTCGGCGCGGAAAATATAGTCTTCAATTTTTACTCCGGTTGCAGTAGTAACCGCCGTACGTGCCGAAACAAGAATATCCGAAATTGATTTTTCATAACATTTTGCATTCATAAAAACGGCTCCGCCGACGGTTCCGGGCAGCCCTCCGAAGTCTTCAAAACCGGATAACGAATTTTCCGTCGCCCAATCCGCAAGTCTATCCGTTTCCGTTCCTGCGCCCGCCTCAATAAGAACTTCCGTTCCCATCTCATTTTTAATTTTGATTTTGCAGAATTTTCTTAAAGCGATGACGGCGCCTTTTATTCCCGCATCCGAAATAAGCAAATTTTTCCCGCCGCCGATAATAGAAACGGGAATCCCATTTTGTCTAAAAAAAACAATGCCGGCTTTTAGTTCTTCTTCGGTTTGCGGAGTAAAGAAGACATCGGCACTGCCGCCTATTTGAAACGAGGTATGTTTTTTCAGCGGATAATTAAAAAAAAGGGATGTTTTGTGTAAACCTCTTTGTTCCGCCGTATGGATTAAACCGTCTAAACCGTTCATTGTGCAGCGTAAAAATGAATTGATTTATTTGTCCGACAGTTCAAGATAAATTTGATCTGCCAAACCGAAACCGGCGTTTTTAGTTACATTCCGTCCCAGCTCTTCGTACATCATATCCCGATACATTTTGCCTGCAAACGATTCGTCGCCTGCAAGCGTTTTTCCGCTGAGCGTTCCGCGCATAGAATCAATCATAATTTTTACAAAGTACGATTCCAGTTCCAGAGCCTGTTCATACAGTTTACTTGTTTTATCGACGGTATTTTTTCGGATAACCGTATTGCCCGATTTTCCGAAACCGGCTGCGGTTCCTTGTGCGTTTCTTATAGAGTCGGCGGCAACGGGGTTTGTCAACTTAAATGAGCCGATGTAGTCTCCGGGCAGGCGCATATCTCGAAATGTGCTATCGGCGTTACTTTGGGAGACGAGACTTGCGGACGTTCGAGCTGCGCGTAAGTCGTCCATTACTTGACGAAAGGAAGGCGTTTTTTTTTCGCTTTCGGAGTGCTCGTGTTTTTCAGGTATTATTCCGTCGTTTTTATGTGTGTATTCCGTTTTGTGTGTTACTTCTGCGATATTCACTTTTTATTTTCCCCCGTTCATACCGGTTAATGCATGCTTACCGCTTTAAACTTACGGCTGTACCCAGCATATTGTCGCTCGTTTGAATCGCTTTTGAATTGAACTCGTATGCCCGCTGTGCAACAATCATATTTACCATTTCACTTACCGTTGAAACGTTGGACATTTCCAAGAATTTATGTTCCGTTTTTCCGAAGCCGTTAAAACCGGGTCTGCCGGGAATCGCCTGTCCCGAAGCCGGAGTTTGACGGAAAAGATTGGAGCCTTCTGCAGAAAGTCCCGCATTATTTTGGAAACGGTACAATTCAATTTGCCCGATTTCAATAGGATCGTCTTGATTTGAAAGTTTTACGGTAACTCGACCGTCGCGGCTGACTGTAATTGTGGTGTCTATATACCCTTCAGGAAAAATAATTTCCGGCAAAACGCGCAGACCGTTTGAGGTTACGAGCTGGCGGTCGGAATCTATTTTAAAAGAGCCGTCGCGGGTATACGCATACGTTCCGTCATATTGCAGAACTCTGAAAAAACCATCGCCTTGAATTGCGATGTCGCTCGGTACTCCTGTTGGCTGTAACAAACCTTGCTCAAAAAGCCTTTGCGTCGCTGCCAGTTTTGCACCGTGTCCCATTTGTACACCGACAGGTGTAATAGTGTCTTCGGTTGCGGGTGTTCCCGCCGTTTTTACCGTTTGATATAAAAGGTCTTCAAATTCCGCTCTTTGTTTTTTAAAACCGCTTGTGTTTACGTTTGCCAAATTGTTTGCAACGGTATCGATATTTGCTTGCTGGCTGTTCATCCCCGTTGCCGCCGTCCATAAACTTCTAACCATATATTTCTCTCCCAAGACGTTTTCCCGTTTCGGAAAACCTTATTTCTATTTTCGGCGGATTCTTAAATTTGGTTTAACGGAAATTGTTGGAATTATACGAATTTTTCATCTTCATTACGGGCAATAATTATTCGCCCGTTTTTTATTTCCGATTTTACACGTTGCAAAAATGAATCGACGGTTTCTTGCAATTCTTTTTTGGAAATAGGTGAAATAAATTCTTCTTCCTGCAAAACTACGGAGGCTTTCGTTTTTGAAAGATTGCTTAAAACGGCTTTTCGGAACGGCTCGGATTTTGCATGAATGAGGCGCGCCAGCTCGGCAGCGGGCATGGGTCTTATTAAATATTGAATAAAGCGCGGCTGTAACGTTATAACATCGTCGAGCGTAACCAACTTGTTGCGTACAGTGTCGGCGAGCGTTTCATCTGTATTTTCAAGCGAATCCAAAATAGCGCTGCCGGTTTTATAATCGATTGAGCGTAATATCTCGGCCAGAACGGAAATTCCGTCTATCGAAGACGTTTTGTTTGCATGTACATCGACCAGTTTTTTCTTTAGAGCTTCGCTTATTTGCCGCAAAATTTCCGAATCGATTTTTTTTATTTTTGCAAGTCGCAAAATGATTTCTTTTTTTTCGGTCTCATCCGAAAGAGAGCTTATGTATGCCGCTGCCTGTTTGGGATCAAGCTGTGATAAAATTATCGCTTTGGAAGAAGCGAGTTCTCCTGCCAAGAGGTTGGTTAACGTGTCGTTTTCGAGCCCTTGCAGATATTCAAACGGAACACTCTGTTTTTCAGGGACGGCGTTTTCTAAAATTTCTTCCGCTCTTGAGCTTCCGAAGGCTTCGGTTAATATGTTTTTCGCAGTTTCCACACCGCCGAGCGAATTTTTGTTTTTAGCATAGAGTGTATTAAATTCATTTAGAATTTCGAGTGCTTCGCTCTTGTCTATACTTTGAATTGTAACAAGCTCGGCTACAACTTTGTCGATTTGTTCTTTTGAAAGCTGTTTTAAAACTTGCGCTGCTTGGTCTTTCCCTATAATAAAAAGGAATTTCGCAACCCGCCTGTAAGGACTTTCTTTCGTTTTTTCATCTACCGGAACTTTTATCAATCCTTGTTTTAACATTCTGCTCTCAATATCGCTCATTGTTTTTCTCCCCGTTTAAGAACTAATCTTCATATTCAAGTTTTATATTCATTTTATCTTTTGATAAAATCGTCTCGGGGAAAACGGTACGGGCTTGCTCCAATAAGTTTTTTAAATCGTTATCGGTGTAGCGGGGACTGTAATGAATTAAGGCCATTTTTTTTACGCGCGCATCTTTTGCAATTTTTGCCGCCTGCGTACATGTCATATGCTTTTTTTCGGCGGCATCTTTTTCCATACCTTTTTCAAACATTCCTTCGCATACAAAGAAGTCCGCTCCGGCGACTTCATTCGCAATTGAAGAAATGTATTTTGTGTCCGTTACAAACGCAAATTTCCGTCCCTTCCGTTTTCGTCCCATAACCTGTTCCGGCATTACAAGTGTTCCGTCCGCCGCCTGCACGGATTGTCCGCTCTGCAAGTTTGACCATAACGGTCCGCACGGTACGTTCAGCGCCCGAGCCGCATCGGGATTGAATTCTCCTGGTCGTTCAAATTCTTCAAGTACATAACCCAAACACGGTTTTGTATGATCGAGCCAAAATGCTCTCACTTGGAATTCTTTTGTAGAAAAAATAATGCCCGGCTCCGTTATTTCTTTTATGATAATTTCATAATTTATGTACATATCCAAAACGCGACGGCTTGTTTCAACATATTCGGTAATTTTAGGCGGACCGAAAATATACATCGGCTCGTTTCTGTCGACTTGCGACGAAAGCATAAGTAAGCCAGGCAAGCCGGTAATATGGTCGGCATGGGTATGGCTTATGAAAATCGCATTTATCCTTTTCCAGCGCAAATTAAGCCGCCGTAAAGCAACTTGCGTCCCCTCGCCGCAGTCAAATAAAAATAAATCGCCTTCGCGGCGCAACAGCACTGAAGTTAAATGTCTGTATGGAAGCGGCATCATTCCGCCGCAGCCTAAAATAAAAGCTTCTAAGTTCATACTATAAGGTAATTGTAGGATTTTCTTTTGTTAAAACGGAAATCGAAGTTTGTGAGCCCAAATAGTTTTGCGTATACTCGGCAGTCATTGTAAGAGCGGCTCTTATGTCTTTTTCTCTTTTTTCATCGGGGTATTCTATAATAACAAATGCGTTTTTAGTATGCGTTGTTATCATTGTTTTTTTGCCGTCTCCCCAATTGAAGCATCGGCATATTGCGCCTTTCGCATCTTTGTAACATAATTCTCCTTTTAAAGTCGGAGAATTTTCATCTTTGCCGATAAGAAAAAATTCATCGCCGCCTTCGCTAATGCCTAATCTCACATCTCTTTCAAACATATCGCTGTCTTCGGTGCCGCATGGTAAACCGAAACGTAAAGAAGCCGAATTATAAATATCGACCAGCGGATTTACGGATTGTACGGGGTTATTTTTTTCAATCCGTTTTAATAAGGCTTCAATGCTTGAGCGCACGGCTGGGAATAATTCCCAAAAAGAATTGTCTGCGTAAAAAACGTTTACCGTATTGTTCATTATAATATCCTTTCGGCAAGTATGATATATAATTTATTTGACGGTGTCAACATGATTTTATTTTTCCCGCTGTGGACGGTGCTGAGAATGTACATCTTTGCTGATATTACGTATTTAGTTCGGTTAGCCGTAGGCAGTTACGGTTAGCGAATTTATAAATCCCTCCGTTTATCTAATAAGTATAAGGAAAGGGGCGAAACCGTTTACCGAACAAATACGCAAAGTGCTTACAATGCCGGTCGTCTTATGCAGTATCGAAATAACCTGCCGCCTGCGTGGGAGCTTTTAGTAATTGAAGACGGCAGAACAAGCGACACCTGTAAGGGTATTGCCTCTTTAATCGGGAACGGAAAAGCTTTATCGGCGAAACATCATTTTTGGAGTACTTACGGCTTTCCGCCGTATCATTTTAATTGCCGCACAACTTTCCGCGCCGTTTATGATTATGAAATCGGGCACGGTACGGAAATTGAAAATGTGCCGATGAAAGCAATCAGAAAAAACTTTAAGCCTCAAAAAGGTTTCGGCGGTAATCCGATTGACAAAGGCAATTGGTGGATGCTTACGGAAGGCCAGATTGAACGCGGAATAAAATACGGCATAATCGGAGAATTTAATCGTGAAGAAAATGTAATAGCCGATTATAATGCCGTGTGGAAAGGCTATACACGATACGAGGGGAAAAACGGCGGATGGTATGATTTGTGTAAAAATCCGCCTGGTGATTGGAAAAAGAATAAGCCGGTTGTAGAAGCGATGGTAAAAGAAGGTTATAAAATAAAAGTAATACCTGAATTTAAAAATATACAAGAGACTTATAAACAAAAATGGAGTAATCCCGATGTTTTTATAGACGGCTTTTTATACGATATAAAAGAACCTACAGAAATGACAGGCAATGCTATTAAAAATAGATTTGTTAGTACACAAAAAAGACAACGTATAACAAGAACGGTCTTAAATGTCTCCGATGAAATGCCGGAAAAAATCTTACTTGAAGGAATAGTAAGACAGGCTAATGATCCTTATAACAAAATCACCGATATAATTTTATTATATAAAGGAGATATAAAAAAAATAAAAATGGCAGACTTTATAATAAAGAAAGCCAAGTAATAAACTTGGCTTTTGGGCGAGGCACGGGTTTTACACGCTACCAGGACGTGGTAACCCCTGCCAGTAAGCTTTTTGGCTTACCTTCTCTTTAATTATAGCCTATTTTCGATAAAAGTCAAGTAGTTTTTTTAACTTTTTTTAA
>CAUUAT010000026.1:0-20922 GCA_963543195.1 uncultured Treponema sp.
CGTTCCGTCGTTTTGTTCCGTATAAGAAAAGTAATTACCAATCGTTGTACTGAGTGTTGTTTGTTTTTTGTAATATGCTTTTTTGAAAATAGGCTCGGACAGTTTTTTTGAAAATAGACGGTTCAGATACAAGGAGTTAGCCGAAAATAAAGCGGAGGCGTATCTATGATACGTTGAGCATTTATTTTCGGCGTGCGACGCAGTAGATGTGCCGTATATTTTCAAAAAATTGGGGGGGGGAGGGGTAAGTATACCTATTTCGTCTATCTTGTCAACATCTTTTTTACAAAAAACGTTATTTTCTTGAGAAAAACGATACCTTAAAATGTTCCCCGTCCGTGTCATACCGAATGCGAGTATACACCTCTTTGTACGGGAATGCAAGCGTTTTTGCGAAGTTTTTTAAAAAGCATTTAGGCGTCTTCTAAAAACTTTGTCGGATTTTTAAAAGATGCCCTTTTTTCGGATTGTATTTCCCCGTGAAAAAACGTATACTTAAAATGCGTTATGAAAATTTATTTAGCTTCCGGCAATGAGAACAAGCGGAAAGAGGTTTCCGAGTTGCTGCCCGATTGCACAATCGTTTTACCGAAAGATGAAAATATCGGTTTTGAGCCTGAGGAAACCGGAGCAACGTTCTTTGAAAATGCACTGATAAAGGCAAAGGCTCTTTACGGCATTGTAAAAACTCCCGTTCTTGCAGATGATTCCGGTTTATGTATTGATTTTTTAAAGGGGCTGCCCGGCGTCCGTTCGGCACGGTACGGTGCGGTAGACGGCGAGCATGTTTCGGCACACGCTGCCATAAATAAAGTGTTGTCGGAACTAAAAGACCAAACAAACAGAAAGGCTCATTTTACATGCTGCATTGTTTTCGTTTTAAGCGAAGACCGGTTTTATACCGTGCAGGAAACTTGCGAGGGAGAGATTACGACCGCGCCCTGCGGTATGGGCGGGTTTGGATACGATCCTATTTTTTTTGTAAGCCGGTTTGGAAAAACATTTGCGGAGTTAACGCCGCAGGAGAAAAATGCGGTTTCCCATCGCGGGCGGGCGCTGAAAAAAATGTCGCGCTTAATCGAAGCGGAATATGCGTAATTCTTTTAAGGGAACCTCTATTTGCGAAAAGTGCGAAGCAAATCCGGTAAGTTTTAGGATGCCCGTTAAGTTTTCCGTTTTTTATATTGAAAACTTTTGTTTCATTTGATTAAAAATGTGGGCGATGCTTTCTTCTTCCGCTTCTTTATCCGGTTCGTGGTACTGCACCAACTCCGCAGGTATTTCATCCAAAAAAGGTGACGGTGCGCATTCGGTCAGACCTCCCTGCTTTCTTCGCTGGCGGCAGCCGGTAATAAAGAGTTTTTGCCGTGCGCGCGTTATTGCAACATAAAAAAGCCGCCGTTCTTCTTCTACATCGCCGCCGTTTTCTTCTACGCTGCGCGCATGCGGAATTAAACCGTCCTCCGCGCCTGCAATAAAGACAACCGGAAATTCCAAGCCTTTAGCGGCATGAATAGTCATAATGTTTACTTCACCCTTTTCTTCTTCGGTATCGTCACGCGTTAAAAGTGTAATTCGGTTTAAATAATCATACAGATTTGCGTCCCAATTATCCGGATTTTTTTCCCAGTCGTCCATCGAGTGCAAGAAATTTTCGATGTTCATCATTTTAAATTGGGCGGCTTTTTCGCTTTTTTGAAATTCGGTGATAAGATATTCGTTGTAGCCTATTGTGTCCAAAAGTTTGCGCGTCTTTTGTGCAAGCCCCTTGCCGGATAAAAGACGGCTTCTGTGTTCGCCGATTAAATCCGCAAAATCCTGTAAATCGGCGATACTTTTTCCGCGCATTTCTTCAGACGGATTTTCCAAAAGAAGACCGATTGCCGTACGGATTGAGCATTTATTTTCGGTTGCAAGAGCGGAAACCGTTTCGATTGTTTTTTTTCCGATACCGCGGCGCGGCGTATTGATAATGCGCAATAAATTTATATCGTCGTCGGGGTTCGCAATTACCCGCAAATAACTTATAACGTCTTTAATTTCTTTGCGTTGAAAAAAACTGGTGCCGCCTGACATTCGGTACGGAATATTCAAGCCCAAAAAAGCTTCTTCCAAAACGCGGCTTAAGCTGTTCGCTCTGATTAAAACGCCGAAATCGGAATACTTAAAATGTTCGCGCTCTTTTAAACTTAAAATCATATCGGCAATAAAGTCGGCTTCCGCCGCTTCGTTTTCGGGAGTAAAAATTTCGATAGGGCGCCCCGAATCTTTTTCAGACCAAAGCGCTTTTTCCTTGCGGTTTGTATTGTGCGAAATAACTCCGTTTGCCGCCGCTAAAATCGTTCCTGTGGAACGGTAATTTTGTTCAAGTTTTATTTCGATAAGGTTCGGAAAATCTTTTTCAAACATTTTAATGTTTTCAAAACTTGCGCCGCGCCACGAATAGATGGACTGATCGTCGTCACCGACAACGCAAATATTTTGCTCGGCGATAAGGCGCATAAAATGATATTGCTGCGTACTCGTATCTTGAAATTCATCAACCATCACATACCGATATTTATTGCGGTATTCTTCACGCACGTCCGGATGTTCCGTAAAAAGTTTAATAGGCAGCATAATTAAATCGTCGAAATCAACCGCATTGTACAATTTTAATCCTTCCTGATATTCTTTGTACAAAGCACGGTACGAATCGTGTTCGTTTGTCCAATCCTTTCTCCCCATTTTTATATTTGAAAAAAGAACGCCTATTTTGTAAATGTCCAAAGCATCTTGCGAAAATTTCAGTTCCCGTCCGCAGTCTCTGATAAGCTGGTTCCTGTCGGTTTCATCGTAAATGCTGAAATTGGAACGCCAGCCGAGTTTTTCGATGTGGCTGCGTAAAACCTTTACACCGAAAGCGTGAAATGTACAAACCGTCAGGTTTTGCATTTTTTTGCCCGTTAATTCTTTTATGCGTTCCTGCATTTCGCGTGCCGCCTTGTTCGTAAAGGTGAGTGCAAGGATTTGAGACTGAGGAATGCCTTGCTCGATCATATGTGCAATTCTAAATGTAATAACCCGCGTTTTCCCCGACCCTGCGCCCGCAATGATTAAAACAGGTCCCGCAACCGTTGTTACCGCCTTGCGCTGTTCGGGATTAAGCCCGTCCGTAAATTCGTGCATAGCTATGAATGATAACCTCGCGGTTGAAAGCTAGCGGTATGAAAAATCGCTGTCGCCGATAAATTCACGCAAAATCGATTGTCCGTGTACAAAGTTTGCAGGAAGCGGTAAAAAGTTTCCCAAAAACGTTAAAAGACGCGTAGCTTCATTATATTCGGTTTGAAACGGTTTTACGGCTTTTAAAAGCGGCTCGGCATATACTTTTAATACGGCAAGTTCGTAATCAAGTGCGGTATTAAAGATTGCATCGGCACCTCCTTGGAAAGGAAAAATATATTTCGCTTCTCCGGAACGGACGTCGCCCCACATACCGATTGTACGCGAAGCAAGGCTGCCTCTAAATTGGGCATCCCGTACAAGCCGGCGTAATAAACGGTTATCCGATGTGGGAATTCTATTATGATCGTCCAAATTAAGCTGCGTCAATGCCGAAAGGTATATTTTGAATTTAAGCGAATCGTCGATTTTAGCGGTGAGTTTATCGTTTAAAGCATGAATGCCTTCTAAAATAAAAACGGTATTTGCCTCCGCTTTAAGCGGTTTTGTTTCTGCCCGGCGTGCGCTTATTTTAAAATCGTATGAAGGCATTTCGACGGTTTCGCCTTTAAAAAGATTTAACAGACATTCGTTTAAAAGCTCAATATCCAAAGCTTCGACGCACTCAAAATCGGGCGAACCGTCCGGTTTTTTCGGCGTTTTTGAAACGCCTAAATAAAAGTCGTCAAGACTAATCACTTTCGGGGAATATCCTAAAACTCGCAGCTGCATAGAAAGTTTTTTCGCCGATGTAGTTTTTCCCGAACTTGAAGGACCTGCGATAAGAATGACTTTTACCGTTTTTTTCTCCGTAATTTTTTTTGCTATTTCGGCAAGTTTATTGTTTTGCAGTATTTCCGTAATTTCGACATACTCTTTTATTTTTCGTGAAGCAATTAAGTCGTTAAGTTGCCCGACGGATGAAACACCGACCAATTTTCCCCACGCTTTGTATTCTTTGTAAATTTCAAAAAGATGCGGTATATCGTTAAATTGCGAGAGCTTATTGTATGATGCCGTTTTCGGAAACCGAAGTAAAAATCCGTCTTCATACGGCATTACATCGAAAACTTTTACCTCGCCGATTCTGTCCATTAACGGCTGAAAATAAAGGTCTTCATATTCTCCCAACCGGTTGACTAAAATTTTGGGCTTACTGGTGTAATTTAAAAGCCGATGCGTTTCGGGCTGGTTTGACGTTTCGAATTTTTCTATGGCTTCTTCGTAAGAATACCAAACGGTTTCAATCGGCATATCGGCTTTTACGAACTCGTCCATCTTTTTCTTTATGGCAGCTAAGTCGGCATTTTTTGAATCTGCCCCTTCAAAAGTGTAATAATACCCGTAGTCCAAGCTGTGTCCCATTAAAAGCCGCAGCGCGGGATATAATTCCTTTGCCGCCGCCGCTAAAATTAAACACAACGTCCGTCTGTAAATATTTGAACCTTCGCGGTTTGCAAGCGTTACCGGTTCTATATGGGATTGTACGTCTACTATTTTGTTAAGCGGGACGACTAAATTATTCGCTTTTACGCCGACAATAGGAGCGTTTAGCTTGCCGAAATAAGGAATCAGTTCCCGTGCGGAAACGGGATGCACAAACTGTTTTTGACTTCCGTCCGGAAATGTGATTGTAAATGAACTCATAAATTTCTCCTGAATTAAAATTAAAAAATTATAAAAAAGGCTGGGGCAGGGTAAGACGAACGGATGTTTTCCTTTAAAAACGCTTTGAACGTGTCTGTTCGGTTACCGCCTGCGCTCTAACGGATAAGACATACCGCATATGCCGCTACCGCTTTGCCTTTTCCGATAATACCTATACCTTCTCCCGTTTTTGCTTTTACAAAAACTTGTTCCGTTTTTATTTCCAAAATAGCGGCAAGCGATTCTCTGATAGCGTTACGGTACGGAAGTATTTTCGGTTCTTCGATAAGAATAACGCAATCTATGTTTTCAATTTGCTTGCCGAGCATTTTTATTTTTTCCCGAACAATTTGTAACAGTTTTGCCGAATCCGCATTTTTCCACGTATTGTCGTCGGGCGGAAAGAACTCGCCGATGTCACCGATACCGCAGGCGCCTAAAAGCGAATCGGTTACCGCATGAAGGAGTACGTCTCCGTCGGAATGAGCGGCTTCTCCTTTTTTAAACGGAATGCAAACCCCGCCGAGCATAAGTTTTCTTCCGCGCACAAGTCTGTGTAAATCGTATCCTAATCCCGTTCGCATTCCAAATCGCCTTTAAAAGTAATTTTTTTATTCGACGGTTCACCTTTACAAATAAAAACCGGTTCTGCAAAATCGGAATAAATTTCGCTGTCGTCGGTATATTCTTTTCCGGTTTCAGCTGCCGCCGAATGCGCTTTAAGTAGTTTTTCAAATATAAACCCTTGCGGCGTTTGCACGGAAAAAACGTTGCTGCGCGGCAAGTGGGCGGTAATTTTTCCCGAATCGCCGGCAATTTTTTGCGTATCGATTGCTTGATAGCCCGGTACGACTGCGCCGTATTTTTGTACGGCTTTACAAATTTCCGTGATTAAAGCGGTGCTTATCCACGGTCGCGCGCCGTCATGAATAAGCACGTATTTGCAACTTTTAAGCCGTAATAAAGCATTAAAAACGGATTGCCGTCGCGAAAGCCCGCCTTCGGTAAAAATGAGAGCGGTATTATTTTTTGAAAGAAGCTCGCGTATTCTGGAATCCGAAAAAATCAGCGTTTCCGCTTTCTGTAAGTCGCCTTCGGGAACGGTTATAATGATTGTTTTGAAAAGATCCGCACTTAAAAATTTAAAAAGGCATTCCGAAAGGACGGTTACCGATTTATTTTTTTTATGCGGGAACGGTAAATATTCTTTTTTTATAGCCGAATTTTTATCCGTATTCATTCGGGAAGAATTTCCCGCTGCAGTTATTACGGCGGCAAATTCGCTTTTACTCATCTTCATATATGTCCGAATCGTCTAAATCTTCTTCTTCCATATCGTCGTCATCGTCTTCTTCATCATCGTCATCTTCAATTATTTCATCGGAAGCGAGATCGTCCTCATCGTCGGTTAAAACGGCATCGAAAGCTGCGGTTTTTTTTGCGGACTCTCCGCCGCCTCCGAGCGGTTCCAAATTGGAAAGGATAATCGCTTCAACTTCGCTTTTTGAAATTTTCAGTACGGCTGCAATCTCGTCTTGAAAAATTCTATAAGCGGAATCATACAGTTTTCTTTCTTGAATGGGGAGCTCCTTCATTTTGCTGCGCTGATAAAGTGAGCGGACAACGGATGCGGTGTTTAAAATTTCTCCGCTTTTAAAAAGATCCAAATTCATTTGGTACCGAGCTTTCCAATCAATCGGGATGGGCTCGAAAGCTTCGGATAAAAATTGCAAGGCGGCTTCGGCTTCGGTTTTTGCTACAATGCGGCGGATGCCCAGTTTTTCAATACCCGTTATGGGGACGAGTACCGTCATATCGGATTCCGACAAGTAAATAACGTAATAGTCTATGACTTCGCCGGCAATTTCTTTTTTTGTAATTTCGGTTACGGTTCCGACACCCTGTCCGGGATAAACGACAACTTCTTTTACGGAAAAACCAGATTTTTTACTCATAGGGGCGGATTATATCAAAAAATATATTTTTAGTCTATTGCGGTTTTTAAAATCGCTGTGAGCTTTTGAACATAGCCGAAGGTATACCGTACTTTCTCATAAGCAAAGGCTATTCGGCAAACGGGAAAATTGTCTCGAAAACGTTTTGCACTCTTTATAATGCGGAACTCATGGAATTTCGTTATTCCTCAGTTGCAAAAAATCAAATTTTCTGCGATAATACTGTCTATGAAAACTGACATTGAAATAGCTCGAGAGGCGAAGCTGCATAAAATCGCCGATATTGCAAAAGGTTTGGGAATCGGTGACGAACATGTTATTCCCTATGGAAACTATATAGCCAAAGTGCCGTATAGCGTTATTGATGATGAAAAGGTAAAAAAGAATAATCTTATTCTGGTTACCGCTATCACACCGACAAAGGCTGGTATCGGCAAGACAACGGTATCGATAGGACTTGCGCTCGGAATGAACAAAATCGGCAAAAAAACCGTCGTTGCACTGCGGGAGCCTTCTCTCGGTCCCTGCTTCGGGATGAAAGGAGGTGCTGCAGGCGGCGGCTACGCGCAGGTTCTTCCGATGGAAGATATTAACCTGCATTTCACCGGTGACTTTCATGCCGTTACTTCCGCCCATAATATGATTAGTGCTTTATTTGACAACTATATTTTCCGCAATCAGGGAACTCCGAAGGCAATCAAAAAGGCGTTGTGGAAAAGGGTCTTGGATGTAAACGACCGCAGCCTCCGTCAAGTGATTACAGGTCTTGGTGACGGCAACGGAGTCATAATGGAATCGGGCTTCGATATTACACCCGCTTCCGAAATTATGGCAATCTTTTGTCTGGCAAAGGATATTGAAGATTTAAGAAGGAGAATCGAACAGATTATTCTCGGCTATGATACCGAAAACAACGCCGTAACCGTTAAAGATTTAGGCATTGCAGGTTCGATTGTCGTTCTTCTTAAAAATGCGATAAACCCGAATCTTGTTCAAACGACCGAAAACACACCCGCTTTTATTCACGGCGGACCTTTTGCGAATATTGCGCACGGATGTAACTCTCTTATCGCTACGAAAACCGCTCTTACATACGGCGACTATGTTATTACGGAAGCGGGTTTCGCCGCAGATTTGGGCGCGGAAAAATTCTTCGACATTAAATGCCGTAAGGCGGGGCTAAATCCGAAGTTGACAATTATTGCGGCGACGACGGGTGGTTTAAAAATGCACGGCGACGTACCTGAAAAAGAAATCTCCAAGCCGAATGCACAAGCCCTAAAAAAAGGGTTGGCGAATTTGGATAAACACATTGAAAATATGAAAAAATTCGGACAGACCGTTATCGTAGCCTTAAACCGCTATGGCTATGACCAAGATGCCGAGCTGGAATTGGTAAAAAAACACTGTGAAGCGCAAGATGTCGGATTTGCTGTAAATAACGCCTTTGTCGAAGGCGGAAAAGGTGCCGTCGAACTTGCGGAACTTGTTGTAAAAACTATCGCCGAAAAACCGTCGAAACCGCTGCATTTTATGTATGAAGACGGCGATGCCGTTAAAACGAAGGTAGACAAAATCTGTAAAGAAATATACGGAGCAAAAGAGGTTACCTATTCCGCAGCCGCCGATAAAATGATTAAAAAAATTGAAGAGTCCGGATTCGGCAAATATCCCGTCTGCATTGCAAAAACTCAATATTCGTTTTCAGCGGACCCCAAGCTGTACGGCGTCCCGGAAGACTTTGAAATGAATGTCCGTGATGTAGTGTTGAACTCCGGTTCCGAAATGATTGTCGCTATTATGGGTGATATGATGAGGATGCCCGGTTTGCCGAAGGATCCGCAGGCCGTCAGAATTGATTTGGTAAACGGAAAGGTTGAAGGTCTTTCGTAATTTTTTTAATTCAATTTGATTTTTACACGTTTATACTGTATAATGATAACTATAAATTTTGCGTGGACGGTTTATCCGCTTTTCGCAAAAATGATTTTATGAAGGAGTAAAAATATGAAAAATATTTTGAAAGTATCGGCGGTTTTGACCGTCGCTTTGTTTGTCTTCCCAAGCTGCGGAAGTACGCCGCCTGCAAAACCCGAAGAAAAGCCGGCGCCCGTTGTTATGGAAGAACCTATGCCCGAACCGGAACCGCAGACGATTCCCGAACCGGAGCCTGTTGCGGAAGAGCCGAGCGATGTTCCCGTACAGGAATACATTGTTGTTTCGGGGGATACTCTGTCGCAAATTGCCCTTAAATTCTACGGTACGAGAGAAAAAGCGTATTATTTCCCGATAATAATGACAATGACGCCCGGTACTATCAACCACCCCGATAAGCTGACGCCGAAAATGAAACTTTTAATACCCGATTTTGAACTTTTTATGCAGCACACACCTTCCAAGCAAAAATCCAAGTCGGATTTTGAAAAATGCATCAAAATATATGAAAATGAAGGCAGAACGGGCGTCGCTCAATCTCTTAGGATGAGAGTGCAAAAATTTTAGTGGGCACTGCTAAAAAAACGAAAGACGCATTTCACAATGCGTTCTTTTCCAAAAGTGTCAAAATGCCGCCGCTTAACCCACATTCATGGTTTAGGCGGCAGTTTTTAATTTTACGAAAACACCCCTGTCCTGCGGGAAAAAGGGGTGTTTCACAGAGGAGAAAAATATGGAAATCGGTAAAGAATATCTTAAGTATTCGGTAGAATTGGCGAAAGAGCTTTTACAAATACGCAGTCCCGGCGGGTATACGGCAGAGGCGATAAACCGCTTAAAGCGGGAATTCGATTTGCTTGGAATCAAATATACCGAGACAAATAAAGGCGCGATTTACGGTACCATTGAAGGCAAAAACACTCAAAAACACAGAGTTGTGTCTGCCCACGTCGATACGCTCGGCGCAATGGTCAGACAAATTAAACCGAACGGCTGCTTAAAACTCGCCGCTATCGGCGGTATCGCTTTTAACAGTATTGAAGGCGAAACCTTGTATATTATGACCCGCTCAGGAAAAGTCTATACCGGAACGGGACTGCCCGAGCAAGCCTCAGTTCATATTTTTGAAAGCATAGAAAAACAGGAACGGAACGCCGAATCGTTTGAAGTAAGAATTGACGCCGACACTTCCTCAAAAGAACAAACGCTAAAACTCGGAATAAACGTCGGAGACTTTGTCGCCTTTGAACCGCGTACGGTGGAAACTCCCGAAGGCTATATAAAATCGCGCCATTTGGATGATAAAGCTTGCATCGGAATGATACTTGCGGTATGTAAATATCTAAAAGAAAAAAATGAAAAGCCGGCGTATACGACTCATTTTTTTATCAGCAATTACGAGGAAATCGGACACGGATTCTACGGCATTCCGAAAGAATGTTTTGAAGTTTTAGCCGTAGATATCGGTACGGTCGGCGGTTTACAGAATTCCGATGAGCACGCCGTTACAATTATTGCAAAAGATTCCCGAACGCCGTACGATTACGGTTTTAGGCACCGCCTTGAAGAACTGGCAATTAAAAACGGAATAAATTACAGAACCGATGTTATGTTCCGTTACGGTTCGGACGCAAGTATGTATGCTTTACAAGGTTTTGATATAAACTTTGCCTGTGCGGGGCCGGGTGTCAATGCAACTCATCATTACGAAAGAACGCATATGGATGCCTTTAAAGCTACAATCGATTTGGTTTATGCTTATGTAATGGAAAGCTGAAGCGGTAAATGTTTTGCTCTTTATTAAGCGCCGGTTTGTATTTCCGCAAGTCAATTTTGAACACGAAAAAACGAAACGGCGCACGCGATTCCTTTAAACAACCCCGCCTTTCGGCTCTCGTTTTAAAGGTATTGCGTATTTTGGTTGTTTCTTTTGTTTTCATAAACTGCAATGGAACGGAAACTTCAAAAGTTTTCGATATACCTGCGTTAAAAGAAAAAGCGGCAGAAATTGTTTTGATGATAAATGAAAAAAGCTGGGGCGAAATTGAAGCGTTGTCTTCGGAAGAATTTAAGCTGCAGTTTACCGATGATTTTATCGTTTCAGATATAGAACCGTATTTAAACGCTGCCGGAAATTATAAATTTTTGCGCGGTATATTTTTTGCCGAAAGCGAAAGCCTGCAAACCGGTAAAAAAACTGGCATTATCATTATTAAAGCAAAATATGAAAAGAGAAAACTTTATTATACCTTTAATTTTGATGAACAGTGCAGGCTCACCGGAATGGTTATTCGATATTAAAAACCGCAGCTATTTTACGGGAAACCGGTACGCTTTGTCAAAGAAGCTCCTCTATTTTGAAGGATGCGCAGCAAATTCGGCTAAAATTTTTAGAGGTGTAGAATGCCCTATTTTTGCAATGCCGTGCCTTGTCTTTTTTTTATTTTTTTGCTATACTGCAACTTACATGTTGCGGATGTCGTATAACGGCTATTACCCGAGCTTCCCAAGCTTGTGACGTGGGTTCGACTCCCATCATCCGCTTTACTCTGTTAAAAATATGTTCTAGCAGTACTCGCCCGCTTTTGCTGCATTTTTCTAAAATGCATATCATAGACGCTTCTAAAAAACTTGAATTTAAGTTTTTCGTCAAAGTCCGGAAAAGGTAAAGAAAAAAAACACATCTCCAGTTACATCTGTAATCGTCAAAAATCCGGCACTTTCTTTCATAGAAAGATTCTATAGGACAGTCCTATAGGATGACCGTTATATACCAATGACGTATAAAAAATATCGCAAATAACTTTAAGGAAAATCGGTAAGTTTCGCGTACCTGATGAATGAAACTCACCTCTGAAAAACTGAGGTTTTTAGAGATTCCCATATGTAATTAGTGCTTTTAAAAATTTTTTAAAGTTGATTTTATGTAATAAATGCTCATTAGAAAATGCAGATTAAAATATTTCTTATTTTTAATCTGCAATTCTCTTAGTTTTTTGAAATGAACTGACGATATTTTTCGGTATTAACACGGAAGGCAACAATTGGATCGTCGGTGTTTTTGATTGCTCGAGTAATTGCTGCATATGCTTCTTCAATCATTCTATCCGCATCAATTAAACGTGAAGAGCGGGTAGTAATCCCAATCATAATGGGTTCGGAAATATTGTATTCGTTTAAAATAGTTTTTATGCCGGCATATATTTCTTCAGCTTTTTTCATAGCTTGTTCCAAATCGGTGTCTTGAAAAATAAGGGCAAACCCGTCATCATCAAATTCAAAAATCATATCACGTGATTTAATCAACTTAATTAACATCTCCGCAATTTTTTTTGCGACCAAACTTTTAATCGTAAAATCTTTTAATTTTATAATCGAAAATGCAAGCTCCTGCTCCGAAGCTCCCGCTTGCTGCAATTCCGATTGTAGGCATTCGCAAAGACGGGTCTGCAAAGAAGCGCCTGTAATAGGTGAATATAAATCGGTTGTATTTTCATTTTCCAAATAATCGGTATTATGGTTATTTGCCGATTCGCCGGTATCCGAATTTAAAAAATTATTCCGTTCATTATCTTGCATGACAGTTATTTCTTCCGGTTCTTGAATTTCTTCAAGTTCCGTGCACATCTCGTAAGGGAATTTCTTGGTAATGCTTAAATTATCCAAATCTTCAAGCGTATATATTTTGCCGCCGTCTTCTTTTTTTAAAACTGGATGATTTTCAGGATGCGAGTAATTTGCGGTATCCGAAACGTCCGTTTCATCGGAGGCATTTAAATAAGAATAATCTTCGGTATCAGTATCGGTTAAAAGGTCATTATTTTCATTTTTTTCTAAAGGAACATCGGCATATATTTTGTTATCCGACTGGGATAATTTTTGCAATAAGATTATAATCAGTGTTACCAGTAAAACCGTAAATACGACGAAAAACGAATTGCGTGCAAAAATGTAAATAGTTTCTCCGCTTACTGTTGGGACCGCTGCCGATAGTATAAATTGTTGCGATTCGTTTTGTTTTGTTTTTATATTTATTTTGGCGGTAAAGCTTTTAATGAAAACCGACGAAGTTTTAATAGATGCCGAACCGGATTCGTCTTGTCGTATAATTTCGCCGTCTTTCGGCCACGAAAAACAAATGTTTTTTTCGGAATCCGAAAGAATAAAACCTTCTAATCGGAGTTCCGCGGCAAATTTTTCCGCTCTTTCTTTGTATGCGCTTTCTGCAAATTCTTCTTTTTCGGAAAGGGAAATTAAATATTTTGCAAAATAGGCAAAAGTCGTTTTTGCGGAATTTTCACCTTTTTCCGATTCCGTTTTAATTTCATAAATGAATTTTCCGACGGTTGCGATTATTATCAATAAAGCGATTACGGCATAAAATCCGCCGATACGGGAAAGCACTGTATTACCGGAAATCCGGCCGTTATTTTTTTTATTTATCATTCGACAATATACCTCTCAAATTCGGATAATATAAGTTCTAAATTAGGAACCTCTTTTTTATTATTATGAACATTATATGCTATTTTTGTTTTATATATAAGATACGGCAAAAAAACGGTTTTTAAACAAGCTGCGTTTTTTTGTGCATCGGAGCGTATTTTAAAAATAAAGTCGGAATACGGGAATTTTTTAAATTCCGTATCTTTCCATTTCGGCACACTTTCTATTATGCGGAATACGGATTTATAACCGTTTAATAATTCCGTCGTGTAGGTAATTTTCCCGGATATGTTTTTTTTCTCCACTGCAGTACGGAACATTACATTGCAAAATTTTGTTTCAATGGGAGAAATTTTTACCGCTTCTTTAAAAAAAAGTTTTGACAAATATGTTCCTTTGGAATAAGCTTTACCGTCCGTGTAAGCGAAATCAAGACCTGCAAATTGAATATTTTTAAACCCAAGTGCAAAAGCGGAATATTTTGCCGCACCTGCAACGGTTCCCGACGAAGTATTGCAATATGGGAAAGGGGAAAATGAGGCGGCATATTGGGCAAACGGGTGTGCACCGGCAGTGAACAATATTTTATTTCCGTTTTGTAAAAAAGTTCTAACGGTAAGCGGATTTGCACATAAATCAAAAATACCGGTTACCGAACTGCTAAAGGGTTTAAAGCAATGTGAGTATGACACGGCTTGCGGGTCTATGCTTATAAAAAAATCCGCATAAATGCCGTGGGCGGTTAAAACCGGGAAAGCGGTATCCGAAGCAAACAAAACAAAATCGTTTCTGTTTTGTTTAATTATTTTAATTGTATTTTCCAAGCTCGGCCCTGCGCCTAAAATATATGCGGTTTTTGTTCTATCAGGTTTAGGTGCTTTCGGCTGAATATCGGAAGCGGTTTTTAAATTCAGCAAAATATTACGCATCCAAATTTTACCGAAAGCCGCTTGAGTTGCCGTATCGTTTTTAATTTTGCATAAGCCCGATTCTATTTTTTTTTGAAAAGAGGGTAAACGGTTTGCATAATAATCTTCCCAAGCGCGTAAAATTTTTACTTTAAAACTGCCGTGCAAAATAGGAAGGTACGTCCCGATAAAGTCTTTTTCAAAATAAAAATCGTCCAAAGGCGGAAGAAGCGTAAAGTTGGGATGTAAAAAAATACTTGTAAAATCTATTTTTTGTAAAAGAATTTTTAATGCGCCGAAGTCGCTTTCGCAAGCGGCGCACTGGTTATTTTTAAAATTATATAAAAAATAATGTATGTGAATACCGGAACCTAAACCGCAAAATAAAATAAAACCCTCATTTGATGAAAAAAATCTTTTCGCTTCACGTTCAGGATTATATTTTGAATGCAATAAGTTTCCGTTTTTTAAACACGGAATACAAATTCCCGTTTTTGAAATTTGAAAAGGACCGTAATCGGATGATTCTTTTGCTTCTCGTATTTTTTTTTCAAGATGCGGAAATCTTTTTTTTACGGCTTCTAAGTTATTTTCGTAAAAGTCAGGATCGTTCATCTTTTAGCCTTTTTAATTGACCTTTTACAAACTGTGTTACTTTATTTTGCAGCTCTGTTTTTGCGTATACTGTATTTTCAAATGCGTTCTCTTTTATCAACTTTATGTATGATTGGAACGAAATCAGCTCGCATAATTCGTTTTCCGCATATTTTTCTTTTTCTCTTTTTAAACCGTCCGTCAATTTATCTAAAAAAATCCCCGTTTTTAAATTTTTTTCTATTGTTTTATAAAAATCGTAAATAATATCTTTTCTTTCGGATTTATTTTTTTTGGCACAGTGTCGTATTATTTTTTTTTGTGTGTATGTTTCACTTGAATCATTAAACTTTTCAAAAGAGATTCGTTTTATACTCTCAATATTTTTTCCCTCGAAGCCTATTCGGAGAATACGTTTTGATTTTTCAGGCTCCAATTGTGAAAACCAGTTTGCGTAAACTTCAAGCGAACGCGTATCAAAATTTGAAACCGCCGCAAATTGAGAAATCGGGTATAATTTTGAAAAATACGCTTCTTTTGATTTTAAACTTTCATGCGGCTGCACATGAGAAAATCCTTTTGTTCCTTCCAAATCAAGACCGGAAATATAAATTGTGCCCTTTGTATAATCCAATAATAATTCGGCGGCCGTACCGGAAACCGTTCCGTTCCGTTTTGCTTTTTTAAATGGGATATTGAAATTACTGAAGAAAAAATATTCGATAAGCGAACCGTATGTTAAAAATACGCACGGATTTTTTTTTAATACGTTATACGGAATTTTCGCTTCAGGCGGAAACGCAATCGGAATATCGGCCGAAATATTTTTTATGTGTCCTGCGGCCCAAAATCCTCCATCCGTTGCAATACAGAGATCCGGTGCAATACCGTAAGCCGATAAAGCGGATATGGAAGAGGAGGATGCTACTATAAATTTCTTATTAAGCGTATTTCTATTGTTTTTCAAAACGGTTTTAAGGCTGCCGCCTGAAGCCGTAAATAGAGAATCCTTAGTTAAAAATTCAAAATGGACGGGATTTTCCGCAAACAAAAAATTGTCGGTTATGTTTTTAAGCCATCGCCGTCCGAAAAAATCTCTTGTTGCAATAACACTTTGCATAATCTTAATTGAAGAAGCAATCCCTGTCCATACCGATTTGAATGTTTCCGGCCAAACCGTTTCGGCGGGCTTCCACGATAAAAAAAGCGAGACGCATAATAATTCATCCGGAATATTGCGTAATAAAAAAAAATCAAGATTTCCTTGTGCCGGTCGCCAAACCGCGTCCCAAAATTTATCGGAAAGTAAAAAATATGTGTCGGTATACCGGATCGCAATCAGTTTTGTTTCGGGGAATTTTTTCCGTAGAACCTCCGCAAGGTACGATTCTCCCGGCTCGGTAATAATGATAATTTTAGGCATACCGTTTATTGTGTTGCAAAACCGTTCGGCTTCTTTTTGGGGATTATACGATGAATGTAGTTTAATCGGCATCGGTATTTGAATTGGGATTGAGTTCGAAAAATTCCAATATTTCTTTTATATCCGTCGAAGAGCCGGCATACTCGATTATCAATTTATTACAAAAATCTTTTCCGTAAACAGGGGAGAGTGCCGATTTTATTTTTTCGATATAAATATCTTGCGGTAATTTTTGTGCGGAAAAAAGACAAACATAAAGAATTTTTTCCGGTTTTAAAATCGAAATGTTGGACTTTCCGATAATATGCACGATTTTATTTACGGCTGAATAATACGTTCTTAAGAGGTTTATATTTTTTTGCAACTGTGCGCTGTCGGGGAAAAGTTCCGCAAAAGAGAACCGTATTAAGCCTGCATAGTTTTTTGCCTGCAGCGCCGATTTTATTTTTAAGCCGATTACATCGGTCCCGTACTGAAACGGATGGACGGGAGTCGCGCTTTCAAAAATCCGTTTGTAGGCTGCATACTCCGAAGTGAATTTTTTTAAAACCGTATTTATACCATTGAAATCGAAATTTTCTTTTAAAGCATCTTTTTGCGATTTTATTAAAAATAAAAAACAGTTTTCTCCGTCCAAAGGGAAAAGATATATATCGGTTATGCTTATATATTCTTGCGAAGAGAAAAAATTGCGCAAAGCCGTAAAATTGCCGCCGGTTAAAACCGTCCATTCGGTAAAAGAGCGGATAAGACCTTTTAAGATTTCGGCGGGAACGGCACATTTATGGAAAGTTGTAACATCCAAGCCCGAAGCGAAGCAGAGTTTATAAATATTTTCGGCATTTTTTACGAGGAATCCGCCTTTTTCAATTTTTACAGCGGAAAGGAATATATTAAAACATTTTTCCGCTGTAAAGAAAAGCGGTTCAATATTTTTTATACCGGGCGGAATCCTGTTTTTTGCATTTACGGCTTCCGCTAAAAGCCTTAAACCCATTAGGAAATCCCCAACTCTTCAAATAATCTTTTATATGTATCGAAATATTCCGATTTTGCGAATTCTTCAATTTTACTTTCAGGAAGACTTTCCAAAAGCTGATCCATATATGTCAGCACCGATTTGATTTCATCTTTTAATTGAAGCGGAAGCATTTTATTTTCGGCTGAATTTGAAAGAATCATTTCCGCTTTTTCGCCGAGCCCCGTTTTTGCCGGCTGCGTTTGAACGGTTGCTACCGGTTCCGTTTTCGGAATTTCTTCGGCAGCGGTTTCGGAGCTTTCAAGTCCGGCTTTGTGTTCTTCGGCTGTATTTGTTTCAAGATCCAATCTCGGAATATCATCGGTCGTTTCGTCCAAGTCTTCCGCAGAGTATGCGGCTGCACTGTCGTCTATTACAAGTTCTTCAGGAATTTCAAAATCTTCGCCGTCCGAGGACAAGGTTTCTTCCGACATAAAATCTATTTCATCGAGACTATCGGTTTCGGGCGGCTCCGCCGCATCAACCGGTTCGGAAACCGTAAAGGCCTTCGTATCGACGCCGTCGCCGAGCTCGATACTTTGTCCGTTAGGCAGCTCCAATTCTTTTATCGTCAAGTCAAAATTATCCAAATCGGGCTCTTCGATTTTTTCACTTGTAAAGTCGGGTATATCCGTATACTCTTCGATATTGCCGTCAAGTTCACCGGCAGATTCGGGAACGTCGTCTTGTTCCAAATAGCTTAAATCATCGGGAGCGGGAGTTATATGTTCCGTCTCCAATGAATCGGGGAAAGGTTCATCGCTCGATACGGTAGGTTCGGCTTTATTTGCCGCCGTGTCGGGCGCTTCGTCTTTTTCACCGTTGAATTGTTCGGGAGGCATATCGATTACTTCCGGTACTTCGAATTCATCTTTGGCGTTTTCTTCGGTGAAATCGGCGGTTATAAGAATATTATTAAGCTCATCTCCCGTAAGCGCAATTGTCTCATCGCCGTCATCATCATTAAAAAAACCGCTGTCTTTTTCTTCTTCGGGTTTTGCAGGCGTTTCTTGCACCGCATTCCCACCGGATTGTTTTTTCTTATTTTCCGCATTTTCAATGCCGGCTTTTGCGGAAGCCAAGTCCGTTTTTAAAGTTGCAAGCTCGGTTTTAATACTTGATAATTCACCGGCAATTTGCATAAGGATTTCGGTCGCTTTATCATTATGAAGTGCGGAAGGGGCTTGCATTGGTTCCGCCGCCGTTTGCATGGCGGTGTTTATCTGTGTTTCTTTTTCTTTTTTCGGTGCAGGTTTTTCGGGATTTGAAGGTTCGTCAAATAAATCGTTTTTTACGGCTTCCACATCATCAAAGAAAATGTCTTTATCGTTTCCGTGTAAAATGCGCCTATTTTCTTCCCGAATTTCATTTATATTTTCAGCTTCAATTACGGTACTTTCTATTACGAGGTCGTCAGCAGGATTGGCCGGTTCCTCGGTTTTTTTTACGGATTTCGGTGCGGGCGTTTCGGTAAATATGGCGACATCGTCAAAATCTTCATTGGCTTCGGCGGTTTTTCCTGCGATGGAAGATATATCCGAATCTTCGTCGATAGTTATGTTCATATCGATTTCATCGTTGGCGGATGAAGGAACGACGGGACTGAGATTGTCAAGCAAATCATTGAATTCGGGCGCTTCCTCGATAGTCGAATCATTAAAATCTGTAAGACTGTCGTGCGGCTCTTCGGTTGCTATAATGTCATCGGTTACTGTTTCAATTCCGGCATCGGAAGGCTCCTTACTGATTTCGTTTTCTTTGACGGGTTCCGTTTCTTCGGTTAAAAAATCGTCCAAATCAAGCGTTTCAAATTCGTTAATGTCCATATCCGCGTTTTTCTCCTTGTAATCAATATCCGTATTTTCGTCTTCCGTTGTAATCGGCTGAAATTCAGGTAGGATGTCGAGTTCTTCATTTTTGTCGTCCGTAATTTCAGCTTGTGATGGAGAGCTTTCCAAATCGAATTCTTCAATGCCCGCCATAGAAGCGACACCGTCTATTCCGTCCAGATCTACGATGTCATTTTCATCGGAATAATCGGTGGTATTCTCTTCAAAAATATCTTGTTCCGGCAGCGTAATATCGTTGTCTTCAAGCTGATTTAAGTCGATAATATCATGGCTGTTTTCATCAAAAAAAATATCCTTTGTATCCTTATCATCTTGTGCGGTGTCGACATTATTTTCGGGATGTTTTTTTATCCACACGCCGTACATGTCAAGGTGCGAATTTTCTTCAAGATTTATCGGGAAAACCGAATCATCGGGTTCTTCTTGCTTATTAAATTCCGTTGCCATACTTTTATCTCCCTGCCAGCTTTTACATTATATCATATATCGGCTTGATGTGTAAATAACTTAAGAAGGCTTGTCAGACACCTCTAAAAATCCGACAAGGTTTTTAGAGGCGCCCGTAAGTATAAACAAAAATAAAATTACACTTATAATTTGAGAAGTAGATAACAGTCCAAATTTTCCTCGTGCGGAATCGCCGCGATAAAATTCCAAGAAAAATCTTAAAATCGCATATAACATAATATACAACTTGGCCGTGTTTATTTTTATTTTAGGATTTAAAATCAAGATCGTAAATAAAATTGAAAAACCGAAAAGAAAGAAAGCTTCTATTCCTTGAACGGGAACAAGCCGTTGATTATTGGGAGCGATTAAACTATGCATATACATAAAACAAAAAGCGCTTTTAGTAATTTTTCCGTAGCAGCATCCTGCAAGAGAACAACCGACTCTGCCGAATCCGTGGGCAAGCGCAATTGCCGGTGAAAGAATTTGAATATAGGGAGAAACGTTTATTTTATGTACTTTTTTTACAATAAATAAAGAGAAAATTCCTGCTAAAAAACCGCCGTAAAAAACGAAACCCGAGTTGATAACGGCATTTAAATATTTTAAATCTTTAAATAGACGGATAAAATTGATCGTTTTATATGATACGGCAATATACAAAAGTTTTGCACCTAAAAATCCGAACCCAATTAAATAAGCGCATACGATAATGCAATCATTAAAATTTGCCGATTGTTTTTTACAAAGAAAATAGGTAAGCGGTATGGCACAAACAATCCCCAATGCAATACATAATCCGTAATAGGGAATGAATGCGCCAAATAAATAAAAGCCCACAAAGGTTTACATAAAACTGGAGGCGGCAGCTCCCATTGCACCTATACATGCCAAACATGCAATAGTTGCAATAATACCGTACACAAGTGCTATAATACCGCAAACCAATCCTCCCGTTGCAAGCCCTTTTTGCGCTTCATCTTTACGGGCGATGGCTCCGAGAATAATAGCGATAATAGCGGCTATGGAGCCTATCCATCCAACACCTCCCATCCCACCGAACACTGCAATTACCAAAGAAATAATCCCAAGGACCAACGAAGCAACAGCCATAAAAACTCCTTTTTGCAAGCTCCTTTGCTTGCAATTTTTACTTTTTTACCCGCACAAATAGGCGAATAATTCATCTTGTACCATCGTTCGCAAAAAATGTCAAGAGGAATTTTCGTTTTTAAATTTTTAGCTGGAATGTAGTATTTCATTCTCATTTATCGCCGGTATTATCGGTTTAATGTTGATTTTTATCCTTACTAAAACACGTAATGCGCTCTCTTGAAAAAATATTCGTTCTATGATATTATTTTTATAGGTTTGTTTATTTCCGTTATAGCCGTAGTATGCGTTTTTACACACTTCTTTAAAAATATAACCGATTTAAATAATCCCTAATACTTTTATAAGGACGGTTTTTATGAGCCAAGAAAAAAAACTT
>CAUUAT010000027.1:0-20148 GCA_963543195.1 uncultured Treponema sp.
TAAAATGGACATGTCCGAAAATCTTTCCGTTGCCGTTATAGATGACGATTTAATTACGCGTAAAATGATAACGGCAATTTTTTACGGAATAAACGCGACCGTCTTTCCTTTTGAAAACGGCGAAGCATTCTTTGAAGAATTTACCGACGAAAGATTCGATATTATTTTTTTGGATATGGTTATGCCCGGAATGAGCGGCATAGATGTTTTAACAAGGTTGGCCGGAAATACTACGCCCGTTATTATTCTCTCTTCGGTAACCGAGCGCGACTTAATTATACGGGCTTTGGAAAACGGTGCAAAACGATATGTTTTAAAGCCGATAAAAAAAGAAACGATTTTACGTAAAACTGAGGAGGTTTTAGGTGCCTATCTTTAAGGGAAAACTCTCGCGCGGAAAGCTTGGAAAATATTTACACGGTTCCAACTTTGCATACATTATTTTTACACAAGATAAAATACCTCTTTTTTGGAACGGCGCTGCGGAAAATTTATTGGGAACTTATTTGAAACGCAAGCCGAAAATTTGTTTTGATGAATATCTTCAGCAAACGCTTCCGCCGGATGAATATCAGCGCATTTTAATTTTCCTAAAAAGCTATGCAAAAAAATGCAGCTTTGAACTTGAGTTTGAACAAATTTATCATGAAAATGAAAAAATAAATTTAAAATTTGATGTTACGGAAGAAGACGACGGGAATTTTTTCGTTGTCGTTGACGATATTACAAAACAAAAAGTAAAAGAACGCTTTTTAATAAACGAAAAACACGATGTTGAAAACATCAATAAAATGCGGAGCCTTTTTTTGGCGACGGTCAGCCATGAGATACGAACGCCTATTCAAACCATCATCGGTATGATCGAATTGATAACCGGCACGCCTCTTGATGAAGAACAGCGCGAATATGTTAGGCAAATCGATTTTAGCGCAGATGTTTTATTAGCACTGGTAAACGATGTTTTGGATTTTTCAAAACTTGAAAGCGGAAATATGAGTATTGAAAACACTGCGTTTAATTTAACCGATTCTATTGAACAAACCGTTGACCTCATTTCGATAGAAGCCAATAAAAAAGGCTTGGAAGTTTTAGTCGACATTGATACGGAACTTCCCGAATTTATAACGGGCGATCCGCACCGCCTCAGGCAAGTGCTTTTGAATTTCGTAAAAAATTCGGCGAAATTTACGGAACACGGGAGCATATCGGTTTCCGTCCAAAAGACTCGCGGAACGGTAGACGGAAAGGAAGCAAAAGATTTTATTTTATGCGAAGTTGCGGATACGGGTATCGGAGTCAGTGCAGAGCAAAAAGATAAAATCTTTAATTCGTTTTATCAAGGAGATGCGGCAATCAGCAGAAAGTACGGTGGAACGGGTTTGGGGCTTGCAATTTCAAAAAATATCGTTACGCTGATGGGCGGAGAAGTCGGCTTACGGGACAACTTCCAAAAGGGTTCGGTCTTTTGGTTTAAAATTCCGCTGATTCCTTCGGATAAAAAAGCGCCGAAAGAAAATATCCTTTTAGATAAGGCGTCGCGGTTTTTAATTGTCGATGATAATCTGCAAACCCGTACGGTTATAAAAAAAATGCTGTCGAAATTCGGCTTTAAAGATATAACACCGGTAAGTTCTGGTAAGCAGGCGATTGAAATTATGCAAACCGCAAAAAAACACGGCAACCCGTTTGACATTGTTTTTATTGATATGATAATGCCTGAAATGGACGGTTGGCGGCTCGGTGCGGAAATTCATAACGATAAAACGTTACAGGATTCCAAATTGTATTTAATGATTCCCGAAGGCAGTCTCGGTGGCGATGCAAAAATGAAACTGCTGGAATGGTTTAAAGGCTATTTATATAAACCTTTAAAACGCCGGCTGGTTTTTAATTTATTAAACGATATTTACCGAAGGTCCCATAATATTTTTACGGCCGATGATATTCAAGAACTTGAACCGGTTGAAGAAGCCGGTGAATCGGCACAGCATGCCGGCGAAAATGCCGCCGACGGTTTACGGGCGAAAATTCTTGTCGTAGACGACCATCCCGTAAATCTAAATTTATTAAAAATTATGCTTGAAAAAGCAGGACATACCGTAAGCACTGCCGAAAACGGACAGGAGGCGATTGACGCAGCTTCCAAAAATAAATTCGATATTATTTTTATGGATATTCAAATGCCGGTTTTAAACGGGTATGAGGCCTCTCAAATTTTACGTCAAAGCGGTTATACGCGCCCGATAATTGCCTGTACCGCCGGTTCTCAGGAAGATGAACGGAAGTTGTGCCTTTCGATGGGGATGAATGATATTATCACAAAGCCGTTTAATAAAAATCAGCTTTTAGAAATGGTAAAGAAAAATTTTCCTTATTAGCCAAGCCTTATTTGTAAAGGAGCCTTCTAAAACTGAAGTTTTTTGAAGGTTCCTTTACAATATTTCCGTTTAACGTACCGCACATATTACCCGCTCTTTTTTTATAACTTCCCTTTTGCGGCTGCAGCTCTTTTAATAAACGATTTTTTTTCGGCAGTTTCTTCAGCGGAAATAACTTCACGGGAGGAAAGCCGTACACCTTGCGCTTTTATGCCTTTTTCAGGGAAATCGGCGGAAGCGAATGTATCTTCGAGTTTTTTTATACGCGGTTTGGGAGAATACTTAACCGTAAAAGAAAACTTCGGCTTTGTGCTTACGAATAGTACTTCTTCCGCATCGGGAGCAAAAACATAATCTCTGTTTAAAATATAGCCTTCAACTCGTGCCCGTTTTATATATGCGTATTTGTTGTGTGCGTCTTTATAAATGACCGTAAAAAGAACTTTCGATAACTCTTCTTTCTCCGCAAAGCCGCAATACCACATTCCGGTATCGACAAACACCCTGTCGGGAACATCCATTACGGTATAGACTCCGCTTTTTCTCAAAATAAAAATTCGATCGTACGGTGTTACACGTAAGATATCTTTACCTGTCGTAACGGCGGTTCCGAGATAACCGGTTTCTTCATCATACCGCAAAGGCGTATTGCGCGTTACGGCTTCTTTAACGTCAACTTTTGTAAAGCCCGTAATTTCCGTCTTCCGCTTAAATTCCTCTTGGGGCAATTTTTTTAAGATTCCGTCTAAAACCGTAGTGGCATATTCTTTTAAATTTTTCAAAAGTTTTGCAATTTCTTTTAAACGGTCGTTTATTTCTTTTACTTCTTCACGATTTTTATTTATATCGTAAAGAGAAATCCTTCTAATAGGAATTTTAAGCAGGCGATCAACATCGTCTTCGGTAACTTCGCGGATCAATTCTTTTTTAAACGGAACAAATCCTTTTATAACCGCATTGATTACGCCGTCAGCCGTCTTCATCGTTTCAATCTTTTTATAAATGCGTTCTTCGATAAAAATGCGTTCAAGGGTGCGCAGGTGAAGTCTGTCCGTCAGCATTGCTTTTTCATATTCGAGCTCGTCTTTTAAAATTTGCACCAGTTGTTTTGCATGATGTTTAATAATATCGGTAACCGTGATTTGCACGGGAAGATTTTCTTTAATTACTAAAAGATTGCAGGGTATTGATTGTTCGCATTCGGTAAACGCATAAAGAGAATCAACTACATCTTGGCTGTAAACGCCGCGCGGCAATTTTAATTCTATTTCGACGTTTTCTCCCGTATAATCGCTTATCTCCGAGATTTTCACTTTTCCCGATTTTGAAGCGTTTTCAATAGAAGCAATCATACTTTCCGTCGTACTGCCGAACGGCAATTCTTTAATTAAAATCCGTTTGTCATCAGAAGTATCGAGCTTTGCACGGACGAGTACTTTGCCTAAACCGTCCCCGTATTCCGATACGTCAATTAAACCGCCCGTCGGGAAGTCGGGAAAGAGTTTAAAATTTTTCCCTTTTAGACACTGTTTTTCCGCTTCAATTATTTCGATAAGATTATGCGGCAATATTTTTGTTGACATACCGACGGCAATACCTTCAGCTCCTATTGCAAGCACGACGGGCAGTTTTGCACGGAAGGTAACGGGTTCTTTATTTCTGCCGTCATAAGATACGGTGTAATTTGTAATATTCGGATTGTACAAAAGCGTCCTTGCAAGCTCGTTTACACGGCATTCAATATAGCGGGGTGCCGACGCTTCATCGCCGGTAAAAAGATTTCCGAAGTTTCCCTGCTTTTCGATAAAAAGATTTTTTGCAGCGAGTACGACAAGGGCGTTCCCGATTGAGGCGTCGCCGTGCGGATGGTATTTCATACAATGGCCGATGACATTCGCGACTTTATGAAATTTTCCGTCATCCATTTCAAAAAGAGAATGGAGAATTCGCCGCTGAACCGGTTTTAATCCGTCTTCCAAATCGGGAATAGCCCTATCTTTAATGACATAACTTGCATATTCCAAAAAATTTTTATTAAAAAGGCTTTCAATGTAATCCATTGTACGATACTACACAAAAAACGGGAGAATGTCTATGAAGATATGAGTTAAAAAAAGAAACGGAACTATACGCAATTGCAGCACAGCACAAAAGTCGTATATAAAACAATAAATAAACCTTGTGAAGAATACATTAGTGTAACGCAGCGGAGTATATCAGTTTTTTCTATTTTTTTCAGTTCATCGCCGATATACGGTTTATCTTCCAAAATACCGCCGTAATAAGCGGGACCGCCGAGCCGTAAGCCCAATAGACCCGCTGCTGCGCTTTCAGGATGTGCCGAATTCGGACTCGCATGTTTGCGACAATCCCGAAGCCAAATTTTAAAACCGTTTTTTAAATTATATCCCGATTTAAACGGAAATATGGCACTAAGCAGCATAAAAAAAGCGCACAGCCGAGCGGGAATATAATTTGCGACGTCATCCAGTTTTGCGGGAAAAAACCCTAAATCGTAATATTTTTTATTTTTATAACCGAGCATAGAGTCCATCGTGTTTACGGTTTTGTACGCGATGCCGCCGGCGGCTCCGAAAATCATTATAAAAAAAAGAGGCGCTATTACGCCATCGCCCGTACTTTCTGCGACCGTTTCTACGCAGGCACGGATAACGCCTTCTTCATCTAAATGTTCCGTATCTCTTCCGACGATATTTGAAACTTGTTTTCGGGCGGCTTTTATTCCTTCGTTAAATGAGTGTAAAACGTTTACCGCTTCTTTGTGCATACATCGGGCAGCAATGCATGTGTAGCATATCCAAACCGAAACGCAAAAGTAAAGCGTTTTGTATTCTTTTAAGAATTTAAGAAGAAAAAATATCGAACAAAAAGAAAAAATCGTGTTGAAAATCGCTATAAAAAAACCGCTTGCCTTTAAGCAGAGCGGCGATGAGCTGCATACTGCACGTGCGCATTTTTCTTCTTGCGTTATGATTTTTCCGATAAGTTTGACCGGATGCGGAAATGAATACGGATCTCCCAGTATAAAATCAAGAAGCACTGCGCAAATCAAAACGGCGGCATTAACGCTATAATTTTTTAAGGAGAACACAAAAACTGAAATCCTAGAGCATTGTTGTCGGCTGTCCCGTCGCATCAAGCGCATCGCGCCACAGGGAGCCTTCCGGATTTACATAATTTCGCTGCATAACGATTTCTTCAATAGGAAGATGAACGAATTTATTATGTACTAAACCGATAAGCATACGCGTTTTTCCCGCCATCGCCGCATGCGCTGCGTTGTTTCCAAGTCGCTCGCAGTAAATTGAATCGATCGGAGCCGTAACTGCGGAACGGATTTGGTAACTGGGATCAATGTATTTTATGTTTATGTGCATATCAATCTTTTTAAAATAATCGGCGATTTCTTTTTTTAAAAACACACCGATATCGGCAAGTTTTTTATTTCCGGATGCATCGGTTTCATTTTCAACTTGCATTAAATTTTGCCCCGCACCTTCGGCTGCGACAATGAGCGCATAGCCGTTTTCTTTCAGTTTATGTTCGAGGTGTTTTAAAAAACCGTTTTCTCCATGCAGTGCAAAAGGGACTTCGGGAATAAGAACAAAATGCGCCTCATGGCTTGCAATGGCAGTGTGTGTTGCAATAAAACCGGATTCTCTTCCCATCAACTTTACCAGCCCGATGCCGTTAATTTGCGAGCTTGCTTCCATATTTGCGGCGGCGACCGACTCGGCGGCTTTTGCAATTGCCGTATCAAAGCCGAATGATTTTTGAATAAAGGAAAGGTCGTTATCGATTGTTTTCGGAATACCGATAACCGCTATTTTTAGTTTGCGCCGCTCTATTTCGCGTGAAATTTCAAGAGCACCTTTTTGTGTTCCGTCTCCGCCGATTAAAAATACCATATTGATATTCATTTGCTCGATTCCGTCTACAATCTCCGAAACGCGGTTTCCGCCGCCGCGTGATGTTCCCAAAAAAGAGCCGCCCGTTTTATGAATCCTATCAACGGCTTCGGGATTTAACGGTACGGGTGAAAATCCGTATTCCGCAATAAATCCTTTATAGCCGAATTTTATGCCGCTTATTCTCCTAACACCGTAGCGCGTCCATAAGCAGCGGACAATTGCCCTTGTAACATCGTTTATGCCGGGACATATCCCGCCGCAGCTTGCGATTGCGGCATGTACGTAATTCGGGCTGAAATATATTTTCTGGCGCGGTCCCGCTTTTTCGATTACATCGGAAGCGGTAAGCGGTTCACCGGTTTCTCCAAGTGCCGCATCTATTTTATAGCGTACGAATTCGGTGTCGTCGACGTAGTTGGCGATGGAATCTCCGTGAATTTTCGATAGTACAATCGGAGACTGAATTTTACATTCTCCCAATGATGAAATTAAAAAATTCGGTTTATGCATCAATTCCCCCTTTACTTATAACGGACGTTCTCAAACATAACTTCCAAAGATATTTTATTGGAATTGTATTTCCTTGTCAATATGAAAATTAAAAGGTGTTATCGTTTTGATAATATTCCCTTGTTTAAGGAACCTCTAAAAACTTTAGTTTTTTAAAGGTGAGCTCCGATCGACGGTCTCTTGGTTGGGAATTTCTATTTGCGAAGGATACAAAGCAAATCCGGCAAAGTTTTTTTTGCGATATATCTTATGTTTTTCATACGATTTATCGCGGTTTTTCTCAAGATAACTTGAGTTTTGTGCCGCATAATCCGTAAACCCGTAAAATAATATCCGTACTTGAAATAACGTTTTTCAGCTTAAGGGAGTTCCTCAATACTTTATATACCCGATAATCTGTCAAATCGAATATTCTCGCTTATACAAAGTTTTCTAATATTCAAACGAAAGAGCGCAGTCCAACTTAATAAGCGGTTTTTCCCACAATTTATTTCCGGCTTCATCTATTGAAGCTGCAATATCAAACTTAAAATACGTAAAATCCAAACCGCAGCCGAAATGCGGATAACATTCGTTTAGTCCCAAACGGAATGAAAGAACTTTATGAAAAACAATTTCCGTTCCTGCGGCTAAATTAAGCAGCGCATTTCTCTGCTTATTAAAAACTGCGGCAAGAACATTTCGGTAGTCAATATAAAAAGCCCACGTAGAAACCGTTTTCCAAATATCGCCGTTGACGGGCATTGTACCGATACCAACGCTTAAATTCGGTAACACGTATTTATACTGCGTTTTTCCAGAAGGCCTTGCTTTTTTATATCCTTCCAAATTCGAATACGGCGTGCAAAATGCCGCAGTGTATGCGTCGCTGCACGTAATCCCGAATGAGAATATGTTTTCGTGTTTATATAAAAAACCTGCATCAATACCGATCCCGTTTACAAGTACGATATTTAAATCTTTGAATTTATCGTTTTCGGCGTTTTTCATATATGTCCGTGATGCCGTCAGGGCATAGCTGAATGTTTGAAAAAAACCTTTCATTTGAATACCAAGCGATATGGAATTTGACCCGTCATCAAAAACGGTTCCGCCGTAGCCACCCGTTAAAAAAAGCTCTTCGCCGATTGCAATTCGTTCCGCAATTCCTGAATTAACGTCTGCCGCAATGATCGTACGATTAAAAATCCCCGCACCGAAATTTTTACCCGTGATTGCCAATGCGAACGGTCCCGTAAGCGAAAAACCGATATGTTTTTCAGTTCGTTCAAAAACCGAATCCGTGAAGCCCGCATATTTATCCTGTTTGGAAGCGACCTCAAGTAACGAAAAAGCATCGACGGTCATTGACACCGCAACTTTTCCGGCGGACCACCTGCGGTTTAAAAATGCAAATAAGGCGGGATTGGTAAAAAGCGTATCAACACCTGCTTCAAAAGTTGTAAACGGCGTGCCCAGCCCTGCGACACGCGGCGATTCTATTTTAGGTTTAATAACATCCGGCACCATCTGCTGAGCAAAAATAGAGAACGAACATAATAATGAAATAGATAAAACAGCAATATTTTTTTTCAACTTTTACCCTCCCCGTCACTATGTTTTTTATTTTATCATAAAGCCGCATAGCGCTCAAGGTATGCGGAGCCGCCTTCTATTTTTACAAAAATTCCTTCTCCGCCTGCATAATTATCGGTAAAAGAACCGGTTTTTAAAGGAAGCGCAAGATAATTTTCGGTTATAACCGCTATGGGCATTTTTTGAGCGGGTTTTTCTACAACCGCAAAAAAGACTTTTCCGCTGCACTGTGCAAGATATTGTTCATAATTTTTTTTTGAAAGAGCCGCAAGCCGCTCCGCCCGTAGTCCCGCTTCGCGTTCGGGGACTTTAGCTTTCATCAAAAACGCCCGAGTCCCCGGCCGTGCGGAAAACCGAAATATATGTATACCGGGTATTTTCAAGGTACTGCAGAGGGAAAATGTTTCTTCAAAATCTTTTTCGGTTTCGGTGGGGAAACCTGTAATAATATCGCAGCCGATAAACGGGTTCTCTTTTACACTGCGAAGTAAATCGATCGTATCAATAATATCGGCTTTTCTGTACGGACGCAGCATTGCGTTTAAAATTTTATCGCTTCCCGACTGTATCGAAAGATGAAAATGCGGACAAATTCTTTTATGCCGCAAAATCGGTAAAATCGATTCGGTTACACATTCGGGGTAAAGGCTTGAAATGCGGATACGGATATGCTCGGTATTTTTCAACAGCAAAGAAAGTAAGGCGGCAAAATTTCCTATTGTTTTATCAAAATACTGCGAAAGGTTAACACCCGTTAAGACGACTTCCATCGCTCCGCTTTCTTCAATTTTGCGTATACGTCGTACAGCTTCTTTTGCAGGCAAAGAAACGGAACTGCCGCGCGCAAGGCATATCCTGCAATACGAACAGGCGTTATTGCATCCGTCCTGAACTTTTAAACTTGCCCGTGAATGAAAAGTAAAAATAGGAGAGCTCAGTTTAAACATTTTTCGTGCTGCGGGTTTTACAGTGCACTGTGAATAAACACGATTTCTAAATTCCAAGAGAGCCAGTCTTATCTCCTCAGTGTTTATTGCTTTATGTGATTGCAGTCGTTCTTTTAAAAATTCCGCAATCGAGTACAGTTCGTCTTTCCGCTTACCGGAAAAAGCAATGATGCGCGGGGATATGTTTTCGATAATTTCCGCTTCCAATTCCGCGTAGCAGCCGGTAACAAGAAGTACTGCTTTAGGATGTTCTTTAAGAAGAAGCCGTATTATACGGCGCGCTTTTTGTTCCGCCTTGCCGGTAACCGTACACGTATTTATAAAACAGAGCATTACCCCGTTCTTGTCGCTATTTACTTGGTTTTTTGAAAATAGGCAAAAACCGGCTTCCAAAAAGCGGGCGGCAAGCGCTTCCGATTCCGTTTGGTTTAACCGGCAGCCCAAAGTTTCCATTCTTACCGAAAAAAGAGCGTTCATACCGTTAAAATTTTTTTAAAATCCGCTCACGTCCTTTTTGCGCATCTATAAGGTTTTTATTAAGAGAAAGCGCTTTATTATAGGCTTCAAGCGAATGGGTAAAATCTTTTGTTTGCTCTCGCGCATACCCGAGTTTTACCCACCAAAGGCTGTTAAAGGCATCAAGAGTAACCGCCGTAGAAAAGGCTATGTCGGCATGCTTATATTTTTCCAACCGCAAATATATGTCACCCATAAAATAATATGAAAAAGGCAGCTTTACTCCATACGGTGCATAAAAAATATAATCTTGGAATAATTTAAGCGCTTCTTCATTTTTCCCCAAATGGTAGCACGCTTCGGCTTGCGATACGATTAACCGCGGATCCGTTTGCGCCAATTTACGTCCTTCAACGCTTATTTCATATGTTCGCTCATAGTGCTCGTCGGCGAGCAAAGCCCATGCCATAACAACATAACTGTCAAGATTGGCAGGTGTTGCTTTTATTTCGGCTTCGCATACGGCTACGGCTTGTGCGTATCTGCCCTGTTTGTATAAAAGCAGTGCATCGGGTTTTGTTTGAGCGGACAAAGCCGCATATGCGAACGCGAAAAAAATAAGGAATTTATACTTGAGAAAAAACGGTATACGTTTATTTTCCACTGTGAGAATCCTTTGTCATTGTGCAAATTCCGTTAAAAAGGCAGCCGCTTTCAAGAACCACTTCGGGTGCGGTTACATCGCCTATGAGTTTGCCGCAGGAAAAAACATGAACCATTGTATCGGCGAGAACATTTCCTTCTACGGAACCTTTAATAACGAGCCTGTCCGCCCGTATGTCCGCTTTTACGACGGAATTCTCGTCTACGGTAACATCGCTCGTAGAAATAAGAGAGCCTTCGATATTTCCTTTTATCATAAACGGCTTATTGCATTCGATTCTTCCGTTAAAATA
Organism: uncultured Treponema sp.; assembly: GCA_963543195.1. Taxonomy (GTDB): domain Bacteria; phylum Spirochaetota; class Spirochaetia; order Treponematales; family Treponemataceae; genus Treponema_B. The sequence goes on from CAUUAT010000027.1 coordinate 10,755, forward strand.
AATATCGGAGGCAAGAACGGTATCATAATCTTCTTCATCCAAATCCAATAAGTCTATCTTATCAATCTCAGCCATCAATTTTTATCCTCCGTGTCTTTTTTCATCGCCGGAGATTTTTTTGTCGCTTCCGAGATAATATAGCCAAAACCGAACAGTAAAGATGTCCCGATCGCAGGCAAAAGCCATGGAAAACCGATACCTTCAAACGGGAGATTTTTTAAAACTTTAATAGTTGTATTAAAGCTGAGCGCTTCGGGGTTTGAAGCGGGAACGGCGCCTATTTTTATGACAAGAGAGTTTATCAATTCTTTTGCGGCAACCAGCCCTTGCAGAATGCTGATACACAAAGTACCGATAACGGCACCGCTGTAAAAATATTTATTCGGAATAAAATCCATACATAAATTCATTAGGATAAGGACAATTGCGACCGGATATACAACCTCAAGAATAGGACCTGCAATATAAATAATATTGTCGACACCGAAATTGGAAAGAAAAAAGCTGACAACGCAGATGATAATAACGGTAGCCCTGTAACTGATGTCATCTTTAAATCTGCCTGAAAAATATTCGCCTGCTGTAGCCGTCAAACCGATTGAAGTCGTCAAACACGCCAGACCGATTGCAAGACCGAGCACGATTCTACCGCCGTTTCCCCATAACAGCTCGCTCGACCTAACCACAATTTCCGTTCGGGAAAGCTGTTCCGGCAATACATCGCTTCCGGTAGCACCCACATAAACAAGTCCGCCGTAAACAAGCCCGAGCCCCAAGCAGGCAAGAAGACCGGTAAAAACCGTCATTTTTAAAAGAGATTTTTTTTCGGTATAGCCTTTTGCCGTTATGCTTGAAATAACGATTGTCGCTAAAATCATCGAACCGAGTGCATCCATTGTTTGATATCCCTCTTTAAAGCCGCGCAAAAATATTTTATTAATTGATGGGGCGCCGGGCTTGCCGATGGGTGTAATAATCCCCCTTATAACCAAAAGAGCCAAAACCGCAATAAGAGCGGGCGTCAAAAATTTACCGACGCGGTCAACTACGTTATTCGGCGTTAAAACAAAAAATAACGTAACGGCAAAAAAAACAAAAGATGAAAGGATGGAGCTTATACCGAAACCCATCGGTTTTATCGCTATTTCGTACGTCGTAGCTGCCGTTCTCGGAATTGCAAATAACGGCCCTATTATCAGCATAACGAAAATGATAAAAAAAGTGCCGAATGTGTTATTTATATTTTTTGTAAAATTTGACAGTTCCCCGCCGCATTTGCCCATAGAGATTATGCCGAGCACAGGCATTCCTACACCTGTAACCAAAAAACCGAGTAATGAAAAAAACCACTTGCTTCCCGCAAGGTGTCCCAATGTCGGCGGAAAAATTAGGTTTCCCGCACCTAAGAACATAGCAAATAGTGCGAAGCCGATAACTATTATGTCGCTGCTTTTTTTACTCATAAATAAAATCCTACCTTTGTTTGTTTTTTTACTCAAGGACATCTGTAAAAAACCTCGTCTGATTTTTTTCAGATGTCCGTCGGTTTTTTAATAAGTCTTATAAGACAGTCTTTATATATCAACGACTTATTAAAACCATCTTAAAGTTAAAATCAAGGAACACCGGTGAGCGAAGCTCACCTCTAAAAAGCGAGGCTTTTAGAGGTTTCCTCAAAAAAACAATCGGCGCGATTATATCATTAAAAAAAAAAAAATAAAAGAGGTAAAATTAAAATTTCATGCTGAAGCCTCGATTGCCAATAGGAACCGCTTACATATTTTTCACCGATAGACTTTTAGCGCCGATTTAATTACAATACCGCATATTCCAAACATTTGTTTGGAATGAGCCGATAGTATGAGCGCTTATGCTTTTATCGGCATAAAAAATAAGCGGATGCCTTGATAAAGCCGGTGCTTTTCTAGGCTCCCGATACTTTATTTTAGGAGACTGCTATGAAATTGGTTTTAGTGCGGCACGGCGAAAGCGAATGGAATAAACTGAATTTGTTTACGGGCTGGACCGATGTCGATTTAACGGAAAAAGGAATTGAAGAAGCGCAAGAAGGCGGTAAAGCGCTTTTAAAAGAAGGCTTCGATTTTGATATATGCTATACCTCGTATTTAAAACGGGCAATTCATACACTTAATTATATTTTAAACGAGATGGATAGAGAATGGCTACCGGTAGTGAAAACGTGGAAATTAAACGAAAGGCACTACGGCGCTCTTCAGGGGCTTAATAAGTCCGAGACGGCAGCACAGTACGGAGAAGAACAAGTGAAAATCTGGAGGCGATCTTTTGATATTGCGCCGCCCGTTTTGGAAAAAAACGATAAACGTTGTCCGTACCTTCAAACACAGTACCGCGGAATAGATGAAGCGGATCTCCCCCTTACGGAAAGCTTAAAAGATACGATTGCCCGTGCCGTTCCGTATTTTGAAAAAACGATAAAACCGCAAATGGTCGACGGTAAACGAATCTTAATTACCGCGCATGGGAATTCACTGCGGGCGTTAGTTAAGTATTTTGAGAATCTCAGCGATGAAGCAATTATTTCGGTGAATATTCCGACGGGAGTTCCGTTGGTATACGATTTCGATTCCCATTTTAACATTATAAAGAAAAGGTATTTAGGCGACGAGGAAAAAATAAAGGCAAAAATAAGCGCTGTTGCAGCACAGGGGAAGAAAAAATAAAGCGATGAAAATAGTATATATGGGCGAAGAATCACTGCGTGAAGTTTCCGTGCCCGTAGAAAAAATAGATGAAAATATAAAAAACTTAATTGCCGAAATGTTTGATACCTTAAAAAAACTGGACGGTATCGGATTGGCAGCACCTCAAGTCGGCAGAAATATACGGCTTTTTATTGTGGCTTTGGGCGATGAAAAATACGTTTTTATAAATCCGCACATCATCGAAACTTCGCAGGAAGTATGTGCAATGGAAGAAGGCTGTTTAAGCATTCCGAAAATATACGAAACCGTACAGCGGCCTTCCGCCGTGCGCATTCAATTTATGACTACCGAAGGAAAAGTAAAAACGATGGACGCAAGCGGGCTTTTGGCGAGAGTTATTCAGCACGAAAACGATCATTTAAACGGTGTTCTTTTTTTGGATAGACTTGACGAACAAACACGGGAAAATGCGATAAAAAGATTCGAACAAAAAAAAGCTCTTTTATCAAAAAAAAGGATTTTAAAGCGATGAAAATTCTTTTTGCGGGTACGCCGACCTGTGCAGTTCCCGCTTTGGAATTGCTTGCCGGCAGTTTCGATCTTTGCGGCATACTTACCAATCCGCCCGTCCGCGCGGGGCGCTCCGGAGCGGGAAAAATAAAAAAATATGAAGACTCGGCTATTGCACGTTTTTCTGCGGAATTAAAAATGCAGGGCGTATTATCAGAGGCGGTACCGGTTTTAACACCTGAAAAACTTGACGGAGCATTTAGAGCGGAAGTATTAAAATTAAAGCCTGATTTACTTGTGTGTTTTGCGTATGGAAAAATATTCGGGCCGAAAACTATGTCCCTTTTTCCGCTCGGCGGTTTGAATATTCATCCGTCTCTTCTTCCGCGCTGGCGCGGTTGTGCTCCCGTTCCGGCGGCACTGCTTGCAGGCGATACGGTAACCGGCGTTACCGTTCAGACAATAGCGCCGGAACCCGATACAGGACGTATTGTAGCGCAAAATAAAATACCGATAGAAAGAACCGATACGGCGGAAAGTCTTTTAGCAAAATGTGCCGAAAATTGCCGCCCGCTTTTAACCGAAGTTTTGAAAGATTTTGAAAATAAACTGAAAGCCGCCCGCCCGCAAAATGAAAGCGATGCTTGTTATTCTTCAATGCTGAAAAAAGAAGACGGTCATATCGACTGGTCGCAATCGGCGGAGCAGCTTGACAGAAAAATAAGAGCGTTTACGCCGTGGCCCGGCAGTTTTTCGTATAAAAACGGAGAAAAAATAAATATTATCAAAGCGGAAGTGTTCGCCGATTATCCGGAAGAAACGGTAAAAAATAAAAAAGCCGGTACGATAGTCGGCACGGATAAACGAGCGGGCATTTTAGTCCTTACCGGAAAAGGCATACTGGCCGTTTCAGTGTTGCAAAAACAAATGAAAAATAAACTTTTTTGGAAAGATTTTTTAAACGGCGCCCCCCTTTTTTTGGAAGGCTGTTTTGAACGGTAAAATACGCAGAACCGTTTGTTTTTTATTAAATGTCCCTATTTATTGACGATTGTTTTTTTTGCATATATAATGCGACAATACACTATTTTTATGGAGACATTATGACAAAGCAAAAAATACAAGCCGTTCCCTCAATAAGACGTATGCCTTCTTATCTTCATCTGATAAAAGATGCAAGAGAAAAAGGATTTGAATATATTTCCGGGACAATCATTGCGGAAGAACTTAAACTTGAGCCTATCCAAGTCCGTAAAGATTTGACTATCACCGGTATCGTGGGCGTACCGAAGCGGGGCTATCCCGTTAAACCGCTTATAGCGGCAATCGAAGAATTTTTGGGCTGGAATCGTGAAAATACCGCCGTTCTTATAGGCATAGGGAATTTAGGGGCGGCGCTTTCAGGCTATCAAGGCTTTCGGGAACACGGTCTGCATATTTGTGCGGCTTTTGATTCGGATAAAAAGAAAATCGGAAAGGTTATTCACGGAGTGCCGGTTTTTTCTCTTGCGGAACTTTCCAAAAAAATTGCCGGCTGCAAACCCGTTATTGCGATTTTGACCGTGCCTTCCGAGCATGCACAAGATGCGGCGGATAAGTTGGTTAATGCCGGAATAAAGGCTATTTGGAATTTTACAAATGTAAAAATAAATGTACCGGAGGACGTTCTTGTGCAAAAAGAAGATTTAAGTTCCGGCTATGCACTGCTCGGGGTTATGATAAATAAACGACAAAACAATTTAAAATAAACAATGCAAAAAGACGAATACCAAGCGGAACTTTTTAAAAACCGTTTAAAAAAGCGGTTTAAGCATTTATCCGGATGGGCACAACGTGAAGGTGTTTTTGCGTATAGGTTGTATGATAAAGATATTCCCGAAATACCCGTTGCATTGGATATTTACTTTTCCGAAAATAGCGAGGTTGTATCGTCCAAGCATATTTTTCTTGTTTTATTTCTTTACAAGCGTCCATACGAAAAATCTCAAAATGAAGAAAATAAATGGCTTACTCTTATTGCAAAGGCGGCTTCCGAATCTCTTTCGGTACCCTTTGAACATATCTTCATAAAAATACGGCAAAAACAGCAAGGCAAAAATCAATACGAAAAATTGAAATCGGATTACGGCAAAATAATCGTACGGGAGAGCGGTTGCCGGTTTTATGTCAGTCTTGCGGAGTATCTGGATACCGGTCTTTTTTTAGATCATCGTCCTTTGCGGCTAAAGGTTTTTAAAGAAGCCGAAGGAAAAAGCGTTTTAAATCTTTTTTCATATACCGGCAGTTTTTCGGTATATGCACTTTCAGGCGGCGCGCAGTCGGTCTGTTCCGTCGATTTATCGAATACCTATTTGCATTGGGCAAAAGAAAACCTTATATTAAATAATCTTTATGATTTGAAAAAAAGCAAGCTCATCAAAAGCGATGTAATTAAATTTTTAAAAGATGCAATTGCGCATAATTTAAAATGGGACTTGATTATATGCGACCCTCCGACATTTTCAAATTCGAAAAGTGCTCCTGCATTCGATGTAAATAAAGATTGGCTTATGCTGTGTATGCTTTGTCTTTCCGTCTTAAAAGTTAACGGTGTTCTGTACTTTTCATCAAATTCTTTAAAATTGAAATTGAATCCGGAACAATTGTGCACAGCTTGTAGAACGAAGTTCGGAAGCCGGACTTGTTTAAAGATAACGGATATAACAGCGCAATCAATACCGGAAGATTTTCGCAATAAAAAAATACATAAACTGTGGAAAATTATAAAAGAAGTTTTTTAAAACGGTGATAACCGTAACATGGAATATCCATAAAAAATCCGGTTTTTACAAACGCACGAAAATAATTTTTTCTCTCCTTGACTATATCTAAGATAGAAAATAAACTGTACGTGAATATGAAGCATTTGTTCTGCAGTGTAAAAACTTTATCCGCATTCTTTTTCTTTGCCGTATCTTTTACCGTTTTTTCTCAAGATATTCGGTATAAATCTTATACGGGAAATAAGCCGGTTTCCGAAAAAACGCTTTTTTCTTTTGGGGTAGGCTTTGCGCCGAAAATACAAATCGGTACAGGGGTGGAATATGTGTTCCAAGATTATGATTATGTTTTAAGTAAACTCGTTTGGCCGCTTTTGCCGTCCGCCGGTTTTCAAGCATATGCGGAGCTGTATTCCAAAAGCGGATTTCATGCGGTTTTTACGGCATCGTTTTCTTTGCAGCATATGACGGGTAAAACCGCCGACTATGATTTTACAAATAATGCCGATAAAAAAATGCTTACAAAATTCTCTTTACATCACTGTATGCTTGAATACGGCAGACAGTACTGTTTTTCTGCCGGCTGGATTATGCCGCTTATCGAATATTTCCGTTCCGGTGAAAAAATAAAAATCTATGCAGAGCCATGTATCGGTGTACGGTATTACGCGCATATGTGGACAGCTGCAGACGGTTATCTTCAATATTCCGGTTCCGATACAGAATCCGTGTTTCCCGACACGCCCAAAATAAATTTTAAAGGGAAGGCCGCTCAATACACGCAAACACTCATTTTGCCGAATATAGGCATATTATTTAAATTTGATTTACCGAAAAAATGGAATATAAAAACGGCAGTGCAACTATGTCCGCAAACGGTAGGTCTATGCGAAGATATTCATTTCGGAAGAGATATAATTTTTTATGATATTTTCAACCGTAAAGGTTTTTCTTTTCATTTGGATTTTTTTGCCGAGAAAAAATTAAACACCGTTTTAAGCGCATTTTTTTCCATCGATTGCGGCACTGCCGTTTCGTATAACGGAATGACGTTTGTGCGTTCGACTTTAACGAAACGTATTATCAGTATAGCTCATGAAGAAGCGTCGGGAACAGCGCTTTATACCGCGGATTTGTCGTTGGGTTTTCTACTGCGTTTCGGACGGTGAATTTCCCGCATATAGGGAGAGTTTTTAGATTGCGCGGCGAGGCTATCCGTCTGACCGGCAACCTAAAAGAAGTCTTTTAATCGGTTAAAACCCGGAATCGTAATTTACGGTATCTTCTTCGCCGCTTTCTTTTGCCGAATTTTCAATGCTGCTTTTAAAGTCAGATTCTTCTTCCAAACCGTATTTATCGAATTCTTTTTGTAATTCTGCAACGAATTTCCGTAAATTTTCTTGATTTAAGATTTCAATTACGTCCGCACATTGTGCCGGTGAAAAAGCCATCCGCATAGCAGGGCAATTGACATTCTCACTGTTTACCGTAGCCGCGTTACCCAAAATAAAGTACGGTCGGTTATTCGTTATCAGTTGAAATTCGCAGCGGAGCATCGCTTTCCCTGAACGTCCGGCACCCAAAATGCCCCACGAAAGCTCTATCGGCGTTTTTCCGTAATAGGCTTTTTTCTTATCATTCGCCGATTTGATATTTTTGTTTTTGTAATCCTCGATGTAGCGGTTCATACCGTCAATAATTGTTTTACGGTTTTGTTCCGTAAGGCTTATCCAAATATTGTCACCCATAAATTTATGATGAACCATCATAATATTTGAACGCGGACTGAAGACAAACGTAAATTCGGCGGGACGGATTTCATTCTTTATTCTTTTTACCGTACCTGCCGTTACTTTTGCAATCGTTTTCGGTGAAAAGTCGCCTAAAAAATTCGGATCGTCTTTTTTGGAAAGCGTTTTACAGGATACTAAGAAAAATACGGCGGTGAAAATTGCCGCCGCGTTTGCATAGCTTTTATTCATTTTATACCTCATCAGCTGAAAAACCTTTTTTATTTTATTTTGTTACATTCAAAGTTTAAGAAGTTATTTATAGTCCCTCAATACGGCACCGAAATATGCTTTGATGTACTTCGGTATTTCCGCATGCCGTTTACTCCTGTCGAACTTCAAAGGTCTGAACCGTTTTATTAAGGACGGTTAAAACCAAAACCGTTCCTTCAGGTACGGCATAAGGAATATCGCACGAACCTCCGGCCGTTTTAAAGTTTACAAGTTCTTCTTGTTTTCCGCCGGGATAAACGGCATCAAGCGTTACCTTAACGGGATACGGATATTTCGGGAGATTCGGAGAATAGACGCCGTACACTTGGTTTTCCCCGTTTTGAGGAAATTGTATCGAAAGCTGCACGGTGGAAAACGCTTCCGTTTCGGAATTTGCAGGGACGCTTTGCTTCGTTACTTCAGGTTTTTCTATCGAAGCGCCGCTTTCGGCTTTTACCGTGAAAATCAATTTATTGTTAATCATTGCCGAATAAATCTCTTTAATACCGGCTCCTTCCAATTGAGGTACGGCTACTTTTTCATTTTCCGGTCCTCTACTGACGATAAATTCTATTTCCATTTCCTCGCTTATTTCGGTATCGGGCGACGGATTTTGTTCAAGAATTGTTCCCGCGGGAATTGAACTGTATTTATACATAACAGGCTCTTTTATTGAAATAAGCTGTTTTCTACCTGCGGTAAAAAGTGAAGCGAAATGCTGTTGTACATCGGATAAATTTTTTCCTACGTAATTTTCAAGTCTGTCGATTACCGCGCCCCGGCTTACGACTATGCTGATTCTTCTACCTGCTTTGACTATTGTTCCGGCAGGAGGACTTTGTTCTAAAACAGTTCCCGCATCATTCGGGTTGTCAGAAAACCTCAGTTGAATACGCGGATATAATTCTTTTACTTGCAGTTTCAGTAGAGCTTCCGCAAGTTTTTCTCCTTCAATATTCGGTACTAAAACCTGATCCGCCGTTTTAAGCGAAGTAAAAAACACGAGTGTTGACAATAGCACTACGAAAATCAACATTACTAATGATGTAATAACAATAACTTTCCCGTTTCCTTCAATGCCGTCGGCAATATCACTAAAACTCATTTTAATTTCCTATTTTTGCATAAATTTACACATCGGAGTTTTTATGAAGTCCGTGTGCGCAGAGCGTATTGTATCAAATTTTTTATTTTTTGTAAGATACTCAAAACGACTCTGAGCATTAAAGAAAATAAAGCAGGATAAAATTTTATTTCCCGAATTCCGTCAAAAACTCTGTATGTTTCAAACCGTTACTCTATAAAAAAACACCGGCTTTTCGGTGATAATTTCTCAGTCGGTGTTTTATGTTTGAAATGAAATTGTTTTTGTTTTACCGTAGGTTTTCCAATATCTTGTTTAAACTATCCTTTGCATCGCCTAAAAGCATCATGGTGT
>CAUUAT010000028.1:0-19607 GCA_963543195.1 uncultured Treponema sp.
AGCGGCAAGTTTACTGTACGATTGTCCTGCAGAACCGTTTAAGCCCATAAGAGACGCCATACCGCTTAATCCGTCTGATTCAAGTCTTGACGACAAACTTCCGCTTGACGAAGCGGGGTTTTTTATAAGCATAAGGGCCTTGGATGTGTAAATATTGGGCGAAAAAGATTTTTCAGGTGGCATCATCACCGCAATGACCGAATAAACTACAATAAAAACGGCGGCACAAAACGTCGTAATCAGTATCATTTTTTTGTATTTAAAGATAACGGCAAATAAATCCAATAGACTTATTTCTTTATCTTCTTTATCGTATTGTTCTTGGTTACTCATAGGCGTTGATAGTACCATTTTTTCCCTTCTCTGTCCATATATACGGATAATAAAAAACCCGGCAGGTAAAAGGAGGAAAAAAGCCTGCCGGGAAACTGCAAAGGAGGTAAATTGAACGACACATCATCATCATCTTATCACGTTCAATGTACACCTAATAAAACGTGTTATTCATTTTTGGTTACAAAGAATTTCTATTTTTTTAGAAAGTGTGAATACATTATCTGGCAAGTTAAAATCAAGGGAAATCGGTGAGCTTCGCGTATCCGATGAGCAAAGCTTGCCTTCAAAAATTGAAGTTTTAGTCGTTCTTCCCTCCTCTTGACAATGTATATAAAAAAGATAAATAATAAGTATATGAAGAGCATCTAATTGAAAGAAGCTTTCACCTTTATATCTTAGGGGGAACATATGTCTAATATCCACGATATGGAATTTTTACGGAAAAAGGTTCAAGAATTAAAAGAGCAAGGTCTATACAAAGAGCTTGTAACGCTTGAAGGGCCGAACGATGCGGAGTGCGTAATTAACGGCAAAAAGGTTATAAACCTTTCATCCAATAATTATCTCGGTTTTGCAAATCACTCGAGACTGAAAAAAGCCGCTATTGCGGCAATTGAAAAATATGGAGCCGGTGCCGGTGCTGTACGCCCTATTATCGGGAATATGAAAATACATGATGATTTGGAAAAGTTGTTGGCCGAATTTAAACGTGAAGAAGCGGTTTTGGCTTTTCAGTCGGGCTTTAACTGCAATGCAGGCGTTATTCAAGCCGTTACCGAAAAAGGCGACCTGATTATTTCGGATCAGTTAAACCATGCATCAATTATTGACGGAACGCGCCTTTCAAAAGCGGATAAAGCCGTTTTTCAACACTCGAATATGGCGGATCTTGAAAATGTTCTAAAAGAAAAACGCAGCAATTATAACAACGTCTTAATCATTACCGACGGTGTTTTTTCTATGGATGGGGATATTGCAAATCTTCCCGGCATTGTCGAACTTGCCGAAAAATATAACTGTTTAACATATGTCGATGACGCACATTCCAGCGGTGTATTGGGTGAAAGCGGACGCGGTTCCGTTGACCATTTTCACTTACACGGACGTGTTGATTTTGCAATGGGGACACTGTCAAAGGCAATCGGTGTAATAGGCGGATATGTTGCGGGGAAAAAAGTTACGATCGATTGGCTTAAAAACAGAGGTCGTCCGTTCTTATTCTCAACGGGACTTCCGCCGGCTGCGGTAGGCGCGGCAATTGAAGCCATTAAAATGTTGATGGAGTCAACCGAATATACCGACCGTCTTTGGACAAACGCAAAACATTTTAAGGAAGGTTTAGGAAAACTCGGATTTAACACCGGCAGCAGCGAAACGCCGATTACACCGATTATCGTCGGTGATGAAGCAAAAACATTACAATTCTCTAAAAATCTTTTTGAAAACGGATTGTTTTCAGGTCCGATTGTATTTCCGACTGTACCGAAAGGCACGGGACGCGTACGGTGTATGGTTACCGCAGGGCATTCGACCGAACAGCTTGACAGAGCCGTTAAGATTTGCGAAAAAGTCGGAAAAGAGATGGGAATTATTTAAGAATCACAAAAAAAAGGATTCGCTTATCCGGAATAATGTAAAGACAGAGCGAATCCTTACCGCTTTATAAAACAAACTTGGAGTATGCATGAAAATAATTTTATTGACTTTAATCGTTTCTTTAAGCCTTTCGCTTATACTCGGCTTCTTACTTGGAGTATTTAAAAAGATATTTTATGTAGAAACGGATAAAACGGTTGCTGCCGTTAGGGCTGTCCTTCCGGGAGCGAACTGCGGTGCCTGCGGTTTTCCCGGTTGCGACGGATTTGCTGCGGCTGTTGCAGCAGGAGATGCGCCGGTCAACGGATGTCCTGTAGGAGCTGCTCCCGTTGCCGCTGCCGTAGGGAAAATTATGGGGGTGGAAGCCGATGCCTCAGCAAAAGTCGCCGTTCTAACCTGTCAAGGCTCGCATGACGTGTGTCGGGACAAGTGCGCGTACATCGGTATAAAGACATGCAAGGCTGCAAAAATTTCTATAAACGGAACAAAAGAATGTGATTGGGGTTGTATCGGCTTGGGCGACTGCGAGCGAGCCTGCCCCTTTGATGCCATACATATTGCACCGTCGGGACTTCCTGAGGTGGATTATGAAAAATGTACGGGCTGCGGGGTTTGCGTTGCTCAGTGTCCTCAACACGTTTTAATTACCGTTCCGAAAGATAGAAAAGGTTCTATCGCTTTGTGTGAATGCAGAAATTCGAAAAAAGGACAAATAATGAAAAACTGCAAACACGGCTGTATCAAGTGCTTAAAATGCGAAAAAGTTTGTCCTGTCGGCGCAATCAAAGTTACAAACGGAATACCAGTCGTTGATTATTCGCTTTGCGATTCTTGCGGTAAATGTATTGCAGGCTGCCCAACAAAAGTTTTAATGCTCGTACAAGATAGAATTGCCGTAAAGACGCCTTCGTTTTGCTGCAAAACGGCATAAATCTTTTATAAAATGAAAAGCGGAATTGTTACGATTATCGGAAGACCGTCGGCAGGCAAATCTACGTTTTTAAACGCGGCCTGCGGAGAAAAAGTTTCCATTGTTTCGGCGGTTCCGCAGACCACGAGGAATGCAATACGCGGAATCGTAAATACCGAAGAAGGACAAATTGTTTTTATCGACACGCCCGGTTATCATTGTTCCGGAAAAAAACTTAATCTGAAATTACAGGAAATAGCAAAAACCCGACTCTCGGAAGCTGATGCCGTTTTATATCTTGTAGACCTTTCGAGAGATTTCGGAAACGAAGAAGAGGCTATTTGCGACCTTTTAAAAAATGTTCAAAATAAATTGGTTATCGGATTAAACAAATACGATATTGCAAATAAAAATATGGGGCAAGTTCGGTCTGCATTGTCTGCACATTTATCCAACGCCGCAAATATTAAATTTATTCCCGTTTCCGCATTGAAAAAATCGGGAATAAACGAAACTCTTTCCGAATTGGTATCGCTTTTGCCTCAAGGCGAAGCTTTATATCCTACTGACTTTTATACCGACCAAGACGTCTTATTTCGGATTACTGAAATTATAAGAGAACAAGCGATATTGCATACACGCGAAGAAATTCCGCATTCCGTATACGCCGCTGTTGAAGATGCCGAAATGCGTAAAAGCGGAAAAGAGCTGTGGATACGGGCATTTTTATACGTTGAACGTGAAAGCCAAAAAGCTATGGTTATCGGAAAAGGTGCCGTTTTGATAAAAAATATAAGAATAAAATCGATAAAAGAAATGCTCAAAATTTTTCCGTATAAGGTTCATCTCGATTTACAAGTGCGCGTAGACAAAAATTGGCGTCAAAAAGAAAACGTGCTACGAAAAATTACGGGAATATAAAAGCAGCTTAAAACTTCAAACCTACCGTTTTTGCTTATGCGGTGTTTTTAACTTGTAATCCTTTAAATTATTTATTTTACTTCAGATTTCGCGCTGACTGTTCTATTCCTTTCTTCCCAAGGCGAAGAAACTCGATTTGTATCCGAAACCACAAAGAAGCAGCTTATGATTTTATCAAACCAGTGCGCATTATCGGTATTTTTACGTAGAATGTACCGACACTCTTTTCCGTCGGCGGAAAATGCACGGCAGCCGTTTACAGGGGAGCCTGAAGCGTCTATCATCGAGCCGGAATCTTTATAGTATTTTTCACCCGGGACGTCAAACCAAAAATATCCGTTTTTAACCCTGCCGTCGTTTACGGAAAAATAAATTTCAATTGAATCCTCATCCTTTGAAACCGACTTTATTACCGGCATATTCAAAGCGGCAATTTCATTTTTTCCCGAAGCTAAAGGAACAATAAATTGCGTCCGATTTTCTTTGCTTTTTTCAAAAATATCGACAGCTTCCTCTTCCGTTTTTTTATCATCGGATTTTTTTTCAAAACCTGTTATATTAAGTTCGTGCTCGTACACTTTTCCGCTTGTATCCCGAAGTATAACGTTCCATATGCCGAGAGGGACGGCGCCTTTACCTTCTCCGCATTGTAACCGCTTAACGGCGGCAATTTTCAGTATATCATCTATTTCAATTATTTTTTCAAGTTGCGTCGAATTGAGTATCCACATATCCGCAGGCGATTCTATAGTCAGCCGTTCAATGTCGGTCGTATCGAATGAACCCGAATAATTGATAAAAAAACTCACAAACATTTGCCCGTCGCCTTTTAGCGTACCGTTCCAAATTGAAGTGTCAAGGTTTTCTATCATCCAAGTAACTGATTTTATGTTTATTTTTCCCGTTCCCACCGGATTTTGTCCGGTTTGCACCGGTGCCGTTTTACAGCCGAAAAAACAGATAAACAGCACAGGAATAAATATTTTTAAATATAGATTTTTCATTATAAAGTCTCCCTATGCATGTTATTATACAAAGATGTCGCGAAAAGTACAACACAGACGGTTTTACAAAACATTTACCCGCAAACGGCGGACATAATTTTTTTACATTTTTGGCTATACATTTTCCGCATATTTGTGTTAAACTAATGACTATGGCGAAATCTGACGATAATAAATTACAATGTTCCGCAGCATTGTCATATATATTAAATTCAAAAGCTCCGATAATTGTCGCCGCAGGCAAGGGTGATACGGCAAAAAAGATAAACCGAATTGCCGAAAAACACGGAATAAAAATTGTAAAGGATTCGGGGCTTGCAAATATTTTATCGGCTCAACACATAGGAATGTGCATTCCGCCCGAAACATATAGCGCTGTCGCTGCGGTTTTTGCGTTTTTGAAAAAGAAACAATAGGGGGGAGCTCTAAGCCTATCGTATTTTTAGATACCCCTATTATATCCCCATTATAAAGGAGATTTTATAATGTTAAATAAAATTAAAGTAAATGAGTTGGAAGTCGGTTCACGATATTCCGCTCCGATTTTTTTTGACGACGGGCAAAATATGCTACTTAATGCAAATACGCCGATTACCGATTATGAAATCGGTGTGTTAAAGCAATGGAAGATTCCGTATGTCGTAACTGCGGGCAGAATTATTCCCGAAGGAGAAACATTTAAACCGGAACCGGCGTCCGAGCTTGAACGGCTGATAGACGAAGCGGAAGAGATTGAAGAATTGGAAGAACTTGATGAGTTTGACGGGATGGAAGAATTATCCGAAGTCGAAGATAAAACAACCGTTTCCGACACAGCGGAAAGTGGCCAAGCGGCGGCTCAAAATGACGGATTTCCGTACGAAGCCGTTTCAAAAATATGTAGTGATACCAAATCGAAAGAATTATATAAAACATATATGCGGCTTATAAATAATATAAACGAATTCTTTCGGAAATTAAAAATGCGGCAGCCGGTAGAAGCGCTTGCGGTTACGCCGTTTGCCGAAACCGTCCGGTCTTTAATTAAAAACGATTTTTCATTGTGCGTAAGTTTTATTTTAGGCACCGAAGTGGAAGAAAATAATTTGGCACGTTCTTCCGTAAACATTGCAATTCTGGCGGTTATCATAAGTGAGGCGCTTAATCTTTCCGACAAGCAAACGAATGACATTACCGTCGCCGCAATTCTGCACGATGTAGGAATGATGAAGATTGCCGACACCATTTTAAACAAAACCGAAGCACTGAGCGAAGCGGAAAAACAAACCGTCGCAGCGCATACTTCTTACGGATATAAAACGGCTTTAAGCGAACTTTTATATACGAAAGAAGTTGCAATCAGCATAATGCAGCATCATGAACGCTGGGACGGTAAAGGGCAGCCGAACGGTCTTGCCGGAGAAGAAATCGATTTGGGAGCACGTATTATCGCCGTTGCGGATACTTTTGTTGCAATGATAACGCCTAAACCTCACCGCGATTTAATACTCGGTTATCAAGCAATGAAAAACTTATTGGCGGATAACGCTCGTCTTTTTGATCCGTCAATTGTAAAAGCAATGATTCGCAGCTTGGGAATATATCCGATAGGCTCAATTATTTTAATGAACGATTCTTCAATTGCGCGTGTTATAAAAAGTTCCCCTGAAGCACCGATGCGTCCGGTTATAAAAATTCTTATCGACGGAACCGGACAAATCGTAAACGAAGCCGATACGGTCGTCGATTTACGCCAAAATAAAAATTTGTTTATCGTAAAAGCGCTGGACCCGCGCGCCTACGGAAGAAAAACGGCATAATGGAATCCGTCGGGAAAAAAGGGGAAGAGCGCGCTGCGCAATGGTTGAAAAAACAAGGCTACGAAATTATTGCCGTCAATTGGCGGACAAGAACGGGTGAAATCGATATTATCGCTGAAGACCGGGTAGTGCCTTCAATCGTTTTTGTCGAAGTGAAAACACTGCCGAATACTGCGCTCGAAGATTTGGATATTATAATAAATAAAAAAAAGCAAACAAGGATATGCAAAACCGCTAAACATTTTATTGAAAATAATCGAAAATATAATGGAATGTATATGAGATTTGATGTGATTGTTATAAAATCAAACCCGTTTTTGACGCAAACGCCTGAAATCCTGCATTTGAAAGATGCCTTCGGAGATTGCTGTGAATAACGTAAATTTATTTCCTCACAAAAAAAATAGAGCCGCAACCGGTGCGGACGGCAGCATCCTTTTAAATACCGATAAAATTGCTGCAATAGAAGAAAAATTGGACGATCCCGAATATATGGATGCTGCTATCTATCGGCTGGCGTCCATTATAGCAGACAGAATTTTGGACGGAGGATTCGGCTATGAACAAGAAAAAATTTAAACAAAACAAAAAACAAAAAAATAATATCGCTGCACAAAATGCGGATATACTGCCTAAAAAACAAAAACAACCTTCGGCGCGAAAATCTGAGCTTCAAGTCAAAAAAATTGAATATCCCGAATTTATTTGTCCTCGATGCGGAAATCCGATAGAAGATTTAAGTGCAGCAATTGCCGATAAAGAAAGCGGTCAGCCTATTCATTTTAACTGCGTAATTGAATTTTTACAAAAAGCGGAAGAACTAAAAGAAAACGAAGAAATTATTTATATCGGGAATGGAAACTTTGCCGTCGTTTATTTTGAAAACCCGAAATTCCGCAAAAAATTTAAAATAATGCGTCTTATTGAATGGGAAGACAAAAACAAAACGTACCCGTGGAAATCGGAGATTGCGGATTTGGCAAGCAGAATATAAAAAACCGGCCGGTTACCAAAAACCGTCCCGCCGGTTTTTTTAAAAATTTCCGCTATTTTCTGTTTGCAAGCGCAACGATTCGGTTCATTTCATTATTGACAATCATATACCCCTCATCTACGCCCATACCGGGTTTTGCAAGCTGTTGGGCAGCTCCGGCGGCAACCGAACAATTTACAATAACTTCCGCAGAGCGGTTCGTTTCATTGCATGTTCCTCCGCAATAGGCCCCGATACCTTTTTTCTTACAATAAAGAATTGCTTCAATGGTATTGTTTATTCCGCCTAAATCGGGCGTTTTAATTTGAATCATATGCCCTGCGCGATTATCCGCAAAATACTGAATATCTTCAAGTGTGTTGCACCACTCGTCGGCGACAAGTTCGACTTTTATGCCGTTATCGTCTAAGCTTTTGGTGAGTTCCGACAAGGCTTTCATTTGTTTTTCGCGATCACCCATATCCATCGGGCCTTCTATTCTCAGTTTAAAAGGGGCCGCAGCGGCTTCCAACGTTTTAAGATATGCCGTCATTTTTTTTACGTCGTTATTTGTAAAGTCGCCGATGGTTCCGTATACGTCGATATGGAAAATCGGTTTATAACAATTGCTCGTGCGCATCGTTTCAACTCTGTTTTTGAGCCATTTTACGTACTCCAAAAGTTTTTCTCCGTTTTTTCCCGTTTTCTCTTCAACATTGTTAAAAAGACCATGCGGCAAAACTTCCGCCTGCTTAATAATCATTTTATCGGAATTCAAATAGCGGTCGTCTCCGGATTGAGTAAAAATAGGAATGCGCTGAATTGTGCAGCCGGTGTCGTATTCTTTTACCACTATCTCGGCCATTGTTTTATGCCGAGCTTTTGCAACCGCATCAAGGATCGCCTGCGAAACGCCGTAGCGGAGCGCCGTATGCATTCGTTTTCCGTCGATTGTATGCTCTTCAAATTTTTTTGCCATCTCTCGGAAAGTTGTAATTTCTTTGCCGACAAATAACGGCTTAATTTCTTTGTCGATAATGGGAATAAAGTCTTTTGCCAGAAAAAGCGGATCGCGTCCGCCCGCACCGGAATATTGAACGGCAGCACAATCGCCGTAAGCGACTTGACCGTCTTCAAGAACGAACATCACGGAGATAGCCTCACCCGCCTGACGGATTGCAGTAAAACCTGCGGTTACGGGCTTACCCGTATAAAAAAAACCGTCATGCCCTGCCCCTTGTTTGATAGCCTTTTGGTCATCAAAATAAAATCCCGTTTTGCCTTCGGCACAAACAACGTCAATAATTTTCATTTTTTGCTCCTAAAGTATGAAAATGTACCCGTATTTACACGGATTTGTGCCGCAATCCGGCACATGTATACACCTGTATTTTTTACATTTCTTTTTTTTATAAAAGACTTTGAAAACCTACCGCGTATAGGCGGATTATAACACAAAGTTTATTGTACGTACAGAGGATGTAAAAAGGGTGTCAAAAAAGGGGCTTGTCTAAAATCGTATTATATGGCAATATATTCTTAGGAGATATATCGTGTCAAGTAAAATTATAATTGAAAATGAGCAGCAGCTAATTTCCGTACTAAAAGAGGTTATTGAAGCAATAAAAACGAAGGAAAACCCTGAAGAATTAAATCAATATCGCCGTATATTTAAAAAAAATGTTCCGCTCACGATGCGGTCCTATGTCGCTGCCTATCTTATAAAGCAAACGGTCTTTACGAATAACACCGCTTACGGGCGAAAGGATTTTATTAAAAGCGGTAAACCCGTAAATCCGGCGTTTAAACAAGGCTTTAAACCGATGTATACGGCAAAACAACGCGTAACGCTGCCTGAAAATGAAACTTCCAGTATTTTTATAGGGATCGGAAGAAAGAGAGGAATTTTTCCGAAAGATATTATCACGTTGCTTATTCAAGGAGCGGGAATTGCGCGCGACCGTATCGGCGGCATACGTATTTTGGATAATTATTCTTTTGTACAAGTTATGAACGACGAAGCCGAAATTATTATTCAAAAATTAAATAACAGTTATTTTCGAGGAAAAAGCCTTACCGTAAGCCACTCCAGAAAACCGTCCGACTTTCTCGACGGACAAGAAATCGTGGAACGGGTCGAAATAAAAGAAACGGAACGGGAGTTGAAAGAAGAAATAATTGAAGAATCTGAAAAATCGCAGGAAATTGTAACCGAAGAAGCAGACATTTCCGGAAAAGACGTATAAATAATATCATGGATTAAAAACGTATCAGTATTACGCTCGTAAAAAACTTTTTGCCGGAATTATCAAATCCGGCAAAAAGTTTTTTTCATGATGTACAAAAATACACTATACGACAGGTGGTATTTACCGTAAGGCAAACTCTACGGGAATCTCTGTTCCGAATGGCTTGAATCAAATCCGACCGGATTTTTAGAAATGTCCTCCATATGTATAATCGTATCGGCAAGTTCTTCCGCTTCGCTTTTATCATGTGTGACATAAACCGCAGTATAGCCTAACGCCGCTTGATTCCGTTTTAATTCTTTTCTCAGTTTTAACCGCAGTTCGGTATCCAAAGCGGACAACGGTTCATCAAACAGAATAAGAGACGGATGCACCGCTAAGCTCCGTGCCAGTGCAACCCGTTGTTTTTCTCCTCCCGACAATAAATCCGGTTTTCGTTTTTCCAAGCCTGTAAGATTAAAATCGGCAATCCATTTGCCGGCTTCAAACCGGGCGGCTTTTTTATTCATACCGTGCGATACCAAACCGTAAGCGATATTGTCCTCCACGCTTAAATGAGGGAAAAGTGCATAGTCTTGAAACACCATTCCTATACCCCGTTTGCTTGCAGGCAGTTTTGTTATATCCGTACCGTTTAAGAAAACGGAACCCGTGTCGGGTGTAAGCAGCCCCGCAATCATCTTTAAAACGGTCGTTTTACCGCAGCCCGATGCTCCAAGCAATGCGAGTGCCTTTCCCTTTTCCAAATGAAAAGAAATCGAAACGGTTTTTGAATCGAAGTGTTTTGTTAATTTTTCAATATGTAAAAAAAACGGCATATTATTCATTTTTGTCTTTATCCTGTAAAAAAAATACAATTCCCGTTATTACCGTAAGTACAACCGCAACCGCTGCCGACTCCGCAAAACGGTACGACGCGGAATAGTCGTATAAAAGTAATGCTAAATTTTCAAAATGGGGAATGTTTAAAATAATGGGAAGAGATGCATCCCCTGAGCTTATTGCAAAAACAAATGCAAAACCTGAAATAATACCGCGTCGGCAGAGCGGGATTATACAACGGAAAAATACGTCTTTTTTATTTGCGGAAAAAATAAGAGCGGCATTAAAAATATTTTCAGGAATCCGTAAAAGCGAAGTTTGAATTTGCGTCCACGCAAAAGGCCACGCTAATGCGCTTTGTGCAAAAATTAAAATAACTATATTTCCATTGGGACGCAAAAGCATCCAGCCGAAACCGAGCATTATCGAAGAAACTGCCAGCGGAAAATAAGGAATGGCTGCGGTAATTTTTTTCGGTTTTGAAAAAACCGTTATGTACGCAAAAAATAAAGAACTAATGAGTGTAATGCAGGCGGTGCAAACGCCGGTTTTTACAGTCGTCCAAACTGCATAGCGAAAAATGCGGGAGGATAATACTTTTCTCCACGCTTTAAATGAAAAAAACTTATTAAAAAAATCGGTATAATTTACATTATATGTAGAACGTAAAAAAATTGACAAAAGGGGAGCAATTAAAAAAATAAAAATAAGAGCAAACATAAAACTAAAACAGATTTTTTCGGTTATTCCGGTTAAGTTCGTTCGTTGCGTTTTATATTTTAATTTTTGGTTTTTCCCTTCAATTTTTTTTTGTAGTGTTGTATACAAAATAATTACGGCGCCTGCAATAATAATTTCGATAAGTGAAATTTTTGCGGCAAGATTCATATTTAAACTTGCCCGGGCGGATTTATATAATTCGACTTCGAGTGTTGTTATTCCCAAACCGCCGAAAAGCAAAATAATAATAAAACTGAAAAAGCAAAAAAGAAAAATAAGCAAAAAAGAAACCGTTATTGCATTCAGCAGCGAAGGAAATGTTACGGTTTTAAAAATTCTTAATTTATTTGCACCCAAAAGAATCGCTGCATTTTTTTCATCTTCATTTAGGTGTTCCCAAATATGTGAAATTGTCCGCATCGCAACAGGAAAATTGTAAAAACCGTGAACGGTAATTACTCCCGTCATTGTAAAAAGAAATGTGATAACAGGTTCATCGGTTTTAAGAATAGGTTTTAAAATGGAATTAATAATTCCGTTGTTGCCGAAGAACATAATAAATGCCAGAGCGATAATTATTGCAGGCGTGCACAGAGGAATGCCGGAAAGTGCAAGAAGGAATTTTCTACCGAAAAATTTTTTCTTTGCACAAAAATATGAGGCGGCGAGTCCGACCGCCGTCGCTAAAAAAGCCGAAAGAAACGCTTGAAGGACTGTGAAAGATGCAATACGGAAAATACGTTTTACCGTTGCGGCTTTATCCTGCGTAACGATTCCGGTGAATTGTGTAAAATCGAAATGCGGAGAAATCAATGGGGCAAAACTTACAATAAGCGGGAGTAAAAAAGATAAAATAACCGCCACAAAAATAAAACCTGCGGCAGGTATTGCAACATAATTGCGGACCGCCGCAGAAAATGTATTTTTAAACTTATCGGTTTTGTAAAACATCAATAACCGAATTTACATAACTGCTTTGATCTGCAGCAGGTATTCTGAAAACTTTTGGCGGTGAGGGAACATCTTTGTATGAATCGGGAAGTTTAATTTCTCCGATTACCGGAAACATAAATTGAGTTTCGGGAATTACGCTTTGCGCTTCTTCGGTCAGCATAAAGTCAATAAAAAGTTTTGCTTCGTTTATATGCTTTGCATAAGCCGATATGCCCATCCCTTCAATTTGAATAATATGCCCGTCGGTAAAAACAAGCGGTCGGAAGCGCATTGTCTTGTCGTACAAAACGTGATAGGCCAAACTGCTTGTATACGAAAAAGCAAACGGAACTTCGCCTGCCGTAAATAAATCGTAACCGGCGCTCCATTTCGGAGCCATCATAAAAATATTTGCTTTTAATTTTTTCCAATATGCAAGATAATTATTGCCGAAAGCCGCACGTGTCCAAGAAACCAAAGCAAGCCCCGCAGTGCTCGTTCTGGGATCGAGAATTATAATTTTGCTTTTATATTCCGGTTTGGTCAAATCGGTTAAATTTTTAGGAGCGGCTATTTTCGAATTTGTGTCGAACATAAAAGCAAGATAACCGTAATCAAACGGCGTCAAAAGCCAATCGTCCGTAATTATATACTCTTTTGAAATTGCTTTTGAATTTTCGGAGCGGTATGGAATAAGAATTTCAGCTTTCCGCGCCGATTCTACAAGGTGATTATCAATACCGATAAGCACATCGGCGTTTGTATTTTTGCCTTCGATGACGGCTCTGTTTAAAACGCCTTCTTTACAGATGACGTATTCAACATCCTTGCCCGTTTTTGCTTTAAAAAGTTCGGCAATTTTCGGACCTGGTCCGTAGTCGGCAGCAAAAGATTTTGTTGTGTAAACTACAACCGTTGTTCCCTCAGCTTCTTTTGCACCGCTTGCAAAAAGAGCGATACAACCGATAATTAAAAAAGAGAAAATTAAAATAGAGCGTAAATGATTTTTCATATGCTCCCTCCGCCGGTATTATCCGGATCAGGTAATAGGGCATCCGTGCGGACAGCCCTTTGCGGGTATGTTCTCAGCTTGAATAAGCACCCCGGCGCGCGGAATATAACATACTGTAAAAAAAAAATCAATACCGCGGTTTTTTCGTTTAAAAAAATTCTCCCTTGACTTTCATAAAAAAAAGATGTACACTCACTTCTCAATAGGAGAAGATAATGAACGAAGTTCAAGCGAACTGTGAAGAAAAAATGAAAAAAACCGCTGCAGCGTTAAAGTCGGAATTCGATGTATTGAGAACCGGGCGCGCTTCCGCTGCAATTTTTGACAGGGTTCGCGTCAATTGTTACGGACAGCCGACGCCGCTTAATCAAGTTGCTACCGTGTCTATTCCCGAAGCGCGGCTTGTCGTTATTCAGCCTTGGGACAAATCGCTTCTAACCGAAATTGAAAAAGCCGTTTTACAAGCCGACCTTTCGGTAAATCCTACCAATGACGGGAAAATAATCCGTATTGCAATTCCGCCGCTGACGGAAGAGCGCCGCAAAGATCTCGCAAAAAAAGCGAAAAATCTTGCCGAACAGTCCAGAGTTTCCATTCGGAATATCCGGCGTGACGGCATTGATGCTTTGAAAAAACTTCAAAAAAGCGGAGAACTCGGAGAAGATCAGCAAAAAGCGGCTGAAGATGCACTGCAAAAAATTACCGATTCTTATATTGCCGAAATCAATAAGATTTTGGAAATAAAAGAAAAAGAAATAATGGAAAACTAAATGCTTGCGGAGCCTCAACATATAGCCGTCGTTATGGACGGCAACGGCAGATGGGCGCAAAGCAAAGGTTTGCCGAGAACGGCAGGACATAATGAAGGACTAAAAGTTGTAAAAAAAATCGTAAAAGCCGCCGCCGATTTCGGTATTCCGTATATTACGCTTTATATTTTCTCTACCGAAAATTGGAAGCGTGCGGAACAGGAAGTTGGATTTTTAATGGGCCTTATAAAAGCGCATTTGCGAGCGGAATTCGATTTTTATGCCGAAAACAATTTGCGTGTTTTGCATATCGGAGATATGGAGGGGCTGCCGAAAGATGTTCAAAAAGAAATTATCCAAGTAAAAGAAAGAACGGCGAATTTTACCGGAACGTCAGTCGTTCTTGCAATAAATTACGGTGGGCAGGATGAAATTGTCCGCGCAATAAAAAAAATATCCCCCGATGAACTGAAAAGCATAACCGTAGAGCACTTTGCCGAAAAATTGGATACGAGCGGCATTCCTCCCGTAGATTTGTTTATACGGACAAGCGGTGAAAAACGGCTAAGTAACTTTTTATTATGGCAAAACGCCTATTCGGAATTATATTTTTCGGACAAATTGTGGCCTGACTGGACGGAACCGGATTTATATGAAGCGATAGAAGAGTATAAAAAAAGAGAGAGAAGGTTCGGTAAAGCGTAGCGCAGTTTTAAACGGCGCTCCGAAAACCAGAAAACCGGAATAACGGGATATTCTAGAAACTAACATTTTTAGGGGTTCCTTATAGGAGTAAAGCGTAAACTGAAATGAAAAAACTGATTGAGAGGCTGTTTATTTTTTTTATAGGCGGACCGCTTATTTTAGCTTCAATATATTTTTTTCCGCATCATAATTTTCTGTTTTATCACGTAGGGTTGATTGCTGCGGCGGTTACGGCAAATTTTGAAATTTATCATATTTTGTCGCAAAGACTGCAAACATATCCGCCTAAAATAATAAGTGCTTTCGGTATTATTTTAATTTCGGCTTCATATTTTACGGGGTTACGTATTTTACCGAGTGTAAATATAGATTTGTTTGATGTGTTCGGGATATTGATTGCACTCATAATGATATCCGAAATTATTTTTTCGTTTGGAGGAATATTTACGAACAGTATTTCCCGTCTTGCAACCGGTATTTTTATGCTGTTATACCCGTGGGGATTTACCGTTTATTTATCCGCGCTTACCGTTTTCCCAAATGCAAATAAAGTAATAGTTACGTTTTATTTAATGACATTCGGCTGCGATTCCATTGCATGGTTTTTCGGAATGCTGCTCGGTAAAAATAATCGGGGAGTAATAAAAGCCAGTCCTAAAAAAAGTATTGCCGGTTTTATAGGCGGATACGCAGGGCCTGTTGCCGCCACGTTTTTGGTTTGTAAAATCTTTTATAATGAATTCGGCGGCAAATTGAAAGAATTTATTATCATAGCTTTTTTGACCGCTTCGGCGGCAATTTTAGGCGATATGATAGAATCGATTTTAAAACGTTCTGCCGATGTAAAAGACTCAGGGCACGTTATAATCGGCAGAGGCGGCATTTTGGACAGTTTGGATTCTACTTTATTGGCAGCGCCCGTTTTCTATGTTTCGTATAAGTTTTTAATCGGCGGCATTTAATGCAAAACGAAAAAAAAAAGCGGGTTTTGCTTTTAGGAGCGAGCGGTTCCATCGGAAAAAATACATTAGACATTTTGCGCCGCTATTCCGATCTGTTTGAACTGAGCGGCTTTTCCGTACATTCCGATACCGCCTTCGGCGAAAAGATAAAAACGGAATTCCCCGGTGCTGTTTTTTATTCCACACAAAACAATGATTTGGGAAAGACCGTAAAACTTTTAATTGAACAGTCGAAAGCGAACATTGCCGTAAACGGAATTGCAGGCTTGCAGGGGCTACGTGCATCGGTTGAAATTGTGCAAGCGGGAATGGATTTGGCACTTGCAAATAAAGAAACGGTGGTCGCTGCCGGTGAGCTTATTTTGAAAGATGCGGAGAAAACCGGCGCAAAAATAATTCCCGTCGATTCCGAGCACGCAGCCGTATTTAATTTAATTGCCGCACATAAAAAAGAAAATATAAGCCGTATCATTATAACCGCATCCGGCGGTCCTTTTAGAAATATGTCGCAGGCTGAGCTTAAAAATATGACGGTAAAAGATGCATTAAAGCATCCTACGTGGAAGATGGGCAGGAAGATTACGATAGATTCCGCTTCGCTTGCAAATAAGGCTTTGGAAGTAATTGAAGCCGTTAAGTTATTCGATATGCCGTCTGAAAAAATTACCGTTACGGTACACCCGCAAAGCATTGTGCATTCGATGGTGCAAACCGTAAACGGCGAAATATATGCGCAAATGTCGCCTCCCGATATGCGGAATCCGATTTTAAATGCGTTATCATTTGAAAAAATGCGTACGGGGGTTTTACCGCCTTTGGATTTTAGTAAAATACAAAGGCTCGAATTTATTCCACCCCGCATCGAAGATTTCCCAATGCTGAAACTCGGTTTTTTTGCCGCTGAAAAACTCGCTTCGTACCCGATTGCTTTTAATGCCGCAAATGAGCAGTCAGTTGCCGCTTTTTTTTCCGGCGCTATAAAATTTACGGATATGTCCGCCGTAGTGCAGCACGTTTTGGATTCTGACTGGACGATGAAACCTTCCTCCTATGAAGAAGTTTACAGCGTAGAAAATACTGCCCGGCAGCTTGCCTTGCAGTACATTAAAACGGTTTAAGTACAGGAATTAAAATATGATAAAAATTTTAATAGGCTTATTGATATTAAGCGTGATGGTTGTTATACACGAACTGGGGCATTTTATTGCCGCAAAACTGTGCGGTGTCGCGGTTGAAAGTTTTTCGTTGGGCTGGGGACCGGTGCTGCTGAGAAAAAAAATCGGCAGTACCGAGTACCGACTGTCCGCAATTCCTATGGGCGGCTATTGCGGAATGAGAGGCGAAAAAGCATTTCAGGAAGCTATTGAAAAAAAACTTTCGACAATTCCGAAAGAAGAGGGAGGGCTTTATTCGGTTCATCCGTTTAAGCGGATTATAATTGCTTTTGCAGGACCTTTCGCAAATTATATAAGCGCTGTTTTCGCTTTGGCAATTGTCAGTGCAATCGGTTCCGTATATTATACAACCTCAAATCAAATTGCGCCCATTTATTACTACGACGAGACCGATACCTCTCCCGCGCGGGAAGCGGGGCTTGAAATGGGAGATAAAATAATAAGCATTAACGGCGAGAAAACCGAAACCTTTGCCGATATTGTAAAACTGATTGTGCCTGAAGCGGGCGCGGAAGTAGTGTTGCAAATTGAGCGGAACGGCAGAATTATCGAAAAAAAAGTTACACCGAAACTCGACCCTAAAACGGGCGCCGGAATAATCGGATTTTATCCCTACGTGCCGGAAGAATTGAGTGGAGTGGAGCCCGATTCTGCGGCAGACAGCGCGGGGCTTAAAGCCGGAGACATAATAATAAGAGCCGACGGCGTGCAAATACGCAACACAAAAGATTTGGCGACAGTTTTGGAAAAGTCGGAAGAGAAAACGGCTGAACTGACTGTGCTGCGCGGTGGAGAAGAACTTACAACAACCGTTAATTTGATCCGCACTGAGCACGGCATTGATTTTGGAATCAGGGTAAAAGTTATCAAGGTAACGGTTGCAGGAACGGGCTTTTTTGAAAGCATTGCGAACGGCTTTATTTTAACGCATAAAACCGTTGCGCTCACTTTTAAAGGGTTTGCTTTATTATTTAAAGGTGTCGATTTAAAACAAGCGGTTTCCGGACCTTTACGGATAACGCATATTTTAGGCGATACGGCAGAACAGGGCTTTAAAGAAGGTTTTTTAACGGGACTTTCCGATGTACTCAATATCGTAGGTTTTATTTCAATTTCGCTTTTTATAATGAATTTGCTGCCTATTCCGGTGCTGGATGGCGGTCTTATTTTATTCGCTTTTATCGAATTTATTTTGAATAAACGAATACATCCCAAAGTTTTATATTACATTCAATTTGTCGGCTTCGCTTTTATCGGCATTGTTTTTTTGCTTGCAGTGTGGGGTGATTTTTGGTTTTTGTATAAGGGCTGAATTACCGGACTAATCTATGGAGGCAAGCGCGTGATTATGCCTCGCATAAGAGCGATCGAAAAAACCGACGCTACAAAAAATCCGGTAGATAGTTTGTCCATCGGCGCAACGATACGGCTTCTTCAATGTGTGAAAGCCGTATTTTTTCGGAAGATTCCATATCGGCTATGGTACGCGAAATTTTTAAAATCGCATGACCGCCTCTGCCTGAAAGTTTTTTCGACTCGGCAAATACCGCGAATGTTTTTGCGGCGTCTTCTGTCATAACGCAAACGGCGGGAATATCGTGCGGTAAAAGTTTTGCGTTTTCATAATTTTTATTGTGCATAATTTTATCAGATCGAATTTTTTGCATTCTTTCAAATTGAATTATTTTTGCATTTTTTATGACAGCTCTCATTTTTCCGGTTGAGTATTTTACGGGTTTTAAAAGGCTTTTCGGCTCAGGCGGAAAAACGGGTATCCGTATATCCAGCCGGTCAAGGAGCGGTGCGGTCAGCTTTTTCCAGTATTTTTCTATTTCCATCGGTAAACACGTGCAGATTTTTCCTTCCGCTCCTAAGTTCCCGCACGGACAAGGGTTAATTGCAAGTAAAAGCTGAAAACGAGCGGGGAACGTACTGCTTTTCCCTGCGCGGCTCAACGTTACACAGCCTGTTTCAAGCGGGGCTCTCAGTGTTTGCAGCACATTTCCTTTAAACTGCGTCGCTTCGTCTAAAAAAAGCGTTCCGCCGTGGGCAAGCGAAACCTCACCGGGCAAACATTTTCCCGCACCTCCGATTATCCCTTCCATACTTGCGTTTTGATGCGGCATCCTAAAAGGCGGACGCCGTAATAAAACATTTTTTCCGTGTCTGACGGGAAGGAGTCCCGCCGTACTGTATATTCGCGTCGTTTCCAAAGCGGTTTCCGTATCCATATCGGGAAGAAGAAATCCGAACCGCATAAGTGAGAGTGTTTTCCCGCATCCCGGCGGTCCGTATGCTATCAAGTTATGCGCTCCTGCGGCTGCAATTTCCAACGCCCGTATCAATGCATCTTGACCGCGTATATCTTCAAATCCGTACTCGCCTTTTCTGAAAGAGGTTTCCGTTTCAATAAAATCATCCGACCATTTAAATTCGGGAATATGAACAGAAGTGTTATGCGGTACGGGAACGGCATCCTTTGTCGGGCTTGTCCTGCATTTATTCTGAATGCGGCAAAACGTTTCCAGCGCCTCAATTAAATTCGATGCACCGAATACGTTTGTGTTTTCTAAAATTGCAGCTTCACTTTCATTTTCTTTCGGTACGATAAAATAGCGGATACCGGAATGAAGCCCCGAAGAAACGGCGCCCAATACGCCCCGTACGGGACGTAATATACCTGAAAGTTCAAGTTCTCCCATAACCATAATAGGCTCTTCGCGAAGAGTTTTACTTTCGAG
>CAUUAT010000029.1:0-18986 GCA_963543195.1 uncultured Treponema sp.
TAGTCTTTTATGTCGATAAAGTAGGTCTTACAAAAAAACTTGTGCCGTGTACAGACAGATAGAGCAAATATGTTACTGCAAGCACAAGAGCTGGAAAATGGTTTTTGCCGATTAAAGTTGAGGAGTCAAAGACAAATTTTAATATGAAACAAATTAGTTTAATTATTTTCGCATTACTGATTGGATATTGTTTATTTGCTGTAGGGAAACCGGAAGAAGATGAATATATTGGAATGATACTGGAAGATGTGATTAAAGAACTCGGGCAACCCGATTATCAATCTTTGGAAATTATTGATAAAGACTATCAAGGTTATGAGTATGAGCCCGATTATTCTAAGTATTTTTCAGCCGGTCAGCTTAAACAATCAGTAACGGTTAATGTTATCAGTTATGAGAAACGGAGAGAAAGAATAATTATTTGGTTCAAAAAAATGATAATGAATGGGTCGTTTTCAGTTCAATACGATTTACTTCTAAATCGGTAGCGTTTTAGGTCTCGACGTTTTCGCAAATTAGTTTTGTTTATATAAAAGACAATATATCCGTATTATTACTGAGTAAAGCGTAATCTTTTATTGTCATACCGTTTTGATCGCCGCCGATGACCGCGTCGGATATGTCGGCGCCTTGTTGCAGTGCAAAGTCAAGCATTTTTTTATCACCGCCTAAACCGATGGCGTGGATTATAGAAAAATTATAATCCGTCTTTAGCAAAAGGTTTGCCCCGTTTTTTGCCAAAAACCAAAACAAATCTTTATGTCCGAATTCTGCAGCTTCCATTACAGCCGTAAAACCGTCTTTGTCCTTTGTGTTGATGTTAAAACCGTTTTGAATATATGCCTTTATAACCTCGGTATTATTGCTTTTTGCAGCTTTTATAAATTCATCGATGCACATATGTCGCGTTACCGGTTTTCCTTTAAGATACTTTTTGCGATTACGTCGTTCGGATTGAGTTCGAGAACTGTCCGGAAAAAGGCTTGAGCTTCTTCCCGCTTACCCTGTTTTAAAGCAAGCGTGCCTAAATTGGAGATTATTTTGACGTTTTCGGGCGACAGTGAAAGGGCATTTAAAAGATATTTTTCGGCATCGGTAAAAAGCCTCAGTTCCATACAGCAAATTGCTAATTCATTTAGAATGTCGCAAAAGGTTTCGTCTTCATATTCGGTTTGCTGCAAAAGATCAAGTGCTTGCAAAAGCGCGGTTTTTCCGTCATCCCAGCGTTTCAAACGGCGCATCGCCCAACCTAATAAGAACCAACCGTTCCATGATTTAGGATTATTCTGCAAAAAACCTTTAATCTGTTCGACTGCCGCTTGCTCGTTTCCTTCCTGCATAAGTGCATAAGCTTTTGAAAATTGTTTGTCTTCAAGACATTGTGTTTTGATACGTTTTAAAATTTCCGCTGCCTTTTTTTTTCGTGCACATGCCGTATCTGAAACCGAAGACTCAAGCTGCAAATATGTCGTTAAAAGCGAAGCTGCCTTTTCATAATTTCCGTTCTGCATAAAAAAATAAGCGGCATTAAAAAACGCATCGGGCAGAGGCGGATCGGAGGTGATCAACTCATTGTAAAGTGTTTTCGCTTTTTCAGAATATAGAGCCGTTGTATTAAAGTCTTCCGTAACCGACGCTGCTGCGATCCGTTCTTCCATTAGAAGTGCAAGGTTTAATTTCGTTATTTTATCTTGGGGGAATAATCCTTCAAGTGCCGATAACAATTCCTCTGCCGTATCGAAGTCTCCGTTTTTGCTTTTTATAATGGCTGCTTCGGTCATTTCTTTTCTAATATCGGGCTGCAATAAAGTGAACAGTTTACGGTAATAATTTATGTGAACGTTTTCACGGTCGTAGGCAAATACGGTTAGCATTCCGGCAAGGATCATTTCAGGTTCAAGATCCTCGGGTTGGAATTCCGCCGCTTCGTAAAACTCGGGTAATTGGACGGGTAGGGGAATATCCGCATCGATTTCGGGGAGTGTTTTCCGGGCTTGCTCCTGCGGTATCGTGAGATATATCAGCGAGCTAAGATTATTGTACATCTTGAACCGCATCGGCTGTGTACTCGCCGTCTTCTTCCGACTGCGTTTTGCGTGCTGCCGAAAAATAACGGTTTAAATACATTTTATACAACATCGGGATTGTGTCTTCGTAATAGTGTATTGCTATCGCGACAAAATCTTTTCTGCCTTCCACATGTTCGGCACGCAAACTTTTTCCTTTTATGCCGAATACGGACGGCGGGTCTTCAAAAGTGAAGCGGACGGTTACGTCTTTGTTTATTAAAAAGTTTGCAATACCTGCAATAATTATTTTAGCGCCGGAAAATGAAATATCGCTTAAGATACACCTTCTCGGAATTCCGTCAACAAAGGCTACGGTTTCTTTTTGAACAAGTCCTATTTTCCGCGCAGTTTCGGCGGTTACTGTAATTCTGTCGTTTAGCCGTTTTTTTGAATTGATATTGGCTTCAAGCAGTATACCGAGTTTTTCAATTAAATCGTCGGGTGCACGCTGCGTGTATTCGAGGCTGATTAAAACGAGGTCATGGCTGCCGGTTTCATAGGCTGAAATACCGATGAGCTTTGCGGAAACAAAAAAAGAAAGCGTGTCTTTGATTTCGGGCGCAAAAAACATAAAACGTACGCTGAGCGCAGTAACGCCTTCTTTTAATTTTTCGATAAAGCCGCTTTTTTTGCCGCAAATAATTTTTGCTTTTGTCATAGACGCCGAATTTATTATACACGGCCACTGCCCACCCGAACAACGGACAAAGGCTTGGCGCGGGTCTAAATTAAGTGCCATAATAACTTCTTTGGAGAAAGTTACGTCTATGTCTTTGTATAAGTCGTAATATTTGTTTAATTGTTGACTTGATGCGAATGCCATAGCGGTATAATAAACATTATTACGCAAAAGGTCAATATGAAAATATCTTTTGTTCGCCGACGGATTTTTTTCGTATTATGACGGAATGCTTGTTGTGTTGCAATGTATTTTCGGGCTTTCAAAGAACGGTACTGCGATGTTATGCTTTATTTAACACCAATACCGGCGATTGAATAAATAAAATCCATATCGGTATTTTCTTCGATAAGAGTTGCGAGTTTGTTCAGTTCCGACTCGGTTTCGGCTTTTGTTTGAGCAACCGAATTACATTTTTTTTCGGAATCGACAAGACTGTCTTCGTCTTGCAATTCCAAAGGCATATATGGAATGGTCGCGACGACGGGAATATGCAGCATTTTTTCAATCATTGTAATGCCCGGTGTTAAAAGAGTCTTGTCGCCGCGAAATTTATTGATAATTAAACCTTTAATGCGTTGCCTGTCTTTTTCGGGCAGAAGCATAACGGTTCCGTATAAATGAGCGAACACACCGCCGCGGTCGATGTCCGCAATTAAGAGAACCGGTGCGTCCGCCATTTCAGCCATTCCCATATTGACGATGTCGTTTTGATTTAAATTTATTTCGGCAGGGCTGCCGGCGCCTTCAATTACTACAACATCGTTTTCGGCGTTAAGGCAATTAAAGGCATGTAAAATCAGCGGACGGAGTTTTTTTTTATATGCGAAATAGTCTTTCGCCTTCATTTCGGCCTTTTCTTCGCCTAAAATAATTACTTTTGAACCGGTGTCCGTTTTCGGAACGAGAAGTACCGGATTCATTAAAACGGAAGGCTCTGCACCTGCGGCTTCGGCCTGCAAGGCCTGTGCCGTGCTGATTTTTTTGCCGTCGGACGTTATAAAAAACCGTGAAGACATATTTTGAGCTTTAAATGGGACCGTTTTTAGACCTTTATTTTTAAAAATACGGCAAAGCCCCGTACAAAAAAGAGATTTTCCCGCCGATGAAGCGGTTCCTTGAATCATTATAACGGCCATAATTGTTCGGTTTATATGATACGATACACAAAAATAATGCCGAATTTTTAAAAAATAAAACTCGGCAATAAGGTTAGCCTAAAAAGACCTGCGCATTGTTATCAATGGCAAGGATTGTTTTGCACTCGGAACATCTGAATCTTCCGGGCTTTGTCGCTTTTAATTTTTTTGAGCAAATCGGGCAAGCAAAAATTTTTGGGAATATTTCCGATGGAGCAGCAGCCGATGAAGCCGTTTTGAAAAACGTTATTGCATCGTCAAGCGCATCTTTGATATTAAAGAATTGCGAAAAACCTAAAAGCTGGAATATTTCGTACACCTTAGGCTGTATATCCAGTAAGACAATATCGCCGCCGTGCGGCTTGACGGTTTTTAAAAAGGCGGTAAATGATCCGATACCGGTTGACGAAACATAGTTTAATGCGGCGCAGTTAAAAATAATCTGTACGAATCCGTTGTCTATCAATTTCGCAATTCTCTTTTGGAAAAAAGAGGAATTGTACGTATCAATATATCCGTTTAAAAATACAACTACGCATTTATCGAGTCCGTCAACTCTTTGTAGCTTAATTTTTAAACTATCGTCTTTTTCTTCGTCAAATCCTGCTATAATGCTGTTATTACTCATAATTCTCCCGATTACTACAATCAAATTTCAAGTATTCTCCCGCATTATATTCTTTATTTAAAAAAAAGTCAAATGCGGAAACTCCAAACTATCAATTATTTTACATATTTTCATACTTATCGGCATATTTTATCGGAAATATAGTTTTTTAGTCGTATTTTCGATGAAAATATCGGAAGTAAACGGAGTGTTTTAGATGAAAACTGAATATCTGATATCATTTCCTCAATCTGTTTAGTACAAAAAATAAAATACCGTATTGATAAATTTATAAAACCATGATACATTTTAATCTATAGGATGTCCGATATTATGGATAATGACATTTTAGGAAGCGGATCATTGAAAATAAACGATGATTCGTTAGTTTATGCCGGTTGTTCGTGTTCTTATGAAGGCAGTGGAACGCCTGTCAACCCGAACTCTCTTTTAAAAAACGAGAATGCCGCATAAACTTTCTTCGGCAAAGGAGCGTCCCCTTGCCATATATTTGATTTAATCATGCTTAGATATAATAAGACAGCTTTTATCGTATACGGTTTGTATCTTGTTCATATATTTGCAGGTAATTTAATTACCTCCGTACATGCCGTTTATCTTTTGTCAAAGGGAATTACTTATTTTCAACTAAATTCTTTAACCTCTATTGTTTTATTTTTAGGAATTTTATTGGAAGTGCCGACGGGAATTATCGGCGACAGGTTTGGACATAAGGTTTCTTTCCAGCTTTCTATGTTTTTAAGTGCATTAAGGCGCGCTTGTATCCCCTTTGTTACCTCTTTTGATGCTCTTGTTATTTTGGCTGTAGTTTCTGCAATAAGCGATGCCTGCTGGTCGGGTTCTTTTACGGCTTGGTATATGGCGAGCTTAAAGGTTAAAGGAACGGATGCCGAAAACGTAAATTTATTTTCAAACTTAAACATTGTTGCAAGTATTGCAGGAATGGCGGCAGGTTTTGCAGGCGGATATATAGGAGTTTATTCAATCCCTATGAACTATTACATTTCCTGCGTCTTAGGAATATTGTGTGTCGTTGTTTTGTTTTTTATAAAGGATTATGAGCGGCAAAACCAAAAAAACAATTTAAGCGGAGAAGATAATAAGAAAAAAACAAATACGGTAAGACAAATTATTAAAACCTCCGTTGCGTTTTTTGCCCAATCCAAAAAGCAAGTTTATCTTATAATTGCAGGAATGTTTATAGGCTACATTGTTATTTCCGGTATAGATGATTTATGGCAGCCCTTGTTATTAAAAAAAGAAAACAGCACAACGGTTATTTTGGGAATTGCATGGACAATGATCCGGAGCGGAACCTTATTATCTGCCGTAATTTCGAAAAAGCTATCACCGTACCGCAAGTATTACCGCCTGTTTAAATTTGCCCTCATTCTTTTATCAAGCGCTTCATTATTTGCAATGGCTTATACTAAAAGCTGGCTTGTCGGTGCATTTTGTTTTTCGCTTCATGCCTTGGTATGGGTAACGTTTTCCGCATTAAATAACGGCATTTT
The DNA here is from genome assembly GCA_963543195.1 of uncultured Treponema sp. GTDB lineage: Bacteria > Spirochaetota > Spirochaetia > Treponematales > Treponemataceae > Treponema_B. The sequence continues at coordinate 6,030 of CAUUAT010000029.1, forward strand.
GTATTCTTTTATACCGGATAAGGCAAAGGCTACTATTTTATCGACAATTTCAATGATTTATAGTCTTGCAGGAATTATAGGGCTTTCGATATTCGGTTTTATTGCGGACATAAATTTACCCCTTGCCTTTGCAGTTGCAGCAATTTCCATGTGCGCTATTTTATTTACGGTTTTTATAGACAAGGATTATGAAAAAAATAAATTGTTAAAAAAGGACTATATATAAATATATGAAAAATAATTGCTTTGACATAAAAATTGATTTACTTAAAAAACGCATTATAGATAACGATGATAAAATAATAAGATGGCCCAAAAAACAAAAAGATCAAAACCTCATTTTGCAATATATTAGAAATAGATTTAATACGGATATATTTTATTCGGAAAAGGAAGTCAATCAAATAATAAAAGATTGCATTACTTTTGATGATTATGTACTTGTTAGAAGAGAGTTGATTGAAAAACATTATCTTAATAGAAGCGATGATTGCAAAAAATATTGGGTAGCTATACATACGCCGTAAAACATGGGTGCATAAGCCCATAAAGTATGGATGCGTAGATCCATATAGTACGGAGGGATAGCTCCGCATAACAGGGAGGCATAGCTCCCGACAGCATGGAAGGATCATGACTGGCGGTCTACCATTATAATGCCCGTTATGCTCATCGAAGTGTTGATAAGCAGGGTGTTGAACGTGCCGCCTTTTTCGATGATGAACGAGCATTTTTCGGTGTCCTGCAGCCTTTAAAAAAAAATTATTTTATGCTATATTCGAAAAAGATGAAAAAAAATGCCGATAAGTTATTTTCGTATTGATTACTATAAGAAGCCTCGAAAAACATCGGTTTTCTTAAGATGACCTACAATATGAATATACGGAGGATTGTATGGGATTAAAACTAAAGACGGTCGTCTTGGACGGATACACGCTGAATCCGGGAGATTTGTCATGGAGCGGTTTTGAAAAAATGTGCGATTTAAAAGTTTACGACAAAACGGCTCCCAAGGAAGTGCTTGACCGTGCAAAGAATGCAGATGCCGTTCTTACGAATAAAGCCGTTCTTTCAAGAGAAATCATTGCCGCACTGCCTGCGCTTAAATATATAGGAGTTTTAGCGACAGGCTATAATGTGGTGGACATACAAGCTGCACGCGAGCACGGGATTTGTGTAACAAATATTCCCGCTTACAGCACTGACAGCGTAGCCCAAGCGGTGTTCGCTTTTATTCTCAATTTTTACTGGCATATACAAGAACACAGTTGCGAAGTTTTAGGCGGAAAGTGGACGGCATCCGAACACTTTTGTTATCACAGTTTTCCTTTGCACGAAGTGTCTTTTAAAACACTCGGTATTATCGGCTTCGGAAATATCGGACAAGCCGTCGCGCGGATTGCACTTGCTATGAATATGAATGTGCTGTATGCAAGCCCTTCGGAAAAAAAGGTTGCCGGATTGGAAAGGGCCGAACATGTTGCGCTCGATGAGCTTCTTTCTTCTTCCGATATTATCAGTTTAAATTGTCCGTTAAACGATAAAACAAAGCATATTTTGAATTCTGCAGCATTAAAAAAAGTAAAGCCTTCGGTTTATATCGTTAATACGGGGCGCGGTCTTTTGGTAGACGAAAAAGCCGTAGCAAAAGCCTTACAGGAAAAAAGAATTGCAGGCTTTGCTGCCGATGTTTTAAGTACGGAACCGCCCGCGAAAGATAACCCGCTATTATCGGCTCCTCATTGTACGGTTACGCCGCACATTTCGTGGCAAACTTTTGAAGCGAGAAGCCGTTTAATGAAAATTGCCGCAGATAATTTGGAAGCCTTTTGTTTCGGTAAGCCTGTTCATAAAGTAAATTGAAATTTCAAAGAGGTTTTTATGCCCGATTTTTATGCTCATTACTCGCAAGGTCAAAAAGTATTTGCTATTCTGCCGCAAAAGGTATTGAATGCCGTTTCAAATAAAAACTTGTATAACTTGGGTTTACAGGGACCGGATTTTTTATATTTTCATAAACCGCTTAAAAAAGAAAATAACCCCGTATTACAGCTTGCCGACGATATTCATAAAATGAGTTGTGCATTTTTTTTAAACCGAGTTTTGGAAAAAGTCGCGGTAAGCGAAAGTACCGATGAGTTTTCGTATTTGATGGGATTTATCGGACATTTCGGCTTGGATAGTGAAGCTCATCCTTATGTAAACGAAAAGGTTGACGAACTGCATTTCGATCATGCTGAAATGGAAATAGAGTTCGATAAATTTTTGTTGGCGCAAGACGGCCTTTCGCCTTTACGGTACAAAGCACACAAACATATTTCAATTACAAAAACGGAGGCGGAAGCCGTTACAAAAATTTATTCGGCGGTTTTATCGCAAGTTAAACTTGAAAATATTTATAATTCATTTTTGGGTTTTAAACGCGGAAAACATTTTTTCTATGCGCCGAATAGGATATTTCAAGGACTGCGTTTTGCACTGCTTAAAATTACCGGGCTTTATGATACGCTTCAGGGGCATGTGATGAAAACAAATTCAAATCCGAAAAGCGGAATTACAAATAAGGAATTATTCATTTTATATAATAATTCGGTTACAATAACGGCTCGGCTTATGAATAATTTTTATGAACATATTACTCAAAATATTCCTTTGCCGCAAAGATTTAACCGTGCATTTGAATAAAGAGTGATATTGTATGTGTGTGCTTTCACGCACACAATTGATAAAAACTTTTTGCGGGAAACTGAGGCTTCTTGCAAAAAGTTTTATGGGAGATTATATTTTGAATGCGGATACTGCACAATATGTTTTTTTGGATTCGGGAATCGGAGGCCTTCCGTATTTAAAACGATTAACGGATTTTTTTCCTGAAGCCTCTTACGCATACGTCGCCGATATAAAACATTTTCCTTACGGAGAAAAAACGCTTGATGAAGTAATTCGTTTCAGTTCGGAAACCGTGAAAAAAATTATTGAAACCGTCAATCCTAAAATAATCGTTATTGCGTGTAATACCATGTCGGTCTCCGCGTTGCCGCATTTGCGCGCATCGTTTCGTATTCCATTTGTCGGGACCGTGCCCGCAATTAAACCGGCTGCAGCCGTCAGTAAAAATAAAAAAATTGCAGTGTTGGCAACGGAACGAACCGTAAACGATATATATACTCAAAAATTGATTGACGAATTCGGAGGGAATTGTCATTTTTTTATGCGCGCAGATTCCGTTTTAGTAAAAAAAATTGAAGAAGGAATTCTTGATTCTTCCGAAACCGAAAAGAAAAAAATAATTTTTCCTGCAATAGAATTTTTTAAAGCGGCGGGAGCCGATACGGCGGTTTTAGGCTGTACACATTTTTTACATTTGCGTGATGTGTTCATCCAAGAATGTGCTCCCCGTATAAAAATTATAGATTCGCTTGACGGAGTTGTCAATCAGGTTTTAAAAATTTCTCCCGTCGATGAAGCATACAAAAAAAAATCAAAAGATAAATTGTATATTACTGCGAGAAAAAACAGTGAAATAGAGAAAAAATATTTTGCGTATGCACACCGTTTTAATATGCAATTGGAGTATTTACAATAGAATGCGCGGTTTGGTTTTAAAAGGGACGAATAATTTTTTTTCGGTTGACTGCGAGGATGGAAATATCAGGATATGCACAATTAAAGGAAAAATATTAAAAGGGTGTGAGGGATATTATAATCCTATCGCAGCAGGAGATGTCGTAGCCGTTGAACCGGATACTCATTCAAAAGACGAAGGGCTGATTTTAGAATTACGGGAGCGTAAAAACTGTTTTTTGCGCAAAAATCCGAAATCAAACACGCCGCAATTATTGGCAGCGAATATTGATGTATTGTTATGTATTTCATCGACTGCGAATCCTCCGTTCCGCCCGCGTTTTGTCGACAGAATTTTAGTTCAGGCCGCTATTCAAAAAATTCCTGTACTGGTTGTAATAAATAAATGCGATTTAAATATCGCTGCCGCCGTTTCGGATCGTATCAAAGACTGGAAAAGATTGGGCTATGAAATCTTCCATATTTCGGCAAAAACAAAAGAAAATATTGAAAAACTTGTTAAAAGAATATCCGGATTGACAGTCGCAGTTGTCGGACAGTCCGGCGTCGGAAAGAGCAGTTTGCTTAATTCCGTTTCACCCGAATTGCATTTAAAAACAGCAAGTATCTCCGATAAATACGACCGCGGAACTCACACTACAACACAGGGAGAGCTTTTTAAAATAAAAACACGGACGTATGACGGTAAAATGCATTCCATACATATAATCGATACTCCCGGCGTTCGCAATTTTTTCATATGGGGAATTGAAGCGAAAGATACGGCTCTGTATTTTCCCGAATTGGAAAATATAATAGGAACATGTAAATTCGGGCTTTCCTGCTCGCATACAAAAGAACCGGGCTGTGCCGTCTTAGAAGCGTTAAAACGCGGAGACATACATCAAGATCGGTATACAAGCTGGCGGCTTATTCGTGAAGAATTGTAAAAGAGCCTTTCTTTTTCCTATAAAATTCAACCGATAGACTTTTATTTTATTTTGGTGTATTATATGCACCAGATTTGTTTTGTAAGGAGAAAGAAATGAAAATTTTGGTCATAAACTGCGGAAGTTCTTCGCTTAAGTATCAGTTGATAGATATGACTAATGAAGATGTTTTAGTAAAAGGGCTTGTAGAGCGAATCGGTATTGAAGGCTCCCGAATTAAACATGAAAAAAAAGGAATGGATGCGGTTCTGATTGAAGAAAAAATGAATGATCATAAAAGAGCAATTCAATTGGTGCTTGAAGCCCTCGTGGATAAAAAGCACGGCGCCGTAAATTCTATGACGGAAATTGCGGCCGTCGGACATCGCGTCGTTCATGGCGGAGAAGAGTTTAATAAATCGGTTTTGCTCAATGATACCGTTATGGCAGGAATTAAAGAATGCATAGATCTTGCCCCTCTTCATAATCCTGCAAATATTATGGGCATTGAAGCTTGTAAGGCACTTATGCCCGACACTCCTATGGTTGCGGTTTTTGATACGGCTTTTCATCAAACGATGCCCGCCGAAAATTATATTTATGCGCTGCCTTACGAATATTACGAAAAATATAAAATTCGCCGCTACGGCTTTCACGGAACTTCACATCGTTTTGTTTCTGCGCGAGCTGCCGAAATGCTCGGCAATAAAAGCGCCGATTTTAAAGTCATAACCTGTCATTTGGGTAACGGTTCAAGTTTGGCCGCTGTCAAAGGCGGAAAATGCATTGATACGTCGATGGGGCTAACGCCTCTTGAAGGACTTGCAATGGGCACGCGTTCAGGCGATTTGGACCCTGCTATTCTTCCGTTTATAATGAATAAAGAAAAATTATCCGCCGATGAAATGAGTGCCGTTTTAAATAAAAAATCGGGTGTTTTCGGAATTTCGGGTGTAAGCAGCGATTTCCGCGACATTGAAAAAGCGGCTTCGGAGGGAAATAAAAGAGCTGACCTTGCCTTAAAAGTTTTTTGTACAAGAGTACGCAAATATATCGCTTCTTACGCCGCTCAATTAGGGGGCGTAGATGCATTGGTTTTTACGGCGGGTATCGGAGAGAACTCTATAGAACTTCGCAGACAAATCTGTGAAGGCTTGGAATTCTTAGGTGCCGAAATGGATGCGGCAAAAAACAATGTGCGCGGAAAAGATACTATCGTAAGTAAGGATTCTTCAAAAGTAAAAATCTTGGTTATTCCTACCAACGAAGAATTGATGATTGCAAAAGACACGATGAGTTTGATTAAATAAATTAAAGGAGCTGCCGGTTAAAACAAAACGGAAATGCTTTATCCGGCGTTCTTTAATTGATAGAGGAGACGTTTATGTTTACATTTAATTATGCCGCAGGCGCCAATACCGGCGCAGTCGTTGCGGTCTGGTTTCTGGTTTTGGCATCCCTTTTTATCTTAAACGAGGTTTCACGCCGATCTAAAGCAGCCGGATTTTTTTGTTTTGTAATTTTACCTGCGACGCTTTCCATTTTATGGTTTACCGTTTTAAAGGATAAAACATATTTGGATTGGTTTCATCTTGCAAAGGTATATTCCGCAACTGCGGGCTGTATAGGCTTTTGGTGCATACGGTTTGTAAAGGGGAAGAATAAAAGCGACGGCAAAGAATGGAAGTTGAGCGAAAAAAAATGGGCGTTATGCTTTCCGCCTCTTATTCTCGCCGTAAATATTTTGGAAGCGGTCGGAAGAGACTTTCAGGTAGGATTTCAATATTCGATGCCCGGCGGTGGACTGCTTGCCGATGAAGCGATGCACGTTATCGGCGGTTCGTGGAATTATATGAACGGTATTGCAGGCCTTTTGAACATAATTACGATTACAGGTTGGTTCGGCATTGTGCTCCGAAAAAAAACAAAAAGCGACGGCAGCAGGGATATGTTATGGCCTGATATGCTGTGGTTTTGGATTATTGCGTATGATGTATGGAATTTTGCATATACCTATAACTGCCTTCCAGGTCATGCATGGTATTGCGGTTTGGCGTTACTGCTTGCACCGACCTTATGTGCATTTACGTTGGGGAAGGGTGCTTGGCTTCAGCACAGGGCGCATACGCTGGCCTTGTGGTGTATGTTTGCGCAAACCTATCCTTTGTTTTTGGATGAAGGAAAATTTGCGGTGCAATCGACATATACTCCTACGATTTATTTTATAATCAGTTTGCTCGCTCTTATTATAAATGCACTTGTTTTTGTTTATATGCTTTATAAAGTTAAAAAAACAAAGCAAAATCCGTATAAAGCCGAACTGTATACCGACTTACAAGCATATAAGGCGGTAAAATCGCTTGCATAACGGCGTTGCCGGAATGTAATGCACATACCGTCGCACAAAAAACCGGCTGCATAAGATGTAGCCGGTTTTTTGTGCGACGGTACGAATAATGCAAAAGATATTATCCTGTTATACCGTTTTTTCCCTCCGTACTGACATCCGTAAAAATTTATGATAAAATAGCTGCCGTCATTGTCCGTTCGCGGGAGTATTTTATGAATACGGTTTTTAAAAAAATAGAAAAATTAGGGATTGTCCCCATTGTTGTTTTGGAAAATGAAAAAGATGCGCTGCCTTTGGGTAAGGCTTTAATTGCCGCCGGTCTTAAGTGTGCGGAGATTACATTCAGGACCGCAGCCGCAACGAAAAGCATTGCCGTTCTGTCAAAAAAAATTCCCGAATTGCTTACCGGAGCGGGTACGGTTTTAACTGCCGATCAAGTTGATCAAGCCGCCGCCGCCGGCGCTCAATTTGTCGTAAGTCCCGGCTTTAATCCGAAGGTTGTGGAGCATTGCATAAAAATCGGTATGCCGGTAATTCCCGGCGTTTCTACGGCAAGCGGAATTGAGGAGGCGATGGGGTATGGTTTGACCGTTTTAAAATTTTTCCCTGCGGAAACTGCGGGCGGTATTCGATGTATAAAAGCCCTTTCTGCGCCGTATCCGGATATCCGTTTTATGCCGACGGGCGGAATCAATAAAGAGAACCTTGCGGAGTATGCCGCTTTTCCTAAAGTACTTGCCTCCGGTGGAAGCTGGATGGTTTCAAAAGAATTGATTTGTTCGGGAAATTTTGCAAAAATTACGGAAGAAGCGGCGGCGGCTTTAGCTATTGTAAAAAAAGAAAAAACCGCTGCAACGCGGAATACGGCTAAAATTCCGCATATACCGTTTAAAACGGAACATATAAAACTAAAACCGAAAACGGGAAAAAAAATCGTAACTATGGGCGAAATTATGCTTCGCCTTTCCCCCGAAGGGGTGAACCGTTTTGTACAAGCTGAAAAATTTGAACTCGTTTTCGGAGGGGCGGAAGCAAATGTCGCTGTCTCGCTCGCAAATTTCGGAATGCGGTCGACATATGTTACGAAACTGCCTCCGCATGAAATCGGGTGCGCCGCCTTAAATTCTTTACGGCGATTCGGAGTTGATGTTTCCGAAGTCGTCTTCGGCGGGAGCCGTATCGGAATTTATTTTTTGGAAAAAGGCGCTTCGCAAAGAGCCTCCAAAGTTATCTATGACCGCGCCGGCTCTGCAATTGCCGAAGCGCACGTTTCGGATTTTGATTGGAAGCGTATTTTTCATAATGCGGAATGGTTTCATTTTACGGGGATAACACCGGCTTTAAGTAAAAATACCGCAGCAATTTGCCTTGAAGCCTGCAAAACCGCAAAAGCGATGGGACTTACGGTTTCTTGCGATTTGAATTACCGCAAAAAACTGTGGACAGGTGAAGCGGCTCGCCGTACGATGAGCGGTATTTGCCGATTTGTTGATGTGTGTATTTCAAACGAAGAAGATGCCGCCGAAGTTTTCGGTATAACTTCCGAAAATACGGACATAATTTCCGGCAAATTGAATGAAAAAGGGTACGAAGATGTCGCCGCAAAATTATGCAAAATGTTCGGATTTAAAAAAGTCGGTATCACTTTGCGCGAATCCGTTTCGGCAAGCGAAAACAAATGGTCGGCAATGCTGTATGAAAACGGCAGGTCATATTTCAGCAAAAAATATACAATGCACGTGGTCGACCGTTTAGGCGGCGGCGACAGTTTTGCGGCGGCTTTTATTTGTGCGGAGTTAAACGGATTTGAGCCGCAAAAGCAAATCGACTTTGCTTCCGCCGCATCATGCTTAAAGCATTCCGTTGTCGGTGATTTTAACCATGTTTCGTTTGAAGAAGTTTTGCGCCTTGCCGAAGGAGACGCTTCGGGGCGGGTTCAGCGGTAATGTAGCGCCTTACGGTGCGCTCAGCTTCCGGTTTTTGTAAAGTTTTCAGTCTTGCACAAACATTGCGGAATTCTTGCTATTGCAACTTATCCGAAAGAATGGTAAAATATAAAAAATACAAACTATATTTAGGAGGCATGAATTATGAATGCTGTAGTTACCGTTTTAAGCAATTTTGCAGACTGGCTTTGGGGGCCGCCGTTACTGATTTTACTCGTCGGCGGAGGACTTATTATTACCGTGAGGCTCGGTTTTTTTCAATTCAGGTACTTCGGCTTTATTATGAAGCAGACCTTCGGCAAAATGTTCGGAAAAGGCGAAGGTGAAGGCACGGTTTCTCCGTTTCAGGCGGCGACGGCTGCCCTGGCATCATCGATAGGGGCTGCCAATATCGTCGTCGTTCCTACGATTATTTTTGCCGCAGGGCCGGGTGCCGTTTTTTGGATGTGGCTGACCGCATTGTTGGGACAGGCGACAAAATTTGCCGAAATCGTATTGGGCATTAAATACCGCGAGCAAAATTCCTTAGGAGAATATGTAGGAGGTCCGGCATATTATTTAAAAAAAGGAATTGGTGGAACGGTCGGGAAGATTTTAGGCTTTTGCGTTTCTCTTTTCTTTATGCTTGAAATTTTGCCTTCAATTACGCTTCAAACGCTTTCCGCCGTAGGACCGATAGAAAAATTAGGTGAAGCCGTATTTCAAGCGGATGCCGCCGTTATGCGGTATATCGCCATTGCTCTTATTTTTTTGCTCGTTGTTCTCGTCGTATATGGCGGAATAAAGCGCATCGCACGGGTTACCGAATATCTTGTTCCGTTTATGGCGCTCTTGTACACCGTATGTTCTATCGCGGTCATTTTAATCAATATCAAACAAGTTCCTGCGGCATTTAAAATGATTTTCGTCGGAGCGTTTAACCCTGCAGCAATTATCGGCGGCAGTATAGGCGGCGGCATTTTATTGGCAATTCAAAAAGGTGTTGCGCGCGGTGTGTATTCAAACGAAGCGGGTATGGGTTCCGCTCCTTACGCTCACTCAACCGCAATTACCGATCATCCCGCCCGCCAAGGTATGTGGGGTGTTTTCGAAGTAACCGTCGATACCTTGCTTGTCTGTACAATGTCCGCATTGGTTGTACTGACAACCGATATTTGGAAGCAAAGCGAATTTTCTCACATCGCAGTAGAACGGGTATTTAATTTGACGTTCGGTTCTTTCGGCTCCGTCATTATTTCAGTTTCGCTCTTTTTATTTGTTTTATCGACTATTTTAGTTATCGTGTATTACTGCGAAAAATGCGCCGAATATTGTTTCGGTACGAAAATCGGAAAAATAATACGTTTTATCGCAGCACTGATGGTAGTTGTTGCGGCCTTCGTTAAATTCGAGCATGCAGGATTTGTTCTTGATATAACACTTGCTCTTGTAGTCATCCCGAATATGATCGGTATTGTATGGCTGAGTAAAGAAGTTAAAGTCCTTGCCGAAGATTTTTTTAAAAACAAAAAATATAACCCGAAAGCAAAGTAATTTTGCAATTTTAGGGAACCTCGAAAAGCCGAAATTTTTCGAGGTTCCCTTTAATGTTTAGCTTTCCGCCAATTTCGGATTTTGAAATATACAAGCAGCCCAATAGCATAAAAAAAATCTAAAAGATTTATTTGTTACCAATTCTATATCCATTGCGACGCTTGCAAGAAGAGCCGTGTTTAAACCTAAACCTTCACTTTCGGAATTTAAAATCCATTTTATAAAATCGGAATCCGAATCGGCATCGCTTGAAAAATCCGTTAACAGTTTTTTTAATTGCATATCTTGCTGTTTCCGTTTTGCGAACGCCTCATCGAGAACATCACTTAAAATAGCGGCAGTCGCTTTCGATTCATTTTTAAAACGGTTATATACATAATAAAAGCCTTCTTCGATTTTCATTATGGACGCTAAGACTAAATATGCTTCATCTTCAATATGAGCAGGCAGCGCTTCGCGACGGAGAATATCCAATAGTAACGGAATCGAAGTCGCAGAGCCGTAAATGCCCATAGCATCTATTCCCGAAAGCAATAATTTCGGATTTACAGTATTTGAAATAAGCTGCGCAATTTTAAATTGGGAAGCGGTGTCATTTAGCTCGGCAAGTGCAAGCATCGCTTCACCTGCTAAAAGGTAATCTGCGCTCATAAGCGCCTCACGTAAAAACGGAATAGCCTGATACACTTTAAAATGAGCAAGTATATTTGCCGCAAGAGCCGCCGTTGTAAATTCTCCGCTTTGTAACTCTTCTAAAAGAGCTTCTTTATTTTGTGAAGAAAGTTTATCCAATTTTTTTAGCGCATGTAAAGCAGAATAGCGTATTGAAAAACGCGGCGAGTGCAAATACTGATTTAATGTATCGGCGGCTTCCGTAGATGCAACCGCAGTAAGCTCCTGCAAAATTTTTTCTTCGGTTTTCAGATTTTCGTTTGTATTCAATTTGTATAAAAGGTTTAAGGCTTTCATATCACGTGGAGAAAAAATAACGGCCAATGTTTCTCTTACATGCCTACCGCCCAAATTCAAAAGTCGCGATTGAAAAAGCATTCCCAATCCGATGCAAGCGGTAATCATAAAAAAGAAAAATCTATATGACGTCAGATTAGAAAATCCGTGCGCTGCGAAACTATCCAAAAATTTTCCGCCCAAAACTGAACCGGCAGCACCTGTAATGCCAAGCACTATAAAATAAAGCATACTTAAATCGACGACGGCCTTATTCGGAATGATGCCGAAAAAATATGCTTGCGCCGCGTCAAGTTGTGCCGTAAATCCCATACTTACAAACATTGAAAACAAAATTAAGAATATAAACGCTGCCGTCTGTATCCCTCGTGCCGGTGCTGCAATTGCCGGAAGCAGTGCCGCGACGCTCAAAGCCGTAAAAATGATGTACATCGGTTTTGCACCCATTCGGTCTATTAAAAGGCGCATTAAAAGCCCGACTAAAAGCGAGCCCGCAGTTGATGCAAGCGACAACACAATTATTAAATTGTCGGGTACGGAGTAAACCGACTTTCCGTATACAATAATAAACGGGCGCGCTAAACTTATTCCGAACTGGATAATAAAAAAGGAAAGAATGTAAAGGCGGAAATTCTTTTCTCCGAAAGCATCTTTTGTATTTGAAAAAAAGGAGCCTGTTCCCTGCGCTGCGGTAAATTTCAGTTTATTGATTTCTTTTTTTGTTTTTCCTGCCGCTTTTGCCGCAAGAATCGATTTTTGTTTTTCTTCGCCTTCGGGATCAGGCAATTTTAGCAACAATGCGGACGCTGCAAATCCCGTAATAATTCCAATGATAGCAGTAATGTTATATGTTGAGATTAAATTGATTCCGTGCCGCGTGGAAATACGCAAATAAATTGTTAAAAAAATAATTGCAATTAAAGTTGCGCCGTTATTGGTAAGCGATACTCGCACGATATACGAATTTCTATCTTTGCCCGGGGATAAAAGACCGATAACGGGGTTGTTTGCAATGATTCCCGCTCCCCGAAAAAAATTAAATAACGCGACCGCAAGCAAAAGCATAAGCAGTGCAGTCTCTTTATTCCCTGAAAAATAAAAATAAGGGACAGCCAATATGGGCAGCAAGGATAAATTGCGTAAAAACCATGTACCGCAAAACGTTTGTACAATCGTAAACCGGCGGGTAAGCAATTTTCCCAGCGGCAAAGAAAAATAACACATATACATAAATGCCGTAAGTAAGCCTATTACCGTTCCGCTTGCATTAAGTGCCATTGCATACAGTGTAATTGTATTGCCGGTAACCAATGCAAAGGAAAAAGAATTTATTCCGTTGTAGGCGTCAAAAATTTTTCTGCCGTGTTTAATTTTAAATTTTGAAAGCGGTTCACTCATAATACGGATATTTTATAATGTTTTCATAAAATGCTCAACCGATTCGTTGATAAAAATCTACAATAAGCGCATTGAATATAGGACGGGAAAGGAGATTAGATTATAAGACAAGCCCCTTTGCTGAAAAGTACACCGGAACCTTATCTATCAATCAATGCACAGTCAATGCAAAAAAGCACTCATGATTTTATGACAAAGTTTTTATAGACGGCTTTATATCAATTGGTTATTTACATATTTTTCATATAGAGCATGAGTTTTTAAAAGC
>CAUUAT010000030.1:0-18775 GCA_963543195.1 uncultured Treponema sp.
ATTTTTTTCATAATAGCACTTCTTTTAATCCTTCAATCCATCCAGTATTTTCTGCGCGCGTCTATTTTTATATTTTTTGATATACCAGTTTATATCCCTGCCATTGGCATCCGTCATATCCATCAAAGCGTCATACCCGCATGCCCGCATCATCCACTCTACAACGTTTTCAGATTTATTTTTTTCAATTAACCAAAATAAAACCGGCTGTCCGGCATCATTTTTACAAGTAGGATCAATCGTATTTCTTCTTGAAATTATGTTTTGTAAAATATCCAGCCTGTTCGATTCTGCCGCTAGTTCAAGAACATTTTTTCCGTCAAGATTAGTATAGTTCCAATTTATACCGGGTTGATCCGCTAAAATTTTAAAAGCATATAGATTACCTTTTTTAGCGGCATACATCATTGCCGTATTTCCTTTATTGTCCGTAGCCTGAAGATCTAGGGCAGCACCGACGGCATCAATGAGAAATTTTAAAATATTGTCTGAGTCATTATCTACAGCATACATTAAAACCGTTTTGCCCATATTATCGGAATCATTAAGGTTGACATTATACTGCATAAGGAGGGTAACAATAGCTTGACTTTTACCTTTTTGTGCCGCAAACATTAAGGCTGTTTGTCCAAAATTATTTCTATATGATGGATTAACTTTTTTTATAGAATCTTCTCCCTCCAAAAGCATTTTTACACCTTCATACCAATTTTCCTCACAAGCAATCATAAGTACTGTTTTATCAGCTGATTTATCTTTAGTATTAAGATTGGCTCCATATCTAATTGCCCGTTCTAATTTTTGAGCATCCTGCTCTCTTACCGCCTCCAAAAGCAGCTTATCATCAGAATCATCAGCCCACACTGCCGAAACCGCCAGTACCAAAAAAACAATAAACGAAACAATATTTTTTTTCATATAATCCTCCATAGATTTTATAAGAAATGTACGCCCAGTATAAAAAAAAAAAAGAAATGTCAAGCCCTTGCCACGGAAATCAATTTTTGAAAAAAAATATTATACTTGAATAGTTTTTATGCCGGTTTTTGAAAAAAAATACAGGGGGTATCAAATTTTTTCTAACACTTTAAGCTTAAAAATCAGTAAACGCAGCAAAAACGGCAATTTATGGGAGAATAATGATTTGGATTGTTTGAAAATTGACTTCCGTAACAAATTAGCATAAACGGAAAGCTTAATCCACATTTACATAAAATTTCTTAATATAGCGAACCCTTGCATCGGCTTGATTCCAAAATGCACTTTCCGGATAAACTTCGGTTAATGTACGATATGATTTTAATGCCGACTTAATATTTTTATCTTTTCCATTCAGTTCATATGCTTGCCCACGCAAAAACCATCCTTCATCCAAGCGCTCGGTATGATTTTTAAAAAAATCTTCCAGCGTTTCGAGAGCTTGCGAAGCATTCCCTTCGGCAATAAAACCTTTTATTTTTTCCAAAACCGTCGCGGGGGATTCCGATTCTTTATTTTTCAGCATACTTTTATCGGCAGGTACCGCCAGTTCAGGCAAATTATAAATTGTACCTGTTTTAGCTTCTTCAGTTCCGGCATTGTTTGATATTGCAACGGCTGCCTCATTTGTTTGCACTTCCGGATTTTTCGATCCTTCTTTTGTGATGACGGCACCCTTATAATCGGGGGCTTTTACCGTATTGGAAAGTTTTTCTTTAGGGGGTTCAACGGCTACGGCAAGCGCATCGGAAATAAATTCATCGGAGAAAACATCAAAATAAGAAAAATTAAGAATATAATTTCCCGCATTTTCCGCGTTAAAATGAAAAACGGAAACACCGCCTTGCAATTTACGCTGTCCGTATTTAAGCCCTTTTTGAGCCGTCGTTTCACCGAGATAAATCCAGCCTTCACCCGGATACGCGACTTCAAGTTTTTGCCCTACATACAGTTTTACGCTTCTTGAAATTTTATTTCTTTTTGTTTCCTCCGGTTCGGTGCTCGGAAATTCCGAAAAAACTTGCGCATTCGGCTCCGGAGAGATCTTTGTATCCGGATATTCTTTTATTGTGTCCGGCGTATCATCGTTGGAATTCGATTCTTCCTTGAACGCAGTTTGCGGCTCATTCGGGCTATACTGATTTTTATCTTCTTCAGGCGGTCTGCTTTGCGGCAGTTCGGACGATTTAGGTTGTTCCGTTTTTTCAGAAAAGGCGAGAGCGGTTTTTTCATTTTCTTCTACCGGTTTTTTTGTGTTCCCTTTAGCGGGCTGAGGGGCATCGGCAGGTTTCGGCTGCACAGGTGCCGGGTTATTTTTTTTCTCGGGTATTTTTTTTTCTTCGTTTACGGTCTGCATGGTTTCCGGTTCGCTTGCCGGCATAACCGTTTCATCATCATACACAGGAATAATTATTTCAAGCGACGGTTGTTCGATAAGAGGCGCAGCGGGAGGAACAGCGCTTGCAACGCCGCTGCCGTCCGAAGCGAGCGGAGACGCTGCCGATTCCCGTTCCGTTTGTTTTATTCCGTTTTTCGATTCTTCCGTATTCGGCGTTACTTCCGTTTTAGAGATTTCTTCGGCGTTTTCCGATCGTTCCGTTTTTTTTACGGTGGCACACGAATAAAATAAACACACAAATACGAAAATAAATAAATAAACGCCGCCGTTTTTTTTCATGGCACTTCCTCCAAAATATTTTCTACAATCTTTTTATTTTTTTTATTCAAGATTTTCATAGCTTCCGGAGAAGGTTCTTCGTACCAAAATTCAATTTCACCTGCATCCCAAATTGTGCGTTGCTCGCGTGAAAACTGAATAGGCGGCAGTTTCAGCGGTTCATCCAAAAGCCAAAATACATTCGGATCAATTGAAACCGAACGCTTAATATCCGTACCGCCGATTTCCGTTTTACTGCGCGTCGGTTCGTTTTTTTTAGAAAACACGGTGATAAGAACGATAGTAATAAAAAGAATAAAAATAGTACAGGAGCCCGCGATGAGCATAAGCTTTTTATTTGAAACGAAAAAATCTTGAAGAGTTTCGTTAAATGTATCGAAAAATTTTTGTATTTTAATTATTATTTTTTTCATCGGTATCGGATGTCTCCTCATTTTCTGCTATCGTTTTTATTCTTTTGGGAGGGTGAGGCGGAACATAGACGCCTTCTTCGGGTGCGACTTCTTCCTCCGTGAACGGCTCATCAATCAAATCCATATTTTTTACCGTTTGTTCCGACTCCGCATCCAATTTTACCGCAATAACTTTTGAGACACCCGATTCTTCCATCGTTACGCCGAGCATTGTCTTTGCTCCCAAAACCGTTTTTTTATTATGCGTAATGACGATGTATTGACTGACATTTGCAAAGCTCCGCAAAGTTGTAACAAAGCGTGTAACATTTTGCTCGTCGAGTGCGGCGTCAATTTCATCAAGGAGGCAAAACGGAGAGGGTTTTACCATATATGTTGCAAACAAAAGAGCGACCGCCGTCATCGATTTTTCGCCGCCTGAAAGGAGCCCGATGTTTTCAAGTTTTTTCCCCGTCGGTTGTGCAAATATTTCTATCCCCGATTCCAGAACATTTTGGGGGTCCGTTAAGCGCACTTCCGCCCGTCCGCCGCCGAAAAGACGTCTGAACATATTATGAAAATTCTTTTTAATTTTATTATACGTTTCCAAAAACAACTCCGTAGATTCGGCAGTAATTTCACCGGTAATGCGCTGCAAATCCGCTCTCGCTTTATCCAAGTCGGTAATTTGCTTATTTAAAAATTCGTACCGTTCTTTTATATCCTCAAATTCTTCGGGCGCCATTAAATTGACATTCCCTAAAGAATCCAATTTTTGTTTTACTTCGGATAAAGCTGTCCGTAAATCTGAAGAAGAATCCGTCAGTGTAAACATCCGCTCTTCAAATTCCATAAGCTCCCGGGAATGGCGCTCTCTAAAATTGTCTTTTGTGTTGCGTATATCCGCCTCAATGCCGACAAGGTCTAAATGAAATTTTTCCAAAAGTGAATTTGCTTTTGAAAGCTCCGCTGTCAGTTTTTCCATTTTCGTACGCTTACTTGCCAAATCAGAATTTTTAATTGAAATATCGTTTTGCAGTTTTTCAAGTTCCGCCGATAATTTTCTGCCTTCGTATTCCAGCGAATTTATTTCGCCTTCAAGTTCTGCAATATCTTCTTGGGTTTGTTTTAATTGTTTTTCTTCCGAGAAAAATTCATTTTCCAAATCTTTGAGAATATTTTGCTGCGATGCAAGCTGTCGTTCCAAAAGTTTTACTTGGCTTGAAGCGTTTTCCGCCTGCGCCTCAACTTGTGTTTTATTTATTCTCAGCTCTTCAAGCGTACTTCGGTATTCTCCGATTTTTACCGAAAGAGCGTTGTTTTGCGCCGACAATTCTGCAATTTGCTTTCTGTTTGTTTCGACGGCTTGTCGGTTTTCCAAAACGGCTTTATCCACCGCACGCTTCTTTGTAATGATACCTTCGGGCGCTAAAAAGTCATCGATAAAACCTGCCGACGACTTTTTATATTTTGCAAGCGCTATTCCGATTTCGTCCGAAATTTCCGAAAGCATTAAAAAACTGTGAACGGCGTTATCGGCAAATTTTTTTACGTCTTCTTCCGAACGGCTATGCAGCGCGGCAAAATCGGTAAAAATATTTTTGCGCCCCGAAATAAAAACCTTAAGGCGGCTTAAAGATTCTTCCAATGCTTTTTCCGCTTCAATTCTTGCCGAAGAAGAATAACCGGCAGCGCGCAAATTTTCGTCAAGCTCGGTAACTATATCTTCCGTTATGGATTTAAGTTCCGTTTCCATTTCGGTGCGTCCGGCTTCCAACGCAACGATACCGGCGTCCAAGGTTTCGATTTTTTCTTTATTGGAAGTAATTTTACCGCTTGCAAGTTTTATATTTTCTTCAAACTCGCCGGCGTTTTTTTCGATAGCGGCTACTTGTTTTTTAAAATCGAATACGGCGGCGGATTTTTCCGCAATGTCTTCATGCAGATTTTCAACGGCTTCCTGCACGGCGGCTTTTCTCGCTTCAAGCTGATTTAATTTGTATTTCAGTTCCGAAAGACGTTTATTGTAAATTTGAACTTGGTCCTGTTTTCCTTTTTGTTCGATTGCAAGGCTTAAAACTTTAGTTTGATACGACGTCAACTTTTCTTCCATCTCATTGACGATGTCCATATTCTCCGAAAGCATATTGTGAATGCCGTCTATTTGCTTTTGAATTGCGTCGCGTTTTTCGGAAGCTTCCCTTATGCTTTGTTTTTTTGCGGCAAGAGAGTCGATAAAATTTTTTAAACGCAAAAGCTGAATATCGCGTTCGTGTTCAAAAATGCTTTCTTTAAATTCGCGGTATTTTATTGTTTTTTCGGATTGAATTTTAAGCGTATCATAAGAGCGTTTGACTTCGCCTAAAACGCCCTCTATTTGACGCATATTTTCTTCGGTTTTTTCGAGCTTTCTTTCGGCTTCCTGTCGTTTAATTTTAAATTTAGTGATTCCGGCAGCTTCCTCAAAAAGATAGCGGCGTTCTTCCGGTTTGCTGGAAAGAATCTGGTCGATTTTTCCCTGCTCCATTACGGAATACGCAACTTTCCCTACACCTGTGTCCCAAAACATTTCTCGTATTTCGCGCAGTTTAACCGGCTGATTGTTTATAAAATATTCACTTTCACCTGAACGGTATAAGCGCCGTTTAATAGCAATTTCGCTTACGTCCAAATGTAAAAGCCCACGTTCATTGCTTATTGTTAAAGAGACTTCTGCGATATTAAGCGGTTTGCGCGATTCGGTTCCGTTGAAAATAACGTCCTCCATTTTGTCGGCGCGCAGCGTTCGCGAAGACTGTTCGCCCAGAACCCATTTTACCGCATCGACGACATTACTTTTACCGCAGCCGTTCGGTCCTAGCAGAGCTGTTATTCCGTCCGCAAATTCAATTTTGACCCTATCGGGGAATGACTTAAATCCGAATATTTCGAGACATTTAAGAAACATAGCTCTTGCATCCTTTTAAAATATACATAAGGCAGCATTATACAATTTATCGAACAATTTGTCAGCAGGGAAATTGAAAGGCATCTTGTAAACTCTTATTTGATTTGCATTCTCCGCAAATAAAGATGACCGCATAATTTTTCGAGGTTCCGTAAAAGGTCATCTAGGCGACTGTGAGACGGAAGTATCCTGTAAGAAGCGGACGCTTCGTTAAAATCCGTCTTTATTTTTACATTTTAAATTCTTCACCTAAATAGATTTTTCTTGCAATCTCCGAATTAAGAATGTTATCGCGCGAGCCTTGTTCTACAATTTCGCCTTTTCCGATTATATAAGCTCTGTCCGTTATCTCAAGCGTATCGCGAACGTTGTGATCGGTTATTAAAATACCGATCCCCTGCTTTGCCAAAATACGAACAATGCTTTTTATATCGTGAACGGCAATCGGGTCAATACCTGCAAACGGTTCGTCAAGCAATAAAAATTTAGGTTCAATTGCAAGGGCGCGGGCAATTTCCGTTCTGCGTCTTTCACCGCCTGAAAGAGTGTATGCTTGCTGTTTTCTGTTCGCCGCTATGCCGAATTCGGTTAAAAGAAATTCGAGCCGTTCCATTTTTTGCGGTTTATTTAAATCTTTGCGAGTTTCCAAAATAGCGTAGATATTTTGTTCCACCGTCAATTTACGAAAAACCGAAGCTTCTTGCGGTAAATACGAAATACCCTCGTGTGCCCGTTTGTACATCGGTAAATTTGTAATTTTTTTGCCGTCTAAATAAATATCTCCGCCGTTCGGCTTATAAAATCCGACAATCATATAAAATGAAGTGGTTTTACCCGCACCGTTCGGTCCTAAAAGCCCGACGATTTCTCCTTGTTCCATAGAAAAACTGACGTTTTTTACTGCATGCTTCTTTTTGAAAAATTTATTTAGGCCTTCTACTTTTAACACGCTTTTACCGTTATTCATTTCCGCTCTCCGCACTATCCGGATTATCTTTGTTTGTTTCCGGCATTTCTTCAGGTTCTCCGTCTTCGTCGCTTTTTTCTTCTACGGAGCCGCTTACTCTCCCGTCAAGGGCAATATCTTCGGTATCCAAATTGACGGAAATTTTTGCCGCTTTAAATTCATCGGAGCCTTTTTTAACGGCGGGGCGCCCAGTCAGTTCCAACTTCGATTCGTTCCGGTCGTATAGTGCAAACATCGAATCGCAGGTGATATCTTTGCGTACTATTTTTACGCCGAAACGCATCATCATTATTTCATTTTTCTTTTTGTATTCAACATTTTCAGCGGATATTGTAACGCCGTTTTTTGTATCGCTTAATTCGATTTTCCCGAACATCGCGACGACATCGGTTTTTCTGTCGAATTTTATATAATCGGCCTTAAATGTATACCCGTTTTTTGAATCTTCGCCCGCAACCGAACCGCTTGCATTTACATAACGGTAATCGGTGCCGAAAATCTCGATAGTGTCGGCGGTTATTTTTAAATCATTTACGGTGACGGATGCATTACCCGATAAGTTAGTCGTTTTTTTATTCTCGGAAACGGAAGCCTTCACGCTGTCGGCGGAAAAACTTATTTTAGATTCTTCCGAATTTAAAAACGGTGCAGTGAGCATAAAAAAGAAAAACGGCAAAACTTTATTCGCTTTGACTTTCATCCGTATCCTCCTTTTTTTCCGAAGCCGCGCTGATGCTTCCCGAAACGGGGGCGGTAAATTCAAATTCGCGCGAAAGTGTATTTGCGATAAAGCCTTTGCCTTTTACAGTGAGCTCATTTCCTTTTTTTACGCTTACGGTGCCGGTTTTACTTCCGTATAAAATGGAAGCGGTTTTGTCCCAAAAAAAAGCATCACCCGAAATCATTAAACCGTCTTTTATATCTTCAAAAGAGACGCCCGATCCTAAAAAATATTTTTCACTTTTTTCATCTATTTTTAGAATACCTGCAAAGCCCTTATATTCGGGAAGAATTTCTAACGGTGTTTTTGTTTTTTCTTCGCTCTGCTTTGAATCGACTTTAACGAAATATATTTTTTCTCCCGCCCAGATTTTGTCGGCATCATATATTTCAAGCGTATCGAAATTCACCTGTAAAGCAAGTGAGTTTTCTTCATATCTGTCCAAACTCGATTTTTTAAATACGAAATTAGGTTTTTTTTCAAATAATTTTGCCTCTTTACTATAGTTTAAAGTACAAGAAAATGATATAATACCTATAAGAGAGATTGTAAATATTTTTACAGTCCTATATATACTCATTGTTTAATTATACAACCTTTTTCATTCTTAGTCAAAACCTTTCAAGGTATTGTCAAGGTATTGAATAGTTAGGCAAATTAGTATATTATAGGCGAGGAGAATTTCAGATGTCCGATTTTTTGACCAATGATGAATTTCATATGTTCAGTGACTTAATTTATAATGCCAGCGGTATTACGTTTTCGGAAAGCAACCGCACAATTTTAGAAAGCCGCTTAAAGGAAAAATTACGAGCAAAAAAATTGGACAAAGTTTCGGATTATTATAATCTGATTTTAAAAGATTCCGAAGAGCAAAAAAGCCTTTTGGATTCCGTTACGACGAATTTAACGCGTTTTTTTAGAAATCAACCCCATTTTGATGCTTTGCAGCATTATGTAATCCCCGAATTGGTAAAAATAAAGCGTGAATCGGGGAAAAATAAAATAAAAATTTGGAGTGCAGGATGTTCAACGGGAGAAGAGCCTTATACGATCGCTATGATAATGAAAAAACATCTTCCGGCAGGTTTTACTGCTGAAATAACCGCATCTGATTTATCATTAAAGTGTCTTTTAGTCGGAAAGGCGGGGTTTTATCAGGAAGCCCGCATTACCGGCGTTCCCGACGATTACCTGCATACATATTTTGATAAATTAAACGGCGGGTATCAAGTTAAGCAAGACATTATGAAGATGATTAATTTCGATTATCACAATTTAAAAAACAAATCGAAACAAAACGATTTTGATTTAGTATTTTGCAGGAACGTTTTAATTTATTTCGATGAGCCTGCACAAAAAGCCGTTATAGACAGATTTTGGAAAGCAATGTCACCGAAATCGTTTTTGTTTATCGGTCATTCCGAATCTCTTTTCGGGATGGATACTAAGTTTGAATTTTTAAAAACCGACTGGGCATGCTTTTATAAAAAAGATGCTTAAAAATATAAAATGCGAGGTATTTTATTATGGAAGATATCAGAGTATTGATAGTAGACGATTCCGCGTTAATGAGAAACTTAATAGGAAAGATTGTAGAATCCACACCCGGCTTAAAAATTGCAGATAAGGCGATGAATGGAAGATTTGCTCTCCAAAAACTTGACCGTGCGCAGCCTGATGTAATCGTCTTGGATTTGGAAATGCCTGAAATGAACGGTGTAGAATTTTTGCGGGAATTGAAAAAACTGAATATACGGATACCCGTAATAATTTTATCGAGCATTGCAAAAGAAGGCGCAAAAATAACCATCGAATGTTTGGAACTCGGCGCGGTTGACTTTATTACAAAGCCGTCCGGTTCGGAATCGGCTAATTTACACACCGTTTCCGATACTCTTTCCAAAATGCTTTTAGCTTACGGCAAACGGTATATGCTCGAAAGAGCAAAAACTTCGGGTGAACTTCCGAAAAATTTGGCGGAGCAATACCGCATAAAAACACCGGAACCGACTACCGGAGCGTCCTCAATTTTGCAGCCTGCCAAAACTCAAGAAAAACCCGTTCCGGCGCGTACACCCGGAAATATTCAAATTATTGCAATCGGAATATCGACGGGAGGTCCGAATGCCTTACGCCAAGTTTTTGCGGACATAGATCCTAACTTGCCGCAACCGATTGTAGTTGTTCAGCATATGCCTCCGGGATTTACCGAAGAATTTGCGAACAGTTTAAATAAAATTTGTCCGCTGGAAGTAAAGGAAGCGGCGGAAGGTGACGTAATAAAACAGGGACGAATTTTAATTGCACCGGGCGGAAGACACTTGACTGTAGAAAAACGGTCTCTTGCAACTATCGCAAGAATTACGGATACGCCTCCGCAAAGCGGACACCGTCCGAGTGCGGATGTTCTTTTTGAGTCCGTTGCAAAAGAATTCCAAAACCATGCGCTTGGAATTATTATGACCGGTATGGGAAAAGACGGTGCTCAGAATATAACACGGCTTTACACTGAAGGGTCTCGAACATTGGGGCAGGATGAAGCGTCATCGGTTGTTTATGGAATGCCTCGTGTCGCATGGGAAATGGGCGGTGTTATGGAACAAGTCAGTTTAAACAATATGGCTGCTGCCATCAATACGTACGGCAAAGAATACGCTTAGAAAACGTAAATAAAATATTAGTCACCTTTAAAAACTAAAGTTTTTAAAGGCGAGCGAAGCTTACGAGGGAGCTCCGCCCGCTAGTTTTGCTAATCGAACATCTCTATTTGTAAAGAAGAATGCGAAGCAAATCTAACTAAGTTTTTATAAAATGCCCTTTTGTATTTTTCGTTGTGTAGCCGTCGTTTTATTTTGCCGCAAGAGCGAATGTCGTATATTGCGGTAAAAACACAAGCGATAGTGTCCCGACGGGACCGTTCCGCTGCTTTGCCAAAATAAGTTCCGTAGGAATTGTCCGCTCAGAATCTTCCGACGTTTCTTGCCGTTCTCGATGAAGGAACATAACAACATCAGCGTCCTGTTCAAGCGAACCGGATTCACGTATATCGGCAAGACCGGGCTTTTTTCCTTCGGCATCCCGCGTCAGTTGTGAAAGAGCGACAACCGGAATATGCAATTCTCTTGCTAAACTTTTCAATGAGCGGGAAATTTCAGCTATCTGCTCGTGGCGCGGTATCATCGAATTTTCGCCGGTAATAAGCGTAAGATAATCGATAAAGATGATTTTTACATTATAAGGCGGGCTGCAAAGCTTGCGTGCCATCGCCCGCAAATCCAAGAGCTTCATATTCGGCATATCCACCAAATAAAAAGGAGCATCGTAAAGAGCGCCGCACGTTTCGGCAATTTTTCTAAAATCAATAGCACTTAAATTGGCGGAGCGCATTTTATTTGAATTAATCTTTGCCCGCGAGGCGATTAACCGCTGCACGAGTTGTAAGTCCGACATTTCCAACGAAAAAAAAGCCGTCGGTATCTTTTTGTCGATTGCAATATTCCCGGCAATTGTCATCGCAAGAGCGGTTTTTCCGACGGACGGACGGGCGCCTATAATAATAAATTCCGAGTTTTGAAAGCCGTATGTAAGCGCATCCAAATTTTCAAAACCCGAAGGAATGCCGGTATACTCGCCTTTGTGTTTGTGCATTTTTTCAAGTAAATCGATGGTAGGAATAATAACTTCGGACAGTGACTTAAATTTTGCCGCATTTCCCGCATCGGTGAGTTCAAAAATGTTTTTTTGTGCATCATCCAAAATTGTGCGGCTCTGAATTGTCTCGTCATAAACATCGGCTGAAATTTTACTTGAAACGCGTAAAAGGTTCCTTCGAATAGAAGTTTCCAAAACCATTTTTGCATAAAATTCGATATTGGCGGAACTGGGTACCGCATCGGTAAGAGAAGCGATGTACCCCGCCCCGCCGACCGAATCAAGTTCATTTGTCGCCCGTAAGACGTCCGTCAAAATAAGAATATCTGGTTTTTGTCCGCGTGCATCCAGCTCTGAAATCGCTTTATATATTTTTTGGTGCTGCGGCGAGTAAAAGGATTCGGCAGCTAAAACGGGACGTACAAAACCGAATGTATCGGGATCCAATAATACCGCACCCAGAACCGCCATTTCAGCTTCGAGATTATTCGGAGGAAGTTTATTTTTTAGTTTTTGAAAAGATTTATTGTCCGCCACGGCTATAATTTCATTCTGTCGAAAGAAGGAATCGCCAAAGCGGTTTCCGATTCGGAATCTTCTTCCGTAATCCTGCGCACTTTATTTACATTCCCTTCATCCGTCATAACATCATATAATTTTTTTATATCTCCGTAAGAAAACGGAATACTTTCAACCCAGCTGTTAAGCTTCTCTTTTCCGTAAATTGTTTGTACCCGGAATTTATTTAAAACGAGATACGAAACGTTATCTTTTACTAAAAAAGAGAATTCGACGGTATTTTTACCGCCGGACACCGCATCCGCACGCGTTACGGTTTCGCTGCCGCCTTCTTCCGAAATAACATAACAATAAAGCAGCGAATCTCCTATATGCTCGATTCCATTTTTCAATCCGTTTTTTACCGCCCGCTCATGTAATGCTAAAAAATCGGCGATAACGGTTTTTATTTCATTACATGCATAAAAATCCAATCGGTATGTACGCACGGTATTAACGAGCGTAAACGATATATAATCGTCCGCCGGTTTTTTTGCAACGTTAAAATCGACGGCATACGTTATGTCGAATCCGGATTCCAGCGTTTTTATGCTTTTGCCGTCGGCAATACCGTAACGGTATATTCCCGTTAACGGCAGTATTTTGCATCCGGTAAGACACGTAAACCATACAATTGCAAAAGTTAAAAAAGATTTTTTTTTCATTTTACATTCTCCTATAAAAACTTTTTTGTAAGAAACTTTAGTTTCCGAAAAAAGCTTTTTCAAGCGTATGCGAAAGCACACACATACAAGGGCATCTTAAAAACCTAACCAAGTTTTTAGAGATGCCCACAATATAAAATCGGTATTATCGGGGCGTTCCGCATCCTTAAAAGATGCGGAATAAATCCTTGCCCGTGTTTTTCTGCTAAAGCGCTTCTTCTTTCGCCATAATCAGCTCGTAATGCGAACAAACGATACGGTTCTCCGGCAGTTTTTCTTTCGCTTTTTTAATACATAATGCAGCGTCTTTTATAAGCTCCATTTTAAAATAAATAAATGCAAGCGAATCCAAATAGGCGGGATTTTCGGGTTGTTTTTCGGCAGCCTTTTTACATAATACCAAAGCCCGCGTTAAGTCGCGCTCCGTTTCGGCAAGCACGTAGCCGAGTCCGTTAAGAGCCGTCGCATTTTCACCGTCGGTTTTCAGCGCCTTTTCGTAATAATCAATCGCTTTAAGAACTTCGTTGTGCTCATACGAAACATATGCCATTGAAGCAAACACTTGAGCCGATTCGTAGCCGCCCTGTATCAGTTTTGAAAGCTCAAATTCCGCAAGACGCGTTCGCTCGGTATGAACGTAAATAAAAGCCAAAATAAGCCGGCACTGATACGCTTTGGCAATATCGGTATTTGCGGTAACAACCTGCTCAAGGTATTCCAGTGCGTGCTCATATTGAAGTAAACGCGAGTATATCAATCCTATATAGTAATTTACTTCGGTTTTTATATATTCGTCTTCAGCCGAAACGCTTAAAAAAAACACTAAGGCTTCATCGTATTTCTTTTCGTTGTACAAAGAAATGCCGTCTTTTAACTCAAGGCACATATCCGCCTCCGCAGTAAAGCGTTATTTTCACAAACCATAGACGCTATTATACAAAAAAAGAAGGCGTTACACAAGGCTCCGCACAAATTTATCGATAAGGCATCTTTGCCGGAACAGCTACACCGCAGCAGTCATACCTTGCCCGTTTCCGATATAAAAAACGGCTCATTTCGTTTGACATTCCGTTTTTCCCCTCTTGACATTTTCGGGGGGGGGGGGGGGGTAAAATAGAAAAAATTTAAACGAGCTGCTTAAAAAACAGCAAAGGAGTTTAAAATGAGACGAAATAAATTTGCTTCTATTGCGGGTGTGTTGATTGCAGTAAATACGATAGTTCTAATGGCGGGATGCCCCCTTGATGTACCCAAAAAGCCGTACACAAGAGAAGATATGCCGCTTAAATTCCAAAATGACGTTACCGATAAGGATGCACTCTATATAGAAATACGGAATATTCGGTCAACAAAGAAGCATTCCGATAATTCCAACAGTTTGGAATATAGTTTTGATGACATTGTGGATGTGGAAGCTACAAAAATAAAAAAAGAAGAAACAAGAACGATTATGCTGAAAAATGTTGTTGTAACCGGCACGTATTCAGACGGTACGTGCATATACGAACAGAATTTTACCATGATCATAAAAGAAACTCCTTCGGGAGCTGCCGTATGTAGCAAGCAATACACCATAACAAAACAAGGCTTCTCGGAAGGGGTATTTCATATAAAAAAAGATTCAGGTAATATAACGGTCTCATTTAGCAATGATTAATTTGTAAAACGCAAAAATTAAAACCGGTCGTACGGTGCGTTACAAAAAATATTTTAGAACCTGTAAAATGCGCTTTTAATGTTTTCAAGATAGCGGCTTCTCTGTGTTTATCCGTTCCGGGAAGAGCTTCATCCAAAATAATAATAAATAACTTCTTTGGATGCCGCCGCAATTTTATTTTTCAAAAGCATTTCGCATAAATTCGACTTTAAAAAAAAGGAATTTTTCTGTAAGTTTTTCCTTGTTATGGAATCGACGATGCGTGAAAACCGACAACGGCATTGCAGCTCCGCCTGCTATTGCCGGCATTGATACAAGAATGGCTTTTGCATAAAGACCTCTACACTCTTTCATAATGACGCTCTATTTCAGAAGGACGCGAGAGCTCCTATTTATTCGTATTTTCTTTAACCAGTTTTTGCAGTTCGTGTACGATATTCTCTGTGGAAGGATCCGCCGTCATCAATTCTTCAATTTTGTTGCAGCCATGTAAAATAGTCGTATGATCACGACCGCCGAATTCGTTGCCCAGTTCCGTAGTGGAGCACTCCGTCATCTCACGGCATAAATACATCGCAAGTTGACGCGGGTATGCAAAACTTTTTGTACGTTTTTTCCCTTTTATATCGGCAATCGAAATACGGAAATAATCGGCTATTGTTTTTTGAATAATATCCACACTGACATTGCGCTGACGGGTCGAGCCGAAAAAATCGCGGAGCAAATCACGCGCGACGGCTTCCGTCATCTCCCGTTTTGTAATTTCCGTATATGCTATTACCTTTGTGAGGGCAGCCTCCAAATCCCGCACGTTGGAAGAAACATTTTTTGCAATCATCTGCACAACTTCTTCGGGGACGGTTACACTGTGTTTTTCGAGTTTTTTTAAAAGAATTGCACAGCGGGTTTCAAAACCCGGCGTTTGCAAGTCGACATTTAAGCCTCGTTCAAACCGCGATTGAAGCCGCTTGGTAAGATTTTTTAATTCGGACGGCGGACGGTCGCAGGTAAATACGATTTGTTTATTTTTTTCATAAAGTTCGTTAAACGTATGAAAAAGCTCTTCCTGCGTTTCCGCCTTTCCTTCAAAAAAGTGAATATCGTCAATTAAAAGCACATCCGCAGAGCGATATTTATTTTTAAATCCGGCCATTCCTTTTTTCTTAAGGCATTCCACAAATTCGTTTGTAAAATTTTCGGCGGTCACGTATAATACTTTGAGCTTCGTATTTTTCCAAATATCGTTACCGACCGCTTGCATTAAATGTGTTTTCCCAAGCCCTACACCGCCGTAAATTAAAAACGGATTATACGCCGTCCCCGGATTTTTCGTTATGGCAATCGCCGCATTGACGGCGAAATTATTGTTCGGTCCTATAATAAAATCGTCGAAATTATAGTCGCCGTTTAAATCGGGATGGGACTTCCGCAGTTCCTTCTCTTTTAAATCCGTATGTGTTTTTGTATGTGCAGAATGTAAAACGGGTTCGTCCGTTTCATCCGTGTTACCGCTGTCGGTTATAATCTGTTCTTTTACATTGAAGTCTATCGCTAAATTCCTGCCGGAAATTTCGAGCAGTTTACGTTCAATATCATGCTTATATTTTTGAATCATCTGTATTTTGACGAAATTCGACGGAACCGCAATAATAATCCCGTTTTCGGTCGATTTTTCATATTCCGTAACCGGAAAAAACATCGAAAACGCGAAATGCGGCAACTCTTCTTTAAATTGATTGATAACTTCATCCCAAAAAATCTTATAATTCCATTCATTCATAGAAAACGTATTATACTACTTCTTCCGTTTTTTTCAATAGGACACCTTAAAAATTGCCGAATTTGCTTTGCATCATCCCGAAATAAAAGCGGCTATTTTCTTCTTTACTTTTTCAGGTAATAATGGTATACTCCGCTTTCATAATTATTTTAAAAATTGATAACAATAGAATATGTAAACGGTTTTATGCCGCAAAATGTTCGGTAAGACAAAAGGAAAAAAATGGTAACTTCAAATTATTCGGCAACCAATATTACGGTTTTAAAAGGATTGGAAGCGGTTAGGAAAAGGCCCGGTATGTATATCGGCTCGACGGGACCGGACGGACTGCATCACCTTGTGTATGAAGTCGTCGACAACTGTATTGACGAAGCGATGGCAGGCTTTTGCGATAAAATTGTAATCGTTTTGGAACCGAACGATATCGTCCGTGTCGAAGATAACGGGCGCGGAATTCCCGTCGATATTCATCCGACCGAAAAAATAAGTGCTTTGGAAGTTGTTTTGACAAGACTTCATGCCGGCGGAAAATTCGATAAAGGCTCATACAAGGTCTCAGGCGGCTTGCACGGCGTCGGCGTTTCGGTTGTAAACGCGCTTTCCCTGTGGATGGAAGCGCGGGTGTACAAAGACGGATTCGAACATTATGCAAAATTCGAAAAAGGGAGTATCACATCTCCGGTAAAAAATGTGGGTACCACCGAAAAGCACGGCACAGTCATACGCTGGGCGGTCGATTCTTCCATTTTTACCGAAACGACCACATACAATTTTGAAGTTTTAGCGACACGCCTTCGAGAATTGGCTTTTTTAAATGCCGATATTACAATTACAATGCGGGACGAACGGCTTTCCGTTCCGAAAGAAGTTACATTTGCATTTGACGGAGGAATATCGCATTTTGTAAGCTATTTAAATGAATCGAAACAGGTATTCCCCAAAACACCGGTTTTTATTGACGGCGAAAAAAACGATATTCTCTGCGAAGTCGCACTGCAATATAACGACGGCTACAATGAAAACATTCTTTCGTTTGTAAACGATATAAACACACGCGAAGGCGGAACACATCTTGAAGGCTTTAAGACGGCGTTGACGCGCGTAATGAATGAATTCTTAAAAAAATACCCGAAGCTTGTTAAAAAAATAGATAAAGAAGAAAAGCTCGCGGGCGAAGACGTCCGGGCAGGACTTGCCGCTATAATTTCGGTAAAAGTGCCGGAGCCTCAATTTGAGGGACAAACCAAAACCAAACTCGGCAACAGCGAGGTACGCGGCGTCGTCGACTCTTTTGTAAACGAAAAACTGACGCTGTTTTTTGAACAAAATCCGAACGAAATAGAAAGAATTTTAGAAAAATGCGTTGCAGAGGCTTCCGCACGAATCGCCGCACGAAAGGCGAAAGAAGCAACCCGCCGAAAAAGCGGTTTGGACAGTTTCGGTCTGCCCGGCAAACTTGCGGACTGCTCTATGAAAAATCCTGAATCGTGCGAAGTGTACATCGTGGAAGGCGACTCCGCCGGAGGTTCCGCAAAAAAAGGCCGTGACAGTAAAACGCAGGCAATTTTACCGCTTTGGGGAAAAATGCTTAATGTTGAAAAAACACGTTTGGACAAAGTCGTAAACAACGAAAAGCTCCAGCCCATTATTGCGACGCTCGGAACCGGCATAGGCAAAGACTTTAATATTGAAAAAATACGCTACCACAAAGTTATCATTATGGCAGATGCCGATGTTGACGGTTCGCATATCCGCACACTGCTTCTTACGTTTTTTTTCCGGTATATGCCGCAAGTTATTGAAAAAGGTTATGTTTATATCGCAATGCCGCCCCTTTATAAAATTTCGTATAATAAAAAAGAGTGGTACGTGTACGATGATGGCGAGCGCGACAAAATTTTAAATCAGATAGGCAGAGGAAATAACGCTGCCGTCCAACGGTATAAAGGTTTAGGCGAAATGGACGGTACCCAATTGTGGGAAACGACGATGGACCCTGCCCGCCGTAAAATGATGCAAGTAACGCTGCCCGACGCTCTTGAAGCGGACAGAATTTTCAGCACACTTATGGGGGAAGAAGTGGAACCGCGCCGTAAGTTCATAGAAGAAAACGCCGTCTATGCCAACTTGGATGTGTAAAATAAAGAAGTGTTAAACGGAAACATAAACCGTTTTAAACCGAAACTTATATGATTTATGGAGGAATATATGAACGAAGTAATTAAAAATATTCTTACGCGCACCAGCATAAGAAAATTCACCGAAAAACGGATTGACGACGATAAACTGAATGCCGTTATAGAATGTGCAAAAGCCTCGCCGACCGGCATGAACAGACAAAAGCGTAAATTCACTGTGGTACGGAACAGAGAAAAAATTCAGGAATTAGCGCAAGCGGTCGCAATGGTGCTCGATAGAGATAATTACAGAATGTATGATTGCGATGCGCTGATTATTATCAGTTTTGAAGAAAATGATATGTTCGGCTATTGCGATTCTTCAACCGCTATCGAAAATATATATTTGGCGGCACATTCGCTCGGTTTAGGCTCCGTATGGATAAACCAGCTGAGAGAAAACTGTAATAAGCCGGAAATACGGCGGGTTTTAAATTCTTTTAATATTCCTAAAACGCATGTCGTGTGCGGCATATCGGCTTTAGGGTATCCTGCGGAGACACCGCCGGTAAAAGAGCGCACCGAAATCGTGGAATTTATAAATTGATTTGTGCGTTTTGTACCGTTTAGCTCAAAACAGTCTGAAAATAGAGGGGCCTTG
>CAUUAT010000031.1:0-18536 GCA_963543195.1 uncultured Treponema sp.
GGAATTCCTTTTTTTAAAAGATAATGTTCTTTGCAAAATCAATGCCGCCGAACTTTTTACGAAGTCTTTTTATCTCCCGCTTTTTCCGCTGGGAAAATTGACGGCACGCTTCCCGTTCACTTTCGATGCTGCTGCAGACAGTATTTCAATTTCGCCGGACGGGAAAACATGCGTGTTTATAAAAGGAAAACGAAACGTTTATTTTTTTAAATTTGAAGAAGGCGATTATGTAAAACTCTTTGAAGAAGGGGAGATTCCTTATTTGCTTTTACCCGGAAATACCGCAGACGTTTCGGTTTATTGGAAAGGAGAAATGCCGTTTATTTTTTCCGCAGGAATTATAGACGGAAAAACGGTTTTACGGGCATGGCAAATCTCTTTAAACAAAAACAAATTCGAAAAGATTCCGCTGCCGGAACATTCTTCGCTGCTCTCAGGCTCATCCGATTTTAAAGCGGCCGCGTTTCAAGAAGACGGGGAAGTTTATTTTTACGATACGGAAACGTGGAACAAAATCGGATCGTTTTCCGGTGAAAAAATAATTTCCGCCGTTTGGAAAAACTCTTCCGCCGTTTTTCTAGGCGGCGAAAATTCTCTTTATGAATATACGCTTGATAAAACAAAACCTTCCGGTATAAAAAAAAGAATTGCAATTACATCTATAAAAGATTTCGGCTGGTCGGCTTCCGGTGATAAAATTTTAATTACGATAAAATCGAATTATTCCGATGAAACCGCCGAATATGCAGGCGCATTTAATTGGAAAACAAATGCGGACGCGAGTTTTGCACAAAAGAAAAATGTGAACGCCTCCGACAGAATTTATATCGATTCTTCTTCAGGCTATTTTAAAAATATGATTTATATACGCTCGCTCAACGATTTTGCGACAAAGCCGCTTATTGCGGAGCCCACCGCTTTCGCTTTCAAACAACAGGATAATTTTCCGCATGAATACGGAAATACGTCTTCGGTTTTTTCACACGGCAACCGGCTGGGGAAAAAACAAGCGGCGCTTGTATTCGATGCAATGAACAGTATGGAGGGCATTGCGGAAGTTTTATATGTTTTAAAAAGAAATAATATTAAAGCGACGTTTTTTATTAACGGTGAAGTGCTGCGGCAAAATCCCGAAGCCGTAAAAGAAATTTGCAAAGCGGGACACCAGTGCGGTTCGCTTTTTTTTACCGCATGGAATCTAAACGATACCGAATACGGTTTTGACGAAAATTTTATCATGCAAGGACTTGCGCGGAATGAAGATACGTTTTACCGAATTGCGGGCTGCGAGCTTTCGCTTATTTGGCACAGTCCGAATTACATCGTGTCTCCGATGATTATTACTGCGGGGAGAAAAGCCGGGTATGTTTTTGTTTCACCCGATATCCGGGTCCCCGATTGGATAAGCTCGGCAGATAAGCCGTCACTGTCGGCTCTTTATAAACCGTCCGCCGAAATTATCGGCGACATTTGTGCAGCGGTCCGACCTGGTTCCATCATCCCTATCCGGCTTGGAAAAACAAAACCGGAGCGCGGTGATTATCTTTATTCAAACGTGCAGCTTTTAATAGATTCGCTTTTCGAAATGGGGTTTTCACTGACGGATATAAAAACACTTATGGAAAATTAAGCTGCCGGAAATTGTGTTTGAATCCATTTCTTTATTTTCATTTAATCCGTTTACAAACCGCCGAAGTGCAGACAAAATGCAACTCGTTTATTTTTTTGCCGACGGAGGCAAAAAGGTTATCTTCAACGGAACCTTTAAAAATAAAATTTTCTTGAGGAACATATCAAATTGTATGCGGTAATTTATCTTCGGTATATAAATTGATATCCTGTCCGTTGATAAAAATAAAACCATCATTTACGGAAAATTCTTTTATTAAAAGTTTTATAAGTAGAAGGCGCCTCGCTCACAAAGATGATGTACGATTTATAAAAATTATTTCCATTGAAGCGGCGGTTTGAATTGTTTTAAAAGTAAAGATAAAAAAATAATTCATATACAGACTCTCTTTATTTATATGCACCATATTTTTGCGTTGTATACTTGCTTTCGATACGGACAGGTTCTGTTTAGATAGAGGTTTGCATTCCCGTACTGAAACATACCGGATAAAAATATTTTTTTTATCAAGAGTCTTATAATGAAAATGAAAACATCTTCAAAAAGATTGATGTTTTGGAAAAGCAATAATTATTTACGGGCATCTTTAAAAACTGAAGTGGTTTAGATGTTCCCTAAAGAATACCGCCGGTTACGGAGTTTTGTTTTTTCATTATTGTTCATAGACACGTTTTACAAAACGGACTATAATGCGGGGCTGTTAAAATGACTAAATCAAAATTATATGAACAACTTAAAACGGCGGTGTCTCTTTTTATTGCTTTTTTTAAAATAGGAGCGGTTACATTCGGAGGCGGTCTTGCGATGCTGCCGATTTTAAAACGCGATTTAATGGAAGCAAAAAAATGGATTACCGAAGAAGAAATAATCGATTATTTTGCAATAGGGCAATGCACGCCCGGAATTATTGCGGTAAATGTTGCGACCTTTGTCGGATATAAAAAAGCTGGAATAATCGGAGCGGTAATTGCAACCGCGGGAATCGTGATGCCGTCACTTATTACAATTACGATAATTGCCGGTTTTGTTTCAAATTTCAGCGATATACGTTGGGTAAAAAAAGCTCTAAAAGGAATTAATGTCGCAGTTTCGGCATTATTGTTGCGGGCGGTTTTAGACTTCGGCAAAAAAACAATTTTCGATTTATTCACGTTTTTAATAGCCGTTTTTTCTTTTACCGCAATGTTTATATTCAAAGTACAAGGCGTTTGGATTGTAGTGGGCTCAGCGTTTTTAGGCTGGCTTATCCAAACCTTAAAAAGCATACGGAGGAAAAAATGAGCTTAATAGGTCTGTTTTTCCTTTTTATGTACATAGGCGCATGCTCAATCGGCGGCGGCTTGGTCGCGGTTACCTTAATGCAGCAGGAGCTTATCCCTCGCGGTCTTATAACAAGCGAGGATTTTTTTGCAATGGTTGCAATTTCGGAATCTACACCTGGACCGATCGGAATCAATATGGCTACATACATCGGCTACAAACTGTACGGGATTCCCGGCAGCATCGTGATTACGGCGGGAATTGTTTTTCCTTCGATTGTGGTAATTATTTTAATAGCCCGTTTTGCAACGGCGTTTCAAGAAAAACCATTGGTAAAAAAAAGCTTTTACGGACTTCGTGCAGGAGCTGTCGGAATGATTGCAACGGCATTTTGGCAAGTTTTAACTATTTCCGTTTTTACGATAAACACGTTTAAAGTTACCGGCAAACCGGCGGATTTGGTAAACATAAAACAGGCATTGTTTTTCTGCATTCTATTTGCCGCAAATTTATTTTTCAAAAAAATACATCCGATCGTTTTTGTAATTTTCGCAGCAGTATTCGGTATTTTATTTTTGTAACAATAACTTAAAAATTTCTATTGACATATTTTAAAAAATATATATAATAGCGCCTATCTTTGCGGATGTCGTATAACGGCTATTACCCCAGCCTTCCAAGCTGGAGACGTGGGTTCGACTCCCATCATCCGCTTATTTTGTTAAGTCCGTATCCGGCATACGCTTGGTAAAATACAATTCCATTAAAAATTTTAAGAAGTATCGGCAGTGCAATCCGTATTCCCTTCGTATTCTCCTAAAAGCATCCAATGCAATGTGAGTTATAGTTGAAAGTAATTTTCTTAAAAAATTTAAAATAAAAGCCTTAAGCCCTTGACTGAATTGCATTTTTATATTTACAATATGCGCGATATCTTAAAAGTGAAGATATTTTAAACTAAGAGGATTATTATTTGGAAGAATCGTATACAATTATTTTAAACGACAAAGCCGTTTTATCGGCATTATGCGGTGCGAACGATAAAAATTTAAGCAATCTTGAAAATTACGTCGGCGCCCCCGTTGTATGCCGCGGCAATGAACTGAGCGTACTAAGCTCCGATGATGCCGTATGCAGAAAATTTCACCATATAGTCAACAAGGCGGTAAGCTCGCCGGAAATTACAGCCAAAAATTCCGGCGAATATTTGCAGGCGCTTATTGCGGTAGCGGCAAATAACGGAGCCGAATACAGCAATGAATTTGAATTAAACTGCATTCACATACCGCGCGGAAGCCGTTCGGTATACCCGAAAAACAGACGACAGCTCGATTTTATAACCTCTATAAAAAATAACGATATAAGTTTCGCTCTCGGCGCTGCCGGAACCGGAAAAACGTACATTGCTGTAGCGTGTGCACTGGAAATGCTTATGGCGCACCGGATGCGTAAAATAGTGCTTACCCGTCCCGTTGTAGAAGCGGGCGAAAGCCTAGGCTTTTTACCCGGCGACCTTGTTCAAAAAATAACGCCTTATTTGCGGCCTTTATATGATACAATTGAATTTTTACTTCCGCCGGAACTTATACGGCAGATGGAAGAATCGAATATGATTGAGGTTGCACCTCTTGCGTATATGCGGGGCAGGACGCTGCATAATTCGATTGTAATTTTAGATGAAGCGCAAAATACCACAAAAGAACAAATGAAGATGTTTTTAACACGTATGGGCGAAGGTTCAAAGCTCATCATAACGGGAGACCCCTCACAGTCGGATATCCCATCGACTAAGAATTCGGGACTCACACATGCCGCACATCTTTTAAAAAATATACGCGGTATAGGACTTATCGAGTTTTTACCGGAGGATGTCGTACGCCATTCTCTGGTGCAAAAAATAATTACGGCGTATGAGCGGTATGCCTTGCAAAGCAAGCCGGCATTGTAAAAAACGTATGGCAAAGAATAAAAAAGAAAATATTTTAAAAGAAAAATTTTTGCAATTACTGCAAAAATTTAAACGGAACAAAAATTTCGCACTTGCCGTTTTAATCAGTTTTTCCGTATTGTCGGTTTTGATTTATATAAATTCATTTGAAAACTCAGGAGTTTCAAAACTGAACATAAACGAATTCGAACTGGGAATGGTTGCGGATAAAGATATTATTTCCAATAGAGCGATTGAATACGTCGATAAAAAAGCGACGGCAATACGTGAAACGGCGGCAAAACATTCGGTATTACCCGTTTTTTATCGGGATACGGATGTTTCATCGGCGATTTTAAAAGACTATTCCGAATTTATCAATTTTTTAGCCGAAGCAAAAATGAACGCAAAAACGGTTAAAGCTTTTAAATTCACAGTGCTGGAACAATATCCGACAATAATTGATGAAAAATTTTTAGAAAGCCTTTATAATGCTCAGGATTTTTCTGAAATAGCGGACGTTTCCACAAGTATACTGCGGCAAACGGTAAACGGCGGCATTGCGGAATTTCCCGCGAAAGGACTTGAAGATTTAAACGAGTCGGAACTGACGGTTATAACAAAGCAGTCCGATAAGCAGTCATATGAAAATATTTCAAAAAGCGATTTAATCATCCTCGAAGAACTCTACCCGTTTTTAAAAAAGACGCTTTCTTTAATAAAGAAAACCGAACTTGAACAAATCGTTTTCAATCTTGTCAAACCGTTTTTAAAACCAAATATCATATTTGAAGCCGAAGAAACCGAACGGCGTGTACATGAAGCGCTGCGGCAAGTACAGCCGGTAAAAGTTACGATTGCAAAAGGTCAAAAAATTATAAAGCGCGGTTTTGCAATAACCGAAGAAGCGGTTACGCAGCTGAAAATATATGCCGACGGCGGCGATACGATAGACTTCCGCCAAGTGGCCGGATCCATTATTTTTTTGGCGCTTAGTTTAATTGCGTCTCTGTTTTTATTTTCAAAAAAAATTGTAGGCGAATCGCTTGAATTTAGTTTTAATTTGTTAATTTTACTTTCTTTCGATTTTGTATACATACTGCTTTTATTTACATCGAAACTCGATATTTTTTCTTCCCCGTTAAATATTACGGGCATTTTACCCGTTACGTTTTTAGGAATGCTGATCGCCGCTTTAATTTCACAAAAAATTGCAGTTTTCACCGTCATTATTTTAACCTTTGCCGTCTTCGGCGCATGCTCATATAAAATTCAGCCTACACTATTCGCTTTAATTTCGGGACTAGCGGGGGCTGGGCTTATCAATATTACCGGCAAGCGGATGGACTTAATAAAAACCGCCTGCATACTGACGTTTGTACAACCGGTAATCACCGCATGTCTACTGATAATTTTTCCCGAAAGCACGAGTAATAAAACGGGCTTACTGCTGGGAACGGGAGCCAACGGTTTTATAAGCGGCATTTTCGTACTCGGCTTTTTGCCCATTTTGGAAACCGTTTTAAACACGCCGACGAGTTTTAGGCTAATAGAACTTTCGGATTTAAATTCTCCCATTATGAAAAAAATGCTTGTAACCGTCTCGGGGACGTATAATCATTCGCTGATGGTTGCGACGCTTGCCGAAAGCGCATGCCGCGAAATCGGCGCGAATCCGCTGTTGGCACGCGTAAGCGGGTATTATCACGATATGGGCAAAATGGATAACGGAGAATATTTTACCGAAAATCAGGGAAACGGCGTTTATAATAAACATCTTGATTTAAATCCGCGCCTTTCGGCAACGATAATCCGGAGCCATGTAAAGTTAGGCATTGAAAAAGCCCGCCAATTACATTTTCCGCAAGCGATTATTGACATAATTGCCGAACACCACGGAAACAGTTTAATCGCTTATTTTTATGCAAAGGCGAAAGAGCTTGACCCGAATGCCGATCCGGAAGACTTTTCGTATCCCGGTAATCCGCCGCGTTCAAAAGAATCCGCCGTTGTAATGCTTGCCGACACAGTCGAAGCCGCCTGCCGCAGTTTGGATACTCCTTCCGTGCCGCGCTTGGAAAAATTTATCAACGAACTTGTTTCCGGAAAAATAAAATCGGGGATGCTTGATAATTCCGAATTAACATTCCGCGAAATAAAGATAATTAAAGAATCTTTTTTAAATATTTTAGCCGGTTATTATCATTCGAGAATAAAATATCCGAATCAAAAAAATATTGAAGATGAGAGCGATAATTCCGCACACACAAAAAAAGTCGAAAATGAAATTAATGCGGGGCAACCCCCGAAAGGAAATAATAATGTCTAATTCAATTTGTATATCATTCGAAGATGAACCGCCGGGGTGTATACCCTTAAAAAAAGTCGAAGAATTTATCTTATCCGTTTTAACCGACTTAAAACACACAAATTGGGATATCTCCGTTTTATTTTGCCGCGATGCATTTATAAAAAACTTAAATAAACAATATAGAGGTATCGATTCTCCTACCGATGTTCTTTCATTTGAACAAGGCGATGAGTATTTTGACGAAACGGGCGAAACACGTTTTTCGGCAGGCGACATTGTCATAAGCATTGAAACGCTTGCACTTAATTCAAAAGAATTCAATGTCGAAAAAAACGAAGAATTAAAGCGGCTCCTTATTCACGGAATTTTACATTTAAGCGGGATGGATCATGCCGATAATTCTCCCGAACAGGAAATGCTGCAGCTTCAGGAAAAGCTGTTGTCGAGCTACAAAAATACCGTTATCTATGCGGAATAAATTGGAATGAATATGAAAATATTTGACAAATTCAGAAAGGAACGGAATGTTTCACAAATTTTAAAAAATGATATTAACGATGAAAAACGCGAGATGATATTCGGTATTGTGGACTTATCCAAAACGGCGGTTAAAGAAGTAATGATTCCGAGAATCGATGTGGATTTTCTGTCTTTAGATACGCCGAGCGACGAAATTTTGGAAAAGATTTCCGAAAGCGGACACTCGAGATTTCCGGTTTATGAAGAATCGATTGATAATGTCATCGGCATTCTGTATGTAAAAGATATTTTAAAACTGCTACCGAAAAATGAAAAAATCGATTTACCGCAAGTTGTCCGCAAGGCTTTTTTCGTACCCGAATCTAAACGTATCGATGTACTTCTGCGTGAATTTAAACG
This sequence comes from uncultured Treponema sp., assembly GCA_963543195.1. Lineage (GTDB taxonomy): Bacteria > Spirochaetota > Spirochaetia > Treponematales > Treponemataceae > Treponema_B. The sequence goes on from CAUUAT010000031.1 coordinate 8,008, forward strand.
GCGACATGTGCATAGTGCGGTGGCAGTTGACGAATACGGCGGCGTTTCGGGTATTGTCTGTATGGAGGACATCATCGAAGAAATTGTCGGAGACATTCAAGACGAATTCGATAACGAAGCCGAAGACATAACCGAAATAGGCGACGGCGTTTGGCTTTGCGATGCGCGGATAAATTTGGACGATTTGAAAGAAGCGATTAAAGCCGAAAATCTGCCTTCCGGCGAATTTGAAACTTTAGGCGGATTCGTTTTCGATTTATTCGGGAAAATACCGGTAAAATATGAAAAAACGGTTTGGGAAAATTATGATTTTATTGTGCAGGATATGGACGGACACAAAGTAAAAACCATAAAAATTGTTTTAAATAAAAATTCCGCTGCACCCGTAAATGAATAAACCGAAAGAAACGAAGCATATGTTATTTTTGCATATGTCCGATACATCGCCTGCAAAAAACCGCAGCTGCAGCCTTAGCCGGCATTTTATTAAAAAATCAATAACCGCCTTTTTTTGCTGGGTGTGTTTTATTTTTTTTAGTAAAAATATGTATGCCCAATCCGGAACCGTTCAAAATAGAATCACCGTTATCGAAAAAGCGGATTATTCTACTTACATAAACGGAACATACATCGGACTTACATATCGCGAAGCACGGTTTTATCTTATCGAAACCGAAATAAAAGAGACCGATTATTCGATTTTTAATTATGAAGGCGAAGCCTTTGTAACCGGACAAACGCGCAAAAATATGCGCGGTACGGCACTCCCCATCGATACGGTTTTACCCATCGCTTTCACGCTTAATATGAATCCCGTACTTAAACGCGATAATCCTTATCAGCTTGAAAATTTCAGCGAAGATGCAGGTTATCCCATTTTACGAACTTTTCCCGTTTTACCCGGTAAAGATTTTACCGCGCTTTCAGGCGGAGAAAAATGGATGGGTAAAAGCACAATTGCGGTCTGTCCGAAAGCCGATAAAAAGGCCGTACGTATTCCAGTTTATCCCGAGTTTGAATACAAGGGAAAAACGTTATATAACGGCATAACCGCATACTGGGTTCGCGCCGTGTTCGCCGTGCGGTATAACGGAACCGATGCAGCCGGTGACGTCGATATGGTACGATCCGACGGAGGACGCACAGCCGATATTTACTTCGACGAAAACGGGAAACTTTTATTTATCAAAGAAAAATTGGAAGAAGAATTTTTTTATTCGGATGGGACGAGAATAAAGCGGCGCGGTTTTATGCTTCATTTTTATACGTATTCGGGAAAAAATAAAACAGTGTATACCGCACACGGCTCCGATATGGAACGGGAAGGAACAGATTCGGAACAAGATAGACCGCTGTTCTTTCCAGAAGATTTTGACATAACCGAAACAAAACGCGGTACTGTGCTCAATTTAAAAAACTTAAACTTTGCCGCCGATAAAGCCGTCCTTCTTCCCGGTGAGGAGAAAAAACTTGCGGAAATTGCCGGCATTTTAAAAGTTGCGGATGCCGCATTTTTTTATGTGGAAGGACACACTGCCGATATAGGCGAACCTGAGGCACAAAAACAGCTTTCTTTGGAACGCGCAAAAGTAATTACCGAAGTGCTTATAAAATTCGGTATTGCTTCCGATAAATTCGTTTACGGCGGCGTGGGCGGCACAAAGCCGCTTGCCCCCAACAATACGGAAGAAGGCAGAGCGAAAAACCGTCGCGTTGAAATCACGATAATAAAGTAAAAGTCACCAAAGAATGTACGAAGTAACCCGTTATCGTAACTATTTCATTTACTTTGCCAACACTTTTTTGCAAAATGCGTTTTTTTATTATAAGGGAGCCTCTAAAAACATCAGTTTTTAGAGATGCCCATGAGAATATTTATACCTGCAAATATTTTTCGACATTGTCATACCGGCGGTAACTATGTACGGTTTTAGTGGAAAATGCAAGGGCTGTAAGAAAAGTTTATTAACCGCTTGATTATTTTTTTACTTTACATTAAAATCACGCCGATAAGTTTTTATGAACTTAAATTTGAAATAAGGATTTTAAGCAAAATGCGCAGATGAGTGTTTACCCGCGAAGTAATTTTACTTCAAGATAATTTACATAAAAATGCAGAAGTATGTAAGATTCATAAGGGTAATTGTATCTGCTGTGCCGTTCTTTACCCCTGTGTCTTAAATTAACGGTTTATACAAGTTCCGTTACCTTCAAAAAATCTCTGTATCTTGCATCTTCTCTTTTTTTTGCTTTGCTTACAAAAGTACGGGAAAAAACTCAATTTCGGAAATTCATCTTTCCCTAATTGATTTTTTTAAGATGAACATTGAAAAGCTTTCAGGTTTTCGATGTTTTCTTTAAATTTATTTGCGATGTTTTTCATAAGTCATTACTATACAAAAACTTATGAAAAACTCGTCAGCCTTCTTAAAAAACCAGACAAGGTTTTTTAAGATAACAAGGAGTATGCTATGGCTGATAACAGAAAGATGTGGGAAGATCTGGGTATGGATCTTCAAACTCACGACATGCTGTGCGCGGTTTTACCACAGGCATTCGGAGATGTGTTCTTATCGCAGGGAAACAGGCCCGACGGTATGGACTATTTTAATATGGTCGTCGCCGACATTCACGGTATAAGACCTGCAGAGCTGGTGGAGTTCCAAAAGAAGGGCGGCAAGGTCGTCGGTTCGTTTTGTATCCATGTGCCCGATGAGGTTGTTGTTGCAGGCGGTGCAATAGCAACGGGGCTGTGCAGCGGTTCGCAGTTTTGGGTGCCGGGCGGAGAGAAGGTGCTGCCTACGGCAACCTGTCCCCTCATTAAGGCGTCGCTCGGTGCGCGCTTTGACCGTACCTGTCCTTTTTTTAGAATATGCGATTTGTTTACCGGCGAAACAACCTGCGACGGTAAAAAAAAGGCGTGGGAAATATTGGCCGAAGATGCCCCGATGTATATTATGGATATTCCGCAGATGAAGCGCCCCGAAGACTACGAAAAATGGTCGAAGGAAATTAAAAACTACATCAAGCGGATTGAGGAGCTTACGGGAAATACCATTACTGCGCAATCGTTAAAGGCGGCAATCGTGCTTTTAAACAATAAGCGCAAAGCCTTGCAGCGCCTTAATAATTTTAGAAAGCTCGACCATATTCCGATTTCGGGCAAGGACGTGCTGCTTATTCATCAAATTGCCTTTTACGACGACCCGGCGCGTTTTACCGCAATGGTCAATAAACTGTGCGACGAGCTTGAAAAGCGCAAAACCGAAAAGACCGGCGTATTCAAAGAAGGAACTAAGCGGATTCTGTTAACCGGTACGCCCCTTTCCATTCCGAACTGGAAGATGCACCATATCATCGAAACCTCAGGCGGGGCCGTCGTATGCGAAGAGATGTGTACGGGCATTCGTTACAGCGAGGCGCTTGTAGACGAAGGCGGCAACACCCTAGAGGAGATGGTAGGCAATTTAACCGACCGGTATTTAGGGCATATTAATTGCGCTTGCTTTACGCCGAACAAGGCGCGCATCGGCGATATTATCCGGCTTGCAAAAGAATACAAGGCGGACGGTGTTATCGACCTTAATTTAAAGTTCTGCAATATCTACGACACCGAAGGCTTTTTTGTAGAACGGGCGCTGCAAAAAGAAGGAATTCCGTGTTTGGGAATAGAAACCGATTATACCGATGAGGATGCCGAACAGTTAAAAACAAGGATAGGCGCTTTTATCGAAATGCTAAAGTAAACATGAAAAGGGGGCCGTCTTTGCCGTGCCCCCTTTTTCGGGAACCGTTATGAAAAACTACTACCTTTTGTTTGAAGATTCCAAAACCGCCTGCGCCCTTTATGCCGAAATAAAAAAGGCGGGCGTAAAATGTACAATGGCGCCGACGCCGCGTGCAGCCGACACTTGCTGCGGTGTAAGTATTTTGTACTATGAAGGCAGCGACAAAAGCATCATCGAAGAGGCTTTAAAACGGACGGGGCTTACCGTCAGCCGGTTTTGGGACTGCGAAAATGAGGATAATCCCAACCGGAACAGGTTTTGCTAAAAGGTTCTTAGGAGAAGTTAATTGAAAACCGAAACAAAATTTCCGCTGCCTGCTGCTTTTGAAGAATTTACGGAAGCGCGGCGTGCGGGTTTTATCAAAATGAAAAACTTAAAAGAATCGGGGGCGCAGGTTGTCGGGGTGTACTGCACCTACACGCCGCTTGAAATTATCTATGCGGCAGGCCTTGTGCCCGTATCGCTGTGTTCTTCCAGCAACGAAGCCGTTCAATACGGCGAGGCCGATTTACCGAAAAACCTGTGCCCGCTTATCAAGGCAAGCTACGGGGTTGCGGTAAGCGACACCTGCCCGTACTTTTATTTTGCGGATTTAATCGTAGGAGAGACAACCTGCGACGGCAAAAAAAAGATGTACGAACTTATGAACAAGGTCAAAGATACCTACGTCCTGCATCTTCCGCAAAAATATAACGACGAAGCTTCTTTTGCGCTCTGGTTAAATGAGCTTTACCGATTCAAAGCCGCGCTTGAAAGGCGGTTTAATGCAAACATTACGGAAGAAAAATTAAAAGAAGCTATCAAAATCGGGAACGAGGAGCGGTGTACCTTAAAAGATTTTTTTGAGCTCGGCAAACTTAACCCCGCCCCGTTAAGCGGCGCCGATATGAGCGCCATTCAAGAAGGCTTCGGCTTTAATTTTGAAAGAGAAAAACGTAATGCGGCTTTAAAACAAAAAACGGCCGAGATATATGAAAAATGGGAGAAGGAATTAAAGGGGCGCTCGTCAAAAAGGCCGCGCATTTTAATTACCGGCTGCCCCGTCATCGGCGTGCGGGAGAAGATTTTAAAAGCCGTCGAACAAGCAGGCGGCGACATTGTTGTGTACGAAAACTGCAGCGGCATCAGAGAAAAAATGGAATTGATAGACGAAACGGGCGATGCAATGGAAGCGATAGCACGGAAGTACCTCGGTATTTGCTGTTCCGTAATGAGCCCTAACCCGAAACGCTTTGACGAATTGGACGCGCTTATCGACGAATACGAAATTGACGGCGTTATCGAAATCGTGCTGCAAGCCTGCCATACCTTTGCAATCGAAGCAACGGCGGTACAACAATTCGTGAGCGAAAAAAAAGGCAAACCGTATATGTATATCGAATCCGATTATTCGATGAACGATTCAGGGCAGGTTTCTACGCGGATCGAAGCCTTTATGGAAATCCTTTAAAACCGTGCCGGGCATGTAGGAGATGAACGAATGAAATATGTCGGAATAGATATCGGTTCCACTGCAAGTAAGACCGTCATTATGGATGATGAAAAGCGGCATATTCTGTACAAAAAAATTGTGCCGTCGGGGTGGAACAGTAAAGAGACGGGCTTAGCCCTTTTGGAATGGATAAAAGAAACGGTGAAAGAAGAGGCCTTTACCGTTACCGCAACCGGCTACGGGAGAATAAGCGTGCCCTTTGCGGATAAGACCGTTACCGAAATTACCTGTCACGGAAAGGGGGCGTACTTTTTATCCGGAAAAGACGTTACGGTCATCGATATCGGCGGACAGGATACGAAGATTATCGTGTTAAAAAACGGGCAAGTTGCCGACTTTATTATGAACGATAAGTGTTCTGCGGGGACGGGAAAGTTTTTGGAAATTATGGCAAACCGTTTAGGCTTACAGTTGGAAGAGATGTTTGCATTTGCAGCTGAAGGAAAGGATATCAGCCTTTCTTCTACCTGCACCGTCTTTGCCGAATCGGAAGTTATCTCGCTTATGGGAAAAGGAACGCCCCGCGAAGATATTGCAAAGGGCGTTGTTAATCAGATTGTCTCAAAGACCATTGCGTTGGCAAACAGAAAACCGCCTGCGGAACAGTATTTTTTAACGGGCGGTTTTAGCAACAGCCCTTTTGTCATAGCCGAAATAGAAAAAAAACTGAAGAAAAAAGTTTTTACTTGCGAAAACGGGGTTTACGCCGGCGCCATAGGAGCGAGCCTTTTAGGGTAAAGAACGGAATGAACGAAGAAAAAACAAAAGCCGTCATCGATACGGATTTTTTAATCGAGCTGCGCCGCAATGCGTATATCGAGTGTACCGAAAACTATTTAAGTACCGGCACCGTTGCAGGCATCTTCGGCGACAGTCTGCCTGAAGAGCTCTTTTATGCGTGCGGGGTAACGCCCGTTCCCCTCGAAGGAGTTGACGCGCATATTTTCAAATTCGGAAAAGAAAACGAAGGCGCCGGCCTTTGCGATGTAATAAAGAGCACGCTCATCTATCTTACAACGCAAAAATGCCCGATCTTGTATTCGTGCAAAATGTACGTTTTGCAAAATACCTGCAAACGGTTTATTGACGCGTTAAAAGCAAATACCGAAAAACCCGTTTATGTGTATAATAACGAAGCCGAGCTGGTGCAAACCCTCTGTGCGGTGTACGGCACGCAGTATGACGAAGCAAAGCGGCAAGGAGCAAAGGCCGATTTAGATTATATCGAAAATGTTTTAACAAAAATAAAATATTATTCGGATGCAAGCGCTGAGGAATGTTTTTTGCTTGAGTTTTATTCCAAATATATGACGGACTTATCGATGCGCAAAGCCTATTTTGCCTCGCTTGAACAAAGGCTTCCCTTTCAAAAAGAACGGAATGCCGTAAAAGAAATTACCGCCGTCTGCCCCCGCGGCAATTATAAATCGATATGCGCTGAAACACCTTCTCCGTTTGCAAGGATATCCCGTACCTGGGAAAGCGCCGATTACGGTTATGCCCACTGTATATTCGGCTGCAAAAAAGAAAGAGGATATTGATTTGTGCGGAAGTTTTAATATTCTGTTGCTGTGCAACGTACGTTCTGCGCCGTAACATAAGGGTATTAAAGCCGACCGCAACCGCCTTATGGATCATCTGCACATTCTTACCGTCCTCTACAAAAACCGATTCCCATGCGGATAAATCGGGTTTGGTTGAAAATAAAACGTATTTTTGCTATTATGCCGAAATATTTATTTTAAGGAGTAATCAGTTTATATTTATGGACGAAAACACAGGAAATCAACGGAAAAAGGGCGGCTTTTTTAAAACACTTTTTCGAGGAATAAATATTTTACGGTTAATTATTATTAACGTTGTATTCTTTTTTTTCTTTTTTACGTTTATGGGAATAATGGGTTCAATTCCTTCACCGCAAAAAAAGGCTTTTGCCCGCGTCGATGAAGATACGGTTTTATGGCTTGACCCCTCAGGCGCGGCAGTTGAAACCGAAGACGGTCTTTTATCTATTCCGATTCCGGGACTGAACGAAAATTCTTCTTACGTAATTATTTCGGACTTAACTAAAGCGATTAAAAACGCCGCATTCGACAGACGAATAACGTCGCTTTATTTGGATTTTTCCGGGCTGTCGGGGCTTTCTTCAGGACATCTGACTGAATTGGGGAATGCCGTTACCGAGTTTAAAAAATCGGGAAAAAAGATTTACGCCTATTCAGTAAGTTATTCGGTGCCCTCATTTTATCTTGCTTCCTATGCCGACCGAATCGGGATTGACCCGCTTGGAGAAGTTTCATTTACAGGATTTCAATCGACTCCCGTTTTTTACAAGGGGATGGAAGAAAAATTCGGCATAAAGTGGAATGTTTTACAAGCCGGCGAATACAAAGGAATGGCAGAAACATACTCGCGCGAAACGTTGTCGGAAAATGTGCGCTCCAATTTAAAAAATATGTACGAAGATTTATGGGATACATACGTTTCCGATATCGCTTCCAATTTAAATATACAGCCCGCCCGCATTAAAAATTTTGCAGAACAAAATTATGCCGTTATTAAAAAGTATTCAGGCGACAATGCAAAGGCGGCTTTACAGGAAGGACTTGTTACCGATGTTGCTTCCGTAGATGAGTTTGCCGTAAAAATAGGTTTTGCGGATGAGAAAACTTCTTTAATTACCGTAAACACAATCGACTATATCGATTACAATTTAAATTACACCGAAATGCCGTCTCAAAATTCGATTGCGGTTATTCATTTGGACGGTTCGATTACCGGTTCTTCCATAAAAACGCAAAGCGCCGCAGTCAGTTCGGAATTGATTGAACTTTTTGATATTGCACAGGATGACCCTACAGTTAAAGCAATTGTGCTGCGCATCGATTCAGGCGGCGGTGAAGTTTTTGCATCGGAAGAAATACGCCGAGCAGTCGAAAGAGCTCAGAATGCCGACTTACCGGTTGTCGTTTCTATGGGTTCGGTCGCTGCATCCGGCGCATATTGGATTTCTTCTGCTGCCGATTATATTTTTGCGAGTCCGTACACTATTACGGGATCGATAGGCGTGTTGGGGACAAGCCCGTCTTTTCAGACAGCATTAAAAAAATATGCAGGTATTACGGGCGACTCGGTTTATGCAGGACAAAAAGAACCGCACTCCCTTTTTGAAGACCCTGCTCCGGAAGAACTGGATGCGCGCAAACTTGAAATTATGCACATTTATAAAACTTTTATCGAAAAAGTTTCGACAGGGCGGAATATTCCGGTTGAAACGGTTGAGGCTTTAGCCGGCGGGAAAGTATATTCAGGCAGGCAAGCGCTTAAATTAAAACTTGTCGACGAGCTCGGTTCATTTAATGATGCTGCCGCTTATGCTGCCAAGCTTGCAAATATTTCGCAAAACTTTTCCATTAAGACTATTAAAAAGCCGCTTACGCTTACGCAAAAATTTATAAAAGATATTTTGGAAGAAGCGAATTCCTCAGCCGTAAAACGGCTCGGCTTTGCAGACTTGTATGCTTCGTTGGAATTCCTTAAGTTAAATTCAAAAAAAGGAATTTACGTATACACTCCGGAACGCTTAATTTGGGAAAACTAAGGACGCCGATAATCTGTTTTAATTTTTGGAGGAAAGTATGGCTATAAACTGCGGAATTGTAGGCTTGCCCAACGTCGGTAAATCGACTATTTTTTCGGCTTTAACAAACGCTCCGGCGGAAGCGGCGAATTATCCGTTTTGTACGATAAACCCGAATGTCGGAATTGTAAACTTGCCGGATGTGCGACTGAAGAAACTTGCCGAACATTTTAAGCCGAAAAAAGTAATTCCCGCCACCGTCGAATTTGTCGATATCGCAGGGCTCGTAAAAGGAGCCTCGCAAGGCGAGGGATTAGGTAACCAGTTTTTATCCCATATCCGAGAAGTCGGCGTTATTGCTCATGTCGTCCGCTGTTTTGATAATGACGATATTGTTCATGTTGCGGGAAAAATCGAGCCTGCCGCCGATATTGAAACTATAAATATTGAACTTGCGCTTGCGGATTTGGCGAGTCTGGATAAACGGACGGAGCGTGCCGAAAAAACGGCGCGGATGGGTAAAGAAGCACAAAAGGAAGCCGCCGTCGTTATGAAAGCTATCGAAAAAATCCGCCCGCTTTTACAAGACGGAAAAGGAGCGCGCTTGGCCGATTTAACCGATGAGGAAAAGGCGGCAATTTATGACACGCATTTAATTACAATGAAGCCGCAGCTTTATGTATGCAATGTCGATGAAATCGGGATGACGGGTGAAAATCAATATGTTGCTGCCGTAAAAAAAATTGCGGAACGGGAAAGCGCCGATACGGTTGTTATTTGCGGGAAATTTGAAGCCGAACTTTCCGATTTGGAAAGTGAAGAAGAGCGCTTAAGTTTTTTAAAAGATGCCGGTTTGGAAGAACCGGGTCTTGCGCAGCTTGCGCGGGCGGCGTACCATTTAATCGGGCTTAGAACTTTTTTTACCGCCGGAGAAGATGAATGCCGCGCATGGACGATTCGTGCGGGAGATACGGCACCGAAGGCGGCAGGTGTTATCCACACCGATTTTGAACGGGGCTTTATAAAGGCCGAAGTTTACGGTTTTGATGATTTTGTAAAATACGGTTCCGAACAAAAAATAAAAGAAGCCGGTCGTTACCGTCAGGAAGGAAAGTCTTATATCGTCCAAGACGGCGATATTATGTTTTTTAAGTTTAATGAGCATCTGTAAAAAACTTGTTGAATTTGCTTCACGCCCTTATGCAAAAGGAGGTATGATAAACAGTTCGGCGGAAATTGTAACGGGGCACGCAAAATGAGAAAATTGTGCATTTAGTTTGAGAATTTTGTATGTTTTTGCGTGTTTTTTTGTGTTTTTGCGTGTTTTTTTGGGTGATTTTCGGGCTTGTGAGAGGCTTTTTTATGCAGTTTTAAAATTATTTTTTTGTCGATTTTAGGGTGCTTTTTTGCCGGTTTTGATGAGGGTAAAACGAGAATTCGAACGGTTTTAAACAACGGTTTTAAGGGGTGTTTTTTGCCGGTTCGATTGCAAACTGTAGACCTTTTTTTTAAGAATTGATTTTGTGTATCGCATTTTTATTCGACAGTAAATCAGCTTTTATTATGTTTTGTAAACGTCCGTTTTTTGTTTTCCGGAGTCGGAATACTTGATGCTGCACCGTTTGACCTGTAGAGTTAGCCTGCAAGCGTGATAGGATAATTTGCCGTT
>CAUUAT010000032.1:0-18228 GCA_963543195.1 uncultured Treponema sp.
CATTAAATTTAATCGAAAGACACAAACAAAAAAACACCTAAAGCTTCTTTGTCAAATATTATGTTTAAATTTCTCATGGACACCTCTTTTATCAAAGAAATATTATAAAATTGATTTCCGTGTCCATTCAACTTTACTTCTTGACAATCACTCTTTAAATACTTATCATTACTGCCTATGAATAGAAAAATTACGGCTGATGAGCTAAGGTCTCGGTATATTGAATTTTTTAAAAGCAAGGGGCATGTAGAAATTTCAGGACGTTCTTTAATTCCCGAAAATGATCCGACGGTTTTATTTACAACCGCAGGAATGCATCCTCTCGTTCCGTATTTGATGGGTGAGCCTCATCCTGCAGGGACGCGGCTTACGGACAGTCAAAAATGCGTACGTACCGGCGATATTGACGAAGTCGGCGATGATTCCCATTTAACTTTTTTTGAAATGCTCGGCAATTGGTCTTTAGGCGATTATTTTAAAAACGAATCTATCCGGTATAGTTTTGAGTTTTTGACCGATGAAAAATATCTCGGTATTCCGAAGGAAACGCTTTCCGTTACGGTTTTTGCAGGGGACGAACATGCTCCCCGCGATGAACAGTCCGCACAGATTTGGGAAGAGCTCGGTATTTCTCCGGAACGGATTTTCTTTTTGCCCAAAGAAGATAACTGGTGGGGACCTGCCGGTGAAACCGGACCGTGCGGTCCCGACACCGAAATTTTTGTAGATACGGGGAAAGAGCCGTGCGGAAAAGATTGCAAACCAGGCTGCAGCTGCGGCAAGTATTTTGAAATATGGAATAATGTTTTTATGCAGTATCATAAAAATAAAGACGGCTCTTTTTCGCCTTTAAGCCGCCGTTGCGTTGATACCGGAATGGGGGTTGAAAGAACAGTCGCTATGCTGCAAGGTAAAAAATCCGTTTATGACACGGAAGTATTTTCTTCCACCATTAAATCGATCGAAAGAGTAAGCGGCATATCATATCATAATTCCGAAAAAACGGATATTTCCATACGGATAATTGCCGATCATACCAGAACGGCATGTTTTATTTTATGCGATCCGAAAACCGTCGTACCGTCCAATATCGGAGCGGGCTATGTTTTACGCAGAATAATCCGCAGAGCCGTCAGGCATGGAAAAAAACTCGGCATAGAAAAGAATTTTTTATCGGCTCCGGCTTCAGCGGTTATAGAGCACAATAAAGGATTTTACCCTGAACTTAAAGAAAAAGAAGGCTTTATTCTCAAAGAATTAAAAGCCGAAGAAGATAAATTCCTTGAAACCTTAAAGAAAGGCGAAACGGAATTTGAAAAACTTTTGCCCAATCTGCTGAGAAATCCCAAAAAAATTATTCCCGGTAGAATGGCATTTAAGCTTTATGACACGTACGGCTTTCCCATTGAACTTACCGAAGAGCTTGCGGCGGAATCGGGTTTAGCCGTAAACCGTGAAGAATTTGAACAAGCGTTTAAAAAGCACCAAGAGCTTTCCCGTGCAGGCAGCGAGCAGGTATTTAAAGGCGGTTTGGCGGACCATTCGGAACAAACGACGGCATATCACACCGCGACGCATCTTCTTCATAAAGCATTACGAATGGTTTTAGGCGATCATGTTATGCAAAAAGGCTCCAATATTACAGCGGAACGTCTCCGTTTTGACTTTTCTCATCCGGCTCCGATGACGGATGCAGAAAAAAAAGAGGTGGAACGGCTTGTAAACGATGCCATAACCGCCGATTTGCCGGTTACGATGGAAGTAATGCCGTTGGAAGAAGCTAAAAAAATAGGGGCAACGGCTTTATTCGGAGAAAAATATGAAAATATAGTAAAAGTGTACAAAATAGGAGACTTTTCCATCGAAGTATGCGGAGGTCCGCATGTGGAGCGCACCGGATCATTGGGACATTTTGTAATACAAAAAGAGCAGTCTTCTTCAGCCGGTATAAGAAGAATCCGCGCCGTATTGCAAAAATAATTATATGAAACTATAATACCGTAACTTATTCTGCGAAGGATTTGTTCTTTCGTTAAGAAAATAAATTGTATTTTAATGAGGTTTTTAATATGAAAAAGGGTATTACCGCAGGATTTTTTTTCTTTTGTTTTTTCGCTGCAGCTTTTGCGCAAAGCGACTTACAGGTTATCGCGCAAGTCAATCTTATAAAAAAGGAACCCGTTACGCTCGGACAGCTTAAAAAAGTTGTTTCCGAATTGGAAAAAGCCGCAGGCAAAAAATTAACGCTGGATGTACGGAAAAACGTTTTGGACAGTTTAATCGGTCAAAAACTGTTAGCACAAGCAGCCGAAAAAGACGGCTTAAAGGTTCTCGATTCCGAAGTAAACGACTATTTTAATAATTTTTTAACAAGTCAAGTCGGCTATCAGATAACGGAAGCCGAATTTGCAAAGCAAATAAAAAGGGAAAACAACCAATCGCTTGACGAATATTTTAAAGCCAATACGGGAAGCGGCATCGTTGAAGCGAAGAAAATGCTGCGTGAACAAATAGCGATTCAAAAATACGTTATGTCAAAAAAATCTGCCGAGATTCAAAAAATGTCTCAGCCTACCGACGGCGATATACGGCGGCAATATGAATTAAATAAGCAAACCTTTTTTAGACCGGATACAATGAAGCTGGTAATCGTTGCCGTAATGAAAAAAGGCAGCGACATTGCCGAACTTGAGCAAATTACTAAATTAAACGATAAAGTCAAAAAGAATGTAAAAATGCTTTCCGATGTGCAAAAAAATGCACAAAAAGAAGGATATGCGGTCGAAACCCGCTATGCGGTTAAAAATGCGGCAGGCGCTCAAGTGCTCGGTTTACAGCCTGAAGCTCTAATGCAAATTTTTGAGCACTCCGTCAATTTTGTATCGGACATTACCGAAATGCCGGATAACCGGCAATTTTTTGTCATTACGGAAAAGTATGATGCAAAAATACTGACGCTCAGCGATGTTATAGACCCAAACCAGACTGTAACCGTATACGAATATATTAAAAATGTTTTATCTTCACAGCTTCAGACGATGGCGCTGCAGCAAGCCAATCAAGTTCTTATTAATGATCTGCGCACTTCCACAAATGTCGTTTTATTAAAAACCGAAGTTGAATTGGATAAAATACTTTCGTGGTAGCGCTCGAAAATATCAATGAATAAATGAATATAGGAAGAAGAAGAGGGCGCATCCTTGCATTTCAAGCCCTCTGCGCTTGGGATGCGGGGGGGAATAACCTCGAGGAACTGCTGACTTTTCCATGGCAAAAACGGGACGGACAAGACGCCGGTTCCGCTAAAGACAATAACGGCGATGATGCGTACTTATTTCCTAAAATGATGGTGCTCGGAACAATTGAAAATATAAAAAAAATCGACGAATGTATTAAAGCAAATCTTGATAATTGGACGCTTGAACGTATTAACTCCGTAGATAGAGCGATTTTACGTTTAAGCAGCTATTCGCTTTTATATCAAAAGGACGTTCCTTCGGCTATTATAATAGATGAAGCGATTAAACTTGCCAAAGAGTTCGGTACTGACGATTCGTATAAATTCGTAAATGCGGTACTTGACAGTATTAAAAGGACAGCTTAAACTAAACGCATGAATCTTATCAAACAGATTTCTTTCGCTTTACTCATTGTTTTTACCGTTTCCGTTTGTTTTTCGTGCTCTAAAAAAACAAAGGAAGAAGTCTTTAATGAAAAATTGCAGGCTGTAGATTTTTATATTATTCAGGGGAATCATTTTAAAGCTTTAAAAAAGCTAAACTCCTTGCAGAAAAAAGCCGTAACTTCGACTCATTATCTCAGTATTGTAAAACGCCAGCTTACATTAAATGCCGTATCCGATGCGGTTATCACGCTTGAAAAGGGCATAAAAACGTTCCCCGCTTCGCCCGAACTTTCGGCGGTTTTAATTTCAGTGCTTATTGATGCGGGAAAAGCTTCTGAAGCCGTTCCGTATTTCCGAAATATCGAAAATACGCTTTATGCCTCGTTAGGAGCCGAAGCCGCAATTACAGCAGGAATAGGGTTAAATTTAAATAAAGGTCTCTTTGAAGCCGCTTACACTGTTACGAACGAACAGATTTTCTTAAAAAACGAGGCTTTACGACTTGCCTCCAAAGGGAAATTAAAAGAGGCGGTCGCCTTGCGTTCTTTAATAAACGAAGAAACCGCACCGGAAGATCCGTATTTTTGGAGCTGCCTTTCCTATGATTTAGGACGGTTTGAACCTGTTTTCAACGATTTATATTTTTCACTTGTATATGCGGATAAAGACGGCGGATTAGGTAAAAATGCGGATTTGGCACGCCGCCATTTGATGCTTGCTGCCGATGCCGCTTTCGGGCAAGGCAATACGGAGCGATCACGCAATTTTTGGCAGGCAGTAGCGGATAGAGGTGCAGGCGATATGCCCATTATTTTTTACGATCTTGCATTGACAGCTCCCGATGAAAAAGAAAGATCGGATTTACTGATTGAATGTATTGGCCAATATCCTGATTATTATCCGGTCATTGCCCGTTATATACGCGAATATATGGCTTTACACGATGGTGCCGTAAAAGACGACGTCGAATTATACTTGGAAGGAAAAGGCTTTTATTCGATGCAAATGGAAAAAACTTATTTTACTTCTCCGAAAATGACCTATACGCCCGATGAGCTTATAGCAAAGGCTATTGAACTGCCCAATTCCGATGTAAGATTTATTATCGAAAATTTCAGATATACTCTATTTAAAGAAGCCCCGGTAATATCCTATCAGCACGGTGCCGCTGCGATGTGGAAAATTATAGAAAAATACGGAAATGAACCTATAATCCGCGAATATGCAAAGTGGTACTTTTCGACTGTAAGAGATTTTGACGCCTGTTTTTGCATTGCAGACACGGGAAAACGTTCTGAAGATGCTTTTTATCGCGCCCTCTCTTTTTCAATAAGCGGCGATTTTGAAAACGCTCTTTCGGAATTTGCGGCGGCAGCATCAAATCCCGAAAATGCTTATGCGGCGACTGCGAATACAGCTTATATCTATTACTTGCAGGGAAAACCGGACACCGCAATTGAAACTTTTTCACTTGCAGCATCAATGACGCAGGATAAAAAAAAACAAAGTAGACTTCATTATGAAGCAGCTCTTATTCTTTCTGAACGCAAAGCCATCGAACGTGCAGTCAGTATTCTCGGTTACGCATTGGAGCTTAATCCGCAAAATTATCAAGCGGAAGTTTTATTAAAGCGGCTGAAAAAAGCGCAGTAGTTTTACGGCATATGCAAGCACCGAAAATGATTATTTTTGATTACGGCAATACTCTCATTTTTGAAAAAGAACTTAATTTTGAACGGGCTTATGCCGCCCTTTATGCATGTATTTCAAAAAACCCGCTTCGGATATCGTTTGACGAATTTTACCGAAAAGGAACGCTGATTTTTGAGAACATAAAAAATAAAGCGCTTAAACATGACATCGAAATTCATACTCATAATTTTTATAATGCGTTTTTTCAAAGCCTCGATATCGAATTTGATATGCCGTATACCGAATTGGAATCCGTTTTTTGGGAAGCGCTTGCGCCATGTGTGCCGATGCCCAATATCGAAAAATTACTGCTACACTTGGATAAAAATAATATACGTTCCGCAGTAATCAGTAATATTTCGTTTTCAAAAGAGGCGCTTACAAACAGAATACATACATACATTCCCGAAAATAATTTTGAATTTATACTTGCGTCAAGCGAATACGGTTTTAGAAAACCGGAATCGATCCTTTTTGAAATAGCATTACGGAAAGCAAAACTGAAAGCGGATGAGGTGTGGTATTGCGGCGATAATAAGCGTGCGGACATTATCGGTTCCGCTGCTGCAGGACTGACACCGATTTTGTTTTCGGCGGAATGGGAATGTCCGTATCATAACGATTATGACGCCCGTCCCCAGTTTGCATTCCTTACAATAAAAAATTGGGAAGAATTGATAGAATTTTTGTAAGACGGCGCCATTCCTGCAACCGGTTTAAAATAAATTTTGTGCAAGTATCCCGCTGTCGGTTTCAGGATCCTTTGTTGTTAAATATTCGGCAACTTCCACATCTTTTTTATAATATTCCAGCATTCCTTTATTTTTTTCAAAAAAATGTGCGACGGCAATTTTAAAAAATTCCATACACACCCGTGCATCATCTTCCGCACGGTGAGCATGTATAGCCTCTACACCGAATTGGATTGCAAGATTTTGCAAAGCATAACTTGAAAGTCCGGGGTACACTTCGCGGGCAAACGTCAGCGTATCAAACACTTTATTCGTCAGCTTTGTCTTGCCGCAGCGTTCCAGCTCTCCGTTTATAAAACTTATATCAAAACCGGCATTGTGAGCCACAAGCACCGTATTCCGTGTAAAATCCAAGAAATCGGGAAGAATTCGCAGGAATTTCGGTTTATCTGCAAGCATTTCGTCGGTTATGTTGTTTACCGCTCCGGCTTCGGCAGGCATAGGTTTTTCGGGATTTATTAAAACATTATACCGCGCGATAATGCCGCGTGTATCAAATTTTACACAGCCGATTTCTACAACCCGCTCTTCTTTTGCATTGACACCGGTCGTTTCGGTATCAAAAGCGGTAAAAACCGCTTTATCGTAAACGGCTCCGATCCAATCGTAAGAACCCATTATGCGTTTAAAATTCCTTTAAAGCATTTCTCAAATTGTTCAATCTTTTTATCGGACTGCACTTTTGCTTCGGAAACGGTTGTTATTACTTTTTCGGGGTGAATAATGTATATTTTAATTTTCGGTTCGGTGCCGCTCGGCCGTACACAAATTATCGAGCCGTCCTCAAGGTAATATTGAAGCACATTGCTTTTCGGCAAATCCGTTTTTTCGCACTTTGACGGAGTAAGCGGATTATATTCGATGCTTTCTTGAACATCGCGGATTTTTTCGACCTTTACCGAAGCGATTTCCGTTAATTTTTTTGAACGGATATCCTTCATCATATTTTGCATCACAGCCAACCCTTCTTCTCCCGGATAAAACATATTGACGGTTTTTTCTCCATAAAATGAAAACCGTGTAAAAATTTCTTCAAGCCTATCGAGAAGGCTTTTGCCCTTACTTTTCCAATAAAGCGTCATTTCGGAACAAATAGCAGCGGCGGCAATGCCGTCTTTATCTCTTATTTCCGTACCGAAATTATAGCCGAAACTTTCTTCATACCCGTAAATATACGAATGAGAACCCGTCGTAACCATTTTTTCTGCCATTCCGCAAATCCATTTAAAACCCGTAAGACACTCAAAACTCTGAACACCGTAAGAGGCCGCAATTACGTCGCTTAAAGGCGACGTTACAATCGAGCGTACAACGGCAGGATTTTTCGGGAGTCTACCCGATTCTTTCAGTGTCAAACAAATATAATCGGTAAACAAGGCTCCCATTTGATTTCCGCTTATAAGCCGCATAGTCCCGTCTTCGGCTTTTACCGCACAGGCAAAACGGTCGGCATCGGGATCGGTCGCCATTAAAATATCGGCGTTTTCTCTTTGAGCTAAATCCATTGCCATTTTTAAAGCTTTCGGGTCTTCAGGGTTTGGATAGCTTACGGTAGGAAAATCTCCGTCCGGCTCTCTTTGTTCCGGAACCGTGATAACGGTAAATCCCATTTCACCCAAAACTTTTTCAACATGCATTGCGCCGGTTCCATGAAGCGGTGTATAGACGATTTTTACCGATTGAGACATTTCCTTGATGATTTCATTACGGGTGATTTTGTTTTTAAGCATTGCCCAATATTTTTCATCTATTTCTTTATCGATGACCTCCAGCATACCGGATTTTAAAGCGTCTTGTTCTTCCGTAAGTTTTACGGAAGAAACTTCCCCCACTTTCGCAATAATTCCCGAGTCGTGCGGCGGAGTAATTTGCGCTCCGTCCGACCAGTAAACTTTATAGCCGTTGTATGCAGGCGGATTATGAGAAGCGGTTACAACAACACCGGTATCGCAGTTGAGCTCGCGGATTGCATACGAAAGTTCCGGCGTAGGACGCAAACTTGAAAATAAGCAGCACCGTATTCCGTTCGCCGCAAAAATCAAAGCGGCTGTTTTTGCAAATACATCGGAATAATGCCGCGAATCGAAAGCTATAACCGCACGTAACAACCCCGCCGCAGCTTTCTCAGGCTTTGTCTGTATAAGATAGTCTGCAAGTCCCTGTGTCGCTTTTTTTATAACATACGGGTTCATTCTGTTTGTTCCGCCGCCGATAACGCCCCGCAATCCCGCCGTACCGAATTCCAAATCTCTATAAAAACGATCGGTTAACTCGTTTTTATCGTTATTTTTAATAAGCTGCTTAACTTCTTCAATAAATTTCGTTTCCGTTTCTTCGGAAATATATTTTTCCGCTCTTCTTAAAATTTCATCGTAATTCATAGAAACTCCTTTTATGCTGTAATTTACGGATAGTAATATAGCATAAAAGGAAGTTATTTTCTAGCAATCAAATAAGGAATTTTCCTGAATATTCTTATTTGCTTTTACGGGAGGCTTTAACCCTAAGTGCTCGTACGCTTTATCGGTGACCATGCGTCCGCGCGGCGTACGCTGAATAAGCCCCGATTGAATTAAATACGGCTCATAATAATCTTCAAGCGTATCCTGCGATTCGCCGATGGAAATTGCAAGAGTTTCGGCGCCGACCGGACCGCCTGAATAATTTTCGATTATGGAATTAAGAATTTGCCTATCGTACGTTTCAAGGCCGAGTTTGTCGATGTTCAATTGCTTTAATCCCGAAGAAACAACCGCTTCATCAATACGAGTTTTTCCGGCAACTTGAGCAAAGTCCCGCATTCGGCGTAACAGGCGATTTGCAACGCGCGGTGTTCCACGGGAGCATTTTGCTAAAGCAAAAGCAGCCTCTTCTTTTATCTTTATTTCTAAAATCAAAGCGGATCGGCAAATAATGGAAGCCAGCTCTTCGTGCGAATAAAATTCAAAACGCTGCACAATTCCGAAACGGCTTATAAGTGGGCTTGAAACCATACCGGCACGCGTAGTCGCCCCGATCAGCGTAAAAGGCGGAATGGGAATTCGGACGGTCCTTGCACCGGGTCCTTGCCCTATTATCCAATCGAGTTCGTAATCTTCCATCGCGATATAAAGCATTTCTTCAATAGCAGGTTTTAACCGGTGAATTTCATCGATAAAAAAAACACTCCGTTCGGTTAAAGTTGTAAGAATACCTGCGAGGTCTTTCGGTTTATCCAAAGCGGGTGCTCCGGTAACTTTAAAGTCAACGCCGAGTTCGTTTGCCGTAATTTGTGCCAACGTCGTCTTTCCAAGTCCCGGCGGACCGATTAAAAAAAGATGATCCAAACTTTCGCTGCGCTCCCGTGCTGCTTTTATAAAAACGGCAAGGTTTTCTTTCGCTTTTGTTTGCCCCTGAAAGTCAGCTAAATTTTTCGGTCGCAGGGCCCTGTCTTTCTCATCTCCCGCCTGTTCTTCAGGTCGGACAACGTCGAAATTTTCCATACTTATAGCTTCCTGTCTTTAAAAAGTTACAGAGCTGCCTTATAAATTGCAAGTACATCTTTTGCAGTCAAGTCTTGAAAGCCCGATATTTTTCCGTTTTTACCTCTATGTCTGATTGCGGCTTCCGCCATTTCTTCCAAATGTTCTTCGCCGATACCCGCTTCTTTCAGCGTCATAGGGATCCCAATCGATTTAAAAAAGTCATATGTTTTTTCAATTGCCTTATTTGCCGTTTTATAGATATCGTTATTTTCGGGAATATTCCAAACATTTATACCGTAAGATGCGATTTTTTCTACGGTTAAAGAATTCAAACAGTGCGATAGCCAATGCGGAGTCAGTATTGCAAGTCCTATTCCGTGCGTAATATCATAAAAAGCGCTGAGCTCATGTTCCATCGGGTGAACCGACCACGCCGTATTTTTTCCGCGGTCAAGGAGTCCGTTTATCGCCCATGAATTCGCCCACATCAAATTGCAGCGGGCTTCATAATTATCCGGCTCGTTTATTGCAACCGGCCCGTATTTAATACAGGTTTTCAAAATCGCTTCCGCAAATCGGTCTTGCAAAAAAGCACCGTCGTTTAAGCTGAAATAACATTCAAATGTATGGCTCATAATATCGGCGGTACCGGCTGCAGTTTGTATTTTCGGAACGGAAAATGTATATTCCGGATTTAAAATTGAAAATTTCGGAAAAAGAAGCGGATGCATAAAGCCGAGTTTTTCTTTTGTTTGAAGATTTGAAATAACCGCGCCGCAGTTCATTTCGGAACCGGTTGCCGCAATCGTCAAAACAACGCCTATCGGGAGTGTTTTTTTTATATCGGCTTTTCCGGCGATAATATCCCACGCATCGCCCGGATAATTTACGCATGCAGAAACCGCTTTCGCACAGTCGACCGTGCTGCCGCCGCCGACGGGCAAAATAAAATCCAAGTTATTTTCTTTTACAAGTCTTATACCTTCTTCCACTTCCGTAATGCGCGGATTCGGTGAAATACCCGAAAGTTCTTTAAAAAAAATTCCCGCCGATTGAAATTGCTTAATAATTTCATCATAGAGCCCTATCTTTTTTATACTTCCTCCGCCGTAACAAAATAAAACTCTTTTACCGTATTTCAAAACCTCGTCGGCTAAATTTTTAATACCGCTTTTACCGAACACAATTTTTACCGGTACGTCAAAATTAAAATCATACATAAAAAACTCCCATACTCATTTATTAAAATTAACCGTAGAGCGTCTCTAAATTGGAGATGCTCCATAAAATAAGTTGTCTGTAACGGGTAAATCGTACCTCAATTTTGAAAAAAAATCTACAGGGTTTGTTCCAATACCGTAAAGAGCATCTGCAATCCGTTTTTGCTTAAAATTTCTATTACCGTTAAATCATCGGAAAATAATTAAACTGCAATGGGAGCGATTCGGTTTGTATTAAAGTCTATACTTGATTTTTATGTTTTAGCTTTTCGTAACAAAAATACACTGATTACAAAAAAAAGAAAAATCGGTGTCCATGCACCTGCAAGCGGAGAAATGTATTCCCATTTGGCAAACATCATTGTCATCATTTCCGTTATATAAAAAATCGTCGCAATTCCCAAACTGAATAAAATACTCATTAATAAAATATTTTTTTTGAATTTTCCTCCCAATGAAATTGAAAAAAATAAAACTATAAAAATGGTAAAAGGAAACGAAAAACGGCGGTAATATTTTGAAAGCTCTTCATAGTACGGTAACCCGTTTTTTTTAAGATTTGTGATAAAAACTTTTGCATTTTTAATTGTCATTTCATCAACGGAATTAAGGTTCTTTTGAAAGCTTTCAGGCGGTTCGCTTAAAACCAAATCGGCAGGAAACGATAGCGTATGAATTACCTTATTTTTTTCATCGAAACTATAAACGGAAACATTGTTCATTATCCAATGGTCTTGTTCCCAAACGGCATAATCCGATTTTACTATCATCGAAATATTTCCGCCGTCATTCCGCCGCACAACAGATACGTTCGACAAAGTTTTATTTGATGCATCGTAATAATCCGCAAGATATACGATTTTTCCAAGCTCCGATAATATTATAACATCGGAGGAATTCAGGTTTTCTTCATTTTCTAAAAGACGGTTTGAAAGCTGCGATTTCTCAAAAGAAAACCGTATTACGATTCTATCTTCAAAAAAAATCATTCCGATTGAAAGCAAAAAGCCGAAAATAAGCATCGGCAGTGTGAATTTACCTAAAGAGACTCCTGCCGAAAAAATTGCGGTAAGTTCATTCCGGACATAAAGATTTCCCATCGTATACGATCCGGCAAATAAAATTGCAAGCGGAACCGAATAAGAAATACATTTCGGCAAGTACAGTATCATTATCAATAAAACATCTTTTATGTTCGCTCCGTTTTGCAAGTATTCGACAATATGTGCAAATAATTCTCCCAATTGTAAAAGCAAAATAAAAAAAAGCATCGCGACAACAAATGTAGGAATAAATAATTGCATAAGATACCGCTGAAGTAATTTCATTTAAACGCTCGCCTTATCGTAAGAATTAGAGTAACGGCAACTAAAAGGATATTCGGAAACCACATTGCAAATGCACCGTTTATATTGACGTCGGCTTCCAAACACAACATTTGGCCGCCGATTAAAAATGCCCAATATACAACCGAAATTAAAAGCCCGACAATAAAACCGACACTTTGATCATACGTTTTTCCCGACCGGCTTATTGCAAATGCGAGTAAAACAAAAAATAGAGCTCCGAACGGAACGGAAAATTTTCGATGCAATTCCATAACATAAATATTTAAAAATCTCTCATCGGTATCGGGATTATTTCGTTTTTCGCGAATGTCTTTTATCAAATCGCGTGAAGTCATTTTATCGGGACCTCCGCTTGAAATTAATTTAGGCGCAACATCTTTTGCAAGTACATTGTAAACAATGCTTTCTCCGTAAGCCGCATCGAATTTTGAATCGTCCTTTATATTTAAGCTAAGAAGACGTGGATTCAACATTTTGAGTTGCATAATAATTGCAGCATCGTTTGATTTTTCGACATCGGTTTTTTCTGCGGATAAATAACGTTTTACATCTTTTTGGCTTGAATCTATTATTAAAAGATTATGAACGATTTTGTCTTTTATCAAACCGGTAACAACTATTGAATTTTCATTCCGTTTAATCGAATACGATTCCAATTCAAGTGCGGGAGTTGAAGAGGCAATATTGTAAAGTACTTCATTAAATTTAATTGTACCTGAGGGAATTAAAATATCATTTGTAATAAAGGATCCAATCGAAATAAGCAGTCCGACGGTAAACACCGGTAAAATAATAAAAGATGAGGAAATACCAAGTGCATTCATCGAAATAAATTCATAGTCGGAAGAAAAACGCCCCAAACACATAAGCGTTCCGACAAGAGCCGAATAAGGAGCCGTTGTAGCGATTATAAAAGGTAAAGAATAAAAAAGTAAAAGCGCTACGTCTTTTATAGGGGCATGCTTTGAAAGTATTTCATCTGCCATTAAAAGAATTTGATTAACGAAAAAAATAAAAAAGAAAAACAAAAAAGAAACCGCAAAATATAAGAGTAATTCCTTGAAAATATACATAAAAATTATTTTGCTGTTTATTTGAAGTTTCTTCACAATTTCGTACCGCTTTTATAATATGAATGCGCTTAAAGTTATTATTAAAATACCTGCACAATAAGATTTTTTTATAAATTTTACATCACTGTCAAGCATTTACATTTTCTCCCCAATAAAACGTGCTCACCGTATTATTCGCGCTCCTAAAAAAATCCGAACCCGTTTCAGTGTTTCCCGATTATACGGTTTTCCCGTTTTATCGTCAATCCGGCATTATTGAAAAAATGCGAAGGTATTCTTATAATGAATACGACCGTAAACTATACGGTTACATACGGATGCCGCTCTAATCGGCGCATCTTATATTACCGGAGGATTTATGAAAAAAATTATTTCAATAGCGGTCTCAGTATTCTGCACACTTACCGCAGCGGCTCAAGATTCTTTTTCTTTTACCGAAGAAAATATTCCGTTAAAAAAAGTAACGCTCTACTCTTCAGGCGTCGCTCATTATCTGCATGAAGGTACCGTAACCGGATCGGGAAAATTAAACTTATTTTTTTCGCCGACGCAAATCAACGATGTTTTAAAGTCGCTCATTTTTATGGATCCCGCTGCAAAAGAATTAAGCATTGATTACGAATCGGAAGATACTCTCCGGAAAGCTCTTGAAAGTTTGAAAGTAACAGTCTCCTCTTTCGCAAGCATTTATGACATTTTAAAAGCGCAAAAAGGAGCGGAGATTGAAATCCTTACACCGAATAAAATTACCGGAAAAATTTTAAGCGTCGACAGCCGAGCAACCGATCTGGGCGAAAGTTTTTTCATTTCGGTTGTGTCGAAAGAAGGTGTGCGTATTATTTCATTTGACGATATTGAAACATTTAAATTCACGGATGAAAAATTAAATGAAGATTTAAACACCGCTCTTGATTTGATTTTAAACGCTTCGTCAAAAACACGCAAACAAATTGCAATCAATGTACAAGGAACCGGCAGCAGAACGGTCCGTCTTTCATATGTGATGGAAGCACCCGTTTGGAAACCTTCGTATCGTATTGATATGGCGGCAAATTCGGCGGCTTTTCAAGCGTGGGCGATTGTCGATAATTCGACCGATTTGGATTGGAAGGATATTAAATTAACGCTCACCACCGGACGCCCGGTCGGTTTTCGGCAAAATTTATATCAGCCGTATTACACATACCGCCCTGAAGTTCCTTTGGCAATTGCGCAAACGGCGGAAGCGGAAACTTTTGATTCCGTTGCGGAATTCTCTAAAACTAAAAATGCAAGCGAAAGAGAGGAATATGCGGCTGCGGCAATACGTAAAGGGGCTCCGGAAAGCCCGTACGATGAAGAATATTCCGTAGCGGAATACGAAGAAGCGACCGCTTATTTTAAAAATAAAATAGAACAAGACGGTGCAGCCGGAGAAATGTTCGCGTTTACGCCGGTAAAACCCGTTACGTTAAACCGGCAAAAAAGTACGATGATACCGTTGGCGCTCGTATCCTTACCCGCCGAAAAATTCTCGGTTTTCTCAGAGATACCGTCTTCTTCCGCCGTAAACTCGAAATTTTGTATCGAGTTTGAAAATAAATCCGGTTTAAAACTTCCACCGGGACCTATTTCGGTTTTTGACAACGGAAAATATGCCGGCGATGCTCTTTTGGAATTTGTACCGGAAAATGAAAAACGCATTATCGCCTTCGGCGACGATTTGGAAGTAGCGGCATATAAATCAAAAAAAACCGAAAAAAATATTGAAACCGTAGTAATTACGGACGGAGTTTTGACGGTAACCAATAAATTTATTCTCCATTCCGTTTATACGGTTAAAAATACCGACAAACAAAAAAGGACCGTTGTCATCGAGCATCCGATCGATACGCAATTTAACTTGCTGAGCGAAGAAAACTTAATGGAAAAAACGGCGAATAAATATCGTTTTAAAATCCATGTCGACGGACAAAGCAATGCCGATTTAACGGTTACGGAAGAAAAATTATATAATTATACTAAAACTATTTTCAATATGCCCGATTCGGAGTATGTTTCGATAAGCGTAAATTCCGAAATGCCTGAAAACGTACAAAAGATTTTTGAAGGCATCATAAAAGAGAAAGAAAAAATAAATTCGGCAAAAATGGAATTATCCGATTTACAAAATGAATTTGATAAGCTTTCCGCCGAACAGGACCGCGTAAGAAAGAATATTGCGGCCGTCGGCTCGGAAAGTCAGCAAGGAAAAGAATTTTTAAATAAACTCTTAAAATTGGAAAATAATTTGGACGAACTGAAAACAAACATTGCAAGTGCGGATAAAAAACTTAAATTTCTTCAAAGCTCATTCAAAGAATATTTAAAAAACATTAAATTATAGAATCTCAATGACGGATCGGCATCTATAAAAAACTTCAAGTTTTTATAGATGCCTGTATATTAAGCCGAAAGTTCAAAATTCGCATCACAAAACTGTAAGCGGACACGTTGCATTTTTCCGCATTTTAGTATAGTATGGTCTTGTTCAATAGGGAACCCTTAAAAACCGGCGCGGGCTTTAAGAAACACCTATAACAGGAGCAACACAATGGCATATCCGTTTCTAGAAATCGAAAAAAAATGGCAGAATTATTGGGAAGAACACAAAACGTTTAAGGTTACGGAAGATAGGAATTTCCCCAAAGATAAGCGGGCATATATCTTGGATATGTTCCCTTACCCGTCAGGGGAAGGGCTTCATGTCGGCCATCCCGAGGGGTATTCCGCTACCGATATTTACAGCCGTTTTTTGCGAATGAACGGATATAACGTTCTCCATCCGATGGGCTTCGACGCTTTTGGGCTTCCCGCCGAAAATTATGCAATTGCGACCGGTACACATCCCCGTACTACAACGCATAAAAACATCAATAACTTTCGCAGGCAAATAAAATCGCTTGGTCTTTCATACGATTGGGATAGAGAAATTTCTACAAGCGAAGAAGAATATTATAAGTGGACGCAGTGGATTTTTTTACAGCTTTACAAAAAAGGGCTCGCTTACGAAAAAGAAGCGCCCATTAACTGGTGTCCTTCATGTATGACCGGACTTGCAAATGAAGAAGTAAAAGAAGGTCGCTGCGATCGGTGCGGCGCGCAAGTGGAGCGTAAAAACATCAGGCAGTGGATTCTGAAAATAACAGACTACGCCGATAAACTTTTGCACGGCTTGGATGGCCTTGACTGGCCCGATTCAGTTAAGCAGATGCAACGGAACTGGATAGGAAAAAGCAGCGGGGCGGAAGTTGACTTTGAACTTTCCGACGCGGACGGAAACGGAACCGGAAAGAAAATTACGGTGTACACTACACGGCCCGATACACTTTTCGGAGCGACATATATGGTTTTGGCGCCGGAGCATCCGCTTGTGTCCGAAATTACCGATGAGGCTCACAAGACGGCGGTTTTGCAGTATGTTGCTCAATCCGCAACAAAAAGCGATCTTGAGCGTACTGATTTGGCAAAAACAAAAACCGGCGCGTTTACGGGAGCTTATGCGTTAAACCCGCTCACGAAAAAAAAGATTCCCGTTTGGATTTCAGACTACATTTTGCTTTCATACGGAACGGGTGCAATTATGGCGGTTCCGGCCCATGATGAGCGTGACTGGGAATTCGCTTCCGTATTCGGTTTGCCTAAAATTCAAGTCGTCGCATCTCAAGCAGAATGGGACTTAAAAGGCAACAACGGTGATTTCTCGGTAGAACCTTCGCAGTGCACAAGCGCTGAAGGCTATGCGGTTAATTCACATGAATTTACGGGCTTAAAAACGGAAGAAGCGAAACGTAAAATTACCGAATATCTTGAACAAAACGGTGTCGGGAAAAAAGCAGTAAATTACAAATTGCGCGACTGGATTTTCAGCCGCCAGCGCTATTGGGGAGAACCCATTCCTTTGGTGCATTGTCCGCATTGCGGTATCGTGCCTGTCGATGAAAAAGATTTACCCGTTTCACTGCCGAAAGTCGAAAGCTATGCGTCTGCCGGAACGGGGGAAAGCCCGCTTGCGGCAATTGACGATTGGGTAAATGTCAAATGCCCCCGATGCGGCAAAGCTGCAAAACGCGAAACGAATACAATGCCTCAATGGGCAGGCTCCTGTTGGTACTATCTGCGGTATACCGATCCGCATAATACAAAAGAATTTGCCTCCGCAGAAAAGTGCGGCTATTGGATGCCGGTCGATTTGTACATAGGAGGCGCCGAACATGCCGTATTGCACTTATTGTATGCCCGTTTTTGGCACAAGGTACTGTACGATTTAGGACTTGTCGCCGATGAAGAACCTTTTTTGCGCTTAATCAATCAAGGGCTTATTACCTCGTTTGCATATATGCGCAAAAATAAAACTCTCGTTCCGCAGGATCAGGTAAAAAAAATATCCGATACCGAATTTGAAGAAATCGCCACCGGTGAAAAACTCGAACAAGTTATTGCGAAAATGTCGAAGAGTTTAAAAAACGTCATCAACCCCGACGACATTATTAAAGAATACGGTGCCGACACGTGCAGACTTTACGAGATGTTTTTAGGTCCCTTGGAGGTCTCAAAACCGTGGAACACAAACGGGATAATCGGTGTATTCAGATTTTTGGAAAAAGTATGGAATTTATCAGAGCGGGAAATTTATGATACGCCCGTAAACGACACCTCTACGGAAGAAACAAAGACTGTTACAACTCTGTTAAACAAGACCATAAAAAAAGTAACGGACGATACTGCACGTCTTAATTTCAACACCGCAATCAGCCAAATGATGATTTTCGTAAATGAAATTTCAAAATATAAAAAACTCCCGAAATATGCGTGGTACAATTTTGTAAAACTGTTAAGCCCTTATGCGCCGCACCTGTGCGAAGAACTCTGGCAAAAATTGGGTAACAGTGAATCAATTGCGTATGCACATTGGCCTATGTTTGTAGAAAAATTCTGTATAGATAAGATATGCACTGTTGTCGTGCAGGTAAACGGCAAAGTTCGCGGTAAGTTTGAAACCGAACTCGGAACATCCAAAGAAGAACTTGAGAAA
>CAUUAT010000033.1:0-18171 GCA_963543195.1 uncultured Treponema sp.
ATTATATGATTTTTTTAGAGAGTGTCAATTCCGGTGTTTCAGTTTGTTTTTTATGTGTGCCGTTATTTCAACCGATGAGTCTTACGATATTTGTAAAGATGTCCTTATTAAGGTACGGGCACATAGACTGAAGGGGATCTATAAAAAACTTGTTGGGTAAGCTTTGCATACCCGGAAAGCGGAGCTCACCTTTAAAAACCTGAAGTTTTTAGAGGTTTCCTGAAGGATGTACAAGAACATACATCCTTCAGCCTGTTTAGTTTATTTTTTTACGTTTCCCGTAAAACGCTTAAATTGGGGCAAAGAAACCTTAGAAAGACCTTCTTTATCCGAGACGATAATCCAGCTTATCTTTCCGTTTACAAGGTATTGATTTATAACGCGGACGACGTCTTCGGCGCTGACGGCATTTATTTTGTCGATAAGCCTCAGATATTCATAAGGGTTTCCGAAATATGCATAACTGGAGCTGATCTGAACTGCAGTATCGGAATTGGTAAGCTGATTTCCGTAAAATGCGTTTATATATTTCGCTTTATAAGCTTCAATATTTTCTGCAATCGGTGCATATTTCGGACCGCTTGACTTCGAAACGGTACCTTCACCGCTTTTCACTCCTTGTCCTTTTAAGTTTATCGTTTTACCTGAAGCGAGAATCGCAATCGCTTCATCGAAAGCACGCTTTGCTTCCGTAGGTTTATCGGACTTAAAGACAACCAGTGAACCGTAGGGCGCTTTAAAAGGATGAGCGTTTGTCCAAACCGAATAGCATGCAGCTTTTTGAGTTCGCACGATTTCAAAAAGTAATTCGTCTAAAATACTGTATGCAAATCGCAAAGCCGTAAAATCGGCGGAATCGATTGAAGGAATTACATAATCTCCGCGAATATATGCTATGCCTTCTGCGGCATCAAAAACATCCGTATAAACTTCTTGCGAAAAATTAAACGGTTTTACTTCAGGAATGATGTTTTGTTTAACGGGTATTTTCCCCAGTGTTTTGTTTAATTCTTTTACCAGTTTTGACGGATTAAAATTGCCGACCGCAACGACGAACATTCTGTCGGCAGTCAGTTTTTCGTTATGCCAATTTTTTATGTCGTCTATAGTTATGGACTTTATCGATTCTTCCGTTCCGTCTTTTTCTTTGGCATACGGGTGCCCCTTAAAGGTTCGCTCGTGTAGCTTTGTTACCGCAAAGTCGTATGGGTCGGCCATTTTTTCGGCAATAGCCATATTTGCAGCGTGTTTTACAAGCTCCAATTGCTCAGGGGCGAACGTCGGGTTTAAAACGGCATCCGTAAATACATCGAGCATTGTTCCCCAATATTTATCAATTGTGTTCAAACTGAGCTGTGAAATATCAATCCCCGTTGAAACCTTCATTTCGCTTGAATTTTCCGATAAAAGCCGTTTTACGTCTTCGTAAGAATATTTTTGCGAACCGCGCAGCATTGTTTCAAGCGTTAAACCTTCCAGTCCGTCTTTTCCTTCAGGCAGCATCGCAAGCCCGCCTTTGTAGACGATATCCATAGTAAAAATTCTGTTTGTATTTTGTTTTTTTACGATAACCGTTATGCCGTTATCAAGACTGTGCATCGAGATAAGCGGAACGTTTGCTTTCATAAATTCGCCGGCATTTTCCAAGCCTTCAATTTGTACGGCAGGCGTCGTTTCGCACGAAAACAAAAAGACGGCGCTTATGATGATTGTAATAAAAATGTGTTTCATATATTTTTTCATTATTTATCTCCCCACCAGAAGCAGTTTTCTCTGGTTATAACTTTAAACCCTTCCGCTTTAAAATTTTTCGCTTCTCGCTTGTAATCGGCGGCATTCATTCTTATAATTACTATAGGCTGATTTTCTAAAACGTATGTTTGTAAAAAGGTATCGATGTCGGCTTTACCGACTTTGTTCATATTCGGTAAATATTTAAAAAAGTAATCGGCAGAGGCCGACGACCACCAAAAAGAAAGGGTACTTATAAATTCATCGGGATTTTCCAAGCTGAGAATTTGTTCGTCTTCAAGCTGTCGCTTTACGGAAGCAAAGTCCTTATTTTCAAAATAGGCTTTATCTTCTACCGTATTTTTGACTTCCGCGTATACGGCGTTTGTAAAGTCCTTAGCCCGTTTAGCCGTAGAGGAATCGGAATCAATTAAGGCTACGGTTCCGAACTGAAGCTCTCCGCCGTCCCGCTGGGTATAGTAACCTGCCCATGTTTGGTCTTTTTCATACAAATTGGGAACGGCCTTAAAGATATTCTCCTTAAATTTTCCGGCAGGCATACCGTACAGCGTTCCCCATACATCGGCGGCATAAGTCGGTTTAGGTTCGCGCACTACATCGGGACCGCGCATATACATATAGAATACGGAAAGCCCTTGATAAAAGCCGGTATCGGGGTATACAAGATATACGGGTTCCTTTACGGCAGGCATAAGCTGCGGTTCTGGCATCGGGTTCCACGGATCTTTTCCTTTTTCCCAATCGCCGTAGTATTTCTTTACTTCCGCAAGCACTTCTCCGGGTTTAACATCGCCGGAAACAAAAATAGCGGCATTATTCGGAATATAATACTCTTTTTGCATACGCTTAAGCATTTCCTGTGTTGCCGCTCTTATAACCGCGTCGTAGCCGCCGACATCCCGTCTCCATGGGAATTTGGGAAACAACATCTTTGTCTTCATTTCGAAAATGGGTGCGGTCGGTCTTGATCTGTCGCCGTTTATTTCGTTGCAAACAACATCCTTTTCAATTTCTAACTCTTCTTTGTCGAAAAGCGGTGAGCGCATCGCATATGACCAAAATTCAAGCCCTTTACCCGTTTTATTTGAAGGCAATGTGATGTGGTATTCAACATATTCGGTAGAAGTACTCCCGTTCCAACCGGCAATGCCCAACTCCGTCATCGCCGCCGCGAATTCGGTTTCGGTTTTGTATTTTGCGTTGCCTTTAAAAAGCATATGCTCATACAAATGGAAAATTCCGCATGTTTCGGGAGTCTGAGTGAGAGCTCCGCACCTAAAGGTAATTTGAATCCTTGTAAGCGGTACCGTATGGTTTTCCAATACGAACACCTCTAAGCCGTTATCCAATTTAAAAAAACTTAAACCGGAAATGGGTGTGGATTCTGCAAATACGGACGTCGTTATCGCTAAAACGACAAGCGTAACCGCAAAAAATTTTGCATGTTTCATTTTATCCTCCGTTATAAAAATGCTTATTTGTCCGTCTCTATACGCCGGACAAGGTATAGTATAGCGCTCATTTTTACGGCTGTCAATAAAAAGTTTAAGATTTTTTACACAATAGGACATTTTCTAAAAAACCTATTGAATTTGCTTTGCATCCTCCGCAATTTAAAATCAAAAACCGGTGAGCCGCCCTGCACAATAGACGGTTTTGTGTTTTTGATTCTCTTTCCGGAAATAGCATACTGCTGACGCCTCAACTTTCAGGTTTACAATGGGTACGGAGTATCGTTTTTGCTTGCAAATCAATTGACTAACAAATGGTAAATTTATATACTCAATTTAAGTAAATGCCTGTTAAAGCAGTATGCCGCAGGACATGCGATTTTCAGTTTTTATTGAGAGGTTCTTTTATGAAAAAATGTAAATCTGTTTTTTTTACGATAATTTCCGCCGCAGTGCTTCTTGTTTTGTCATGCGGTAACAAAGACGTAAAAAATATAATGAGCATACGGGAAAAGTCCGGTGAAAAATTGCTTAAAGCGTGTACACGCTTTCAAGACAATTTTATGCTGTATAGTGATATTCTTGACAACGGATACGTAAGCAAAGAATTCTTTTTAAAAGATTATAAAATTGACGGTGCGCCTGCCGAGTTCCTTCGGGAATCTTATTTGCCGATTGAACTCCTTATTAAAAATAATATCGGTCTTAAGACAGAATTCGTAAATGATAAAAATGCAAAAGAACTTCGGTATTCTTATAAATTAAAAAATATTTTAAAAACGGAAAAAGAAACGGAACTGATAAATATTAAAATAGGCAAGAAAACTATTGAAGCGGCTATTCCGAAATTGATTGATACGACCTTTTTTATTCCGTCAAACAGTGTCGGGAAATCGATGGCGTTTATTTTTCCGCAGAATTTCTTTTCATATATGGATGCCGATTTTTCTTATGACACGCTTAGAGAATGGAATTCTATGAAGCCCGATAAGCATTCAAAAAAACGTTACGATAAGGCTCGGGACAGTTTTTATAAAAATGCGACAATAAAACCGGACGGTAATACATATTTTATAGAATTTAATAACGCCGACATTGAAAAATATATTTCCGAAATAGTATATGCACTGAAAAACGATAACCGGTTCAAAACGTTATGGAATATTTACGGAAAAATGGATTCGAACATATTTGAGAATGCCGAAGAAGTTTTCAATTCTAAAATAAAAAATACAATTCAAAAATTTAACCTGACCGAAAAACTCACGGTTAAAAATAATCTTACTGCCCGCGATCAATTTACTGCTGTTTTTGACGGTAATGAAATTTTTAAATTTATATATGAAATTAAAGATTATGAAAATCCTTTTAACGGTATAAGCTATACAATCGAATTGGTTAATCCGGACACTTCGGAAAAAATACATATCCTTATAGAGGGGAAAGGTTCTGTTACCGATACCAAAGCCGACATAAATATATTTGCGAGCATATACTCCCTAAAGCCTTCAGGCGAACCGTCGTCCGGCGCAATCGATATCGATTTGTTTTTTTATGCAGACGCTTCAACTTCTGAAAATAATTTTGAAGCGGGAATAGATGCGCAATATCCGAAACATTTTAATGATGATAGCGACATCGTTAAATCCGGCTTTCAAGTTGTAGGAAGTATGAAAAAAACCGAAGATTCGGTCAACTATCACATCAATAACATAATTATAAAAACGAATGCGCCCGCAGGCGATAATAAGCAGATTATATGCGATACCGATGTACAATTGGTTTTCAGCAAAACCGTTCCGCCGGGTTTTGAAATGCCGAATGCCCGATTAAATGTTCTTGAGATAAAACCCGATGAATGGGAAAAAATCCGAACCGATGTTGTAAATAAAATTACGGAACTTTCGGCTGAGAGTAATTTTAAATAAAGCGCATCTTGCAAAAAACCGTTTTAAGTAAAAGGAGAACTTTATGCAAATTGAAATAAAAGACATTAAAGTAAAGAACCGCATGCGAAAAGAACTTTTGGATATTAAAGAATTGGCGGAAAGCATAAAGCGGCTAGGACTTTTAACACCCATTGCCGTCGATGAGCATAATGTTTTAATTGCGGGTCAGCGCAGACTTGAAGCTGCAAAACTTTTGGGATGGGAAAGTATTACAGCCGTTATCATTCCGGTTAAAGATGCGACAAAGGCTCTTGAAATGGAGATTGAAGAAAATGTACAGCGTCAGCAATTTACCGACGAAGAATTGCTAAGCGCTTTTGCACGGTTGAACCGAATGCGAAACCCGAATATTTTTATAAAAGTTTGGCGTGCAATAAAAATTTTTTTAAAGCGGTTGTTTAAGGGTAAAGATTGAAAAACGGAGAGCAAACTTGTTTTATCTGCAGAGACGCCGCTCAAAACCGTTATAATCGACGGCAAAAAAATAGCCTAATTATACTGTCAAAAACGGATAGCCCCGCCGTTTGTGTTTCCGACATTATCCGTTGATTATATGGAACATTCCGCTAGCAAACAATTCGGACGGTAATCTGGTTTTGGTTTTTTATTGACAGGTTACAAACTAAAAACTATAATGCGGTCTATGAAAAAACCAAATACCGCAAAAAGCATATTGAAATCATTGTACGGAAATCATATAGTTTTAACGGCGGAAAGCTTAATTGTAGGAATTTTAACCGGACTTGCAATTACCGCATTTCGAAAATCGATAGACGCCTTTTCGTTATTAAGAAGAAATGTATACGCCAGCATATCTTTCGAAAATATATTTACGGTTTTAATTCTTGCAGCGACTGTTATCATATTCGGTTTGTTTATGGGTTTTCTCATAAAAAAATATCCTATGATTAAAGGTAGCGGAGTTTCACAAATAAAAGGCAACTTTATGCAAAAACTTGTCCTATCAATTTGGCCCGAACTGCCTCTTAAATTTATCGGCGGACTTTTGAGTATCGGTACGGGGCTCTCGTTGGGAAGAGAAGGTCCGTCGGTACAAATAGGCGCATACATCGGAAGCGGTTTTGAAAAAATAGGGAAGCAGTCGCACTTGGAAAAAGTCTGTCTTATCACAAGCGGCGCCGCTGCAGGACTTGCCGCAACATTCGGGGCGCCTTTTGCAGGCGTTATATTTGCAATTGAGGATTTGCATCAATATTTAAGTCCGCTCCTTTTAACGTGCGTAATCAGCGGTGCTGTTGCGGGTGATTTTATAGCATCATTATTTTTCCGGCAAGGCGCCATTTTTAATTTTAAAGGCATACAATTATTCCCGCTTAAATATTTCGGCTATCTTGTTTTACTTGGAATGCTTACGGCAATTGCGGGAGACCTTTTTAAAAAGGCAATTTATACTTCACAAAAAGTATACGGTAAATTGAACGTTCCGCAGCATTTGCGTCCTTTAATTCCGTTTTTGCTGTCGGTACCGGTTTGTATTTTTTTACCGCTCGCGGCAAGCGGCGGAGACCGTTTAATTGATGCACTCGGCGAGGGAGATTTTTCCGTAAAAATGCTTTTTATTCTTTTTACGATAAAAATAATTTTTACCGGTCTTTCCGCAGGATCAGGCGCAATCGGCGGTATTTTTGTTCCGCTTTTAACATGCGGTGCGCTTACGGGAATTCTTTTTTCAAAATTTTTAGTAACTGCCGGTTTAATTGAAAACGGATATGCAATCAACGTAATGATATTTGCGATGGCGGCTTTTTTTGCAACGGTAATAAAAGCACCGCTTACCGCTGTTGTGCTCATGACGGAAACGAGCGGAAGGTTGTATCATTTGGGAGGAATAACATTGACCGTACTTTCGGCATATATAACCGCTAATTTAATTCATTCGCCCGCCAACGACGATGTCTTATTAAAACAATTACTTGACGGCAATAATGGAAAAGAAAAACCGCCGGTAGCGGAAGAAGGAAAACAAATGTTTGAAGTTTTTGTTGCCCCCGAGTCGCAGCTTGACGGAAAATTGATTAGCCAAGTGCAGTGGCCCGATGATTGTTTAATTGTAAGTTTGGCACGCGGCGAAGAAGAAATTATTCCCGACGGCAACACGAAAATTTCTGCAGGTGATAGATTGCTTGTCCTTACCGATTCTGAAAAAATAAATGAATATATTGTATTAATCGGAAAAATGGGCGAAGAATAATTTTCAATATTGGGCATCTTGTGAAAAACTTGGTTAGATTTGCTTTGTATCCTCCGCAAAGAAGGATTTTCGATCAGCAAAGCCGGCGAACGAATCTCGGCTCGCCTTAAAAAACTTAAAAGCTTTTCTAAAGACCGATCCGAGAGTTCTTTTAGAAGGTCTTTACATCCGTGCGGCATAAATGCTAAAGTGCGCATATGCGACCGTTGTATTTTTTTAATCCGTAACGGTTCGAATTTATTTCGGGAGAAGTATGTTGAAGTATAGCGATTATTTAACCGTATTAAATAAAGAGCAATTGGAAGCCGTTGAACATCGAGGATGCCCGCTTTTAATCCTTGCAGGAGCAGGTTCCGGAAAAACACGCGTCATTACTACAAAAATTGCGTGGCTTATCGGCGAATGCGGAATTAATCCCGAACAAATTTTAGCCGTAACTTTTACAAATAAAGCAGCCGGAGAAATGTCGGAACGTGCCGAGCAGATTGAACCTGCTGCAGGGCGGGCGATGATAAGAACATTTCATTCGTTCGGTGCATGGATTTTACGCCGTTATTCCGAGCATATAGGTTTAAGCGCTAACTTTACTATTTATGATGACGATGATTCCTCAGTTCTTTTGTCGCAGGCTATGCCGCATCTTACGAAAAACCAAATACGCGGGATCATAAAAAAAATTTCACGCGCAAAAGATTATTGTCTTTTACCAGATGATCCGATGCTGCATGAAGTTGATACCACTCCTCAATTTGCGGAAGCATACACAAATTATCAAAACCGTTTAAAAGAAACCGGCAATGTTGATTTCGGTGATTTGATTATGCTGCCGGTAAAATTACTGAAAGAGTTTCCTCAAATACGGTTATCGATTCAAAACAGATTTTCGGTAATTATGGTTGATGAATACCAAGATTCGAATATTGCACAGTTTGAATTTTTAAAAGCTCTTACGGGAGCGAGTACGTATATTTGTGTTGTTGGAGACGATGATCAATCCATTTATAGATTCCGCGGCGCGGAAGTAAAAAATATTTTGACTTTTGCAGACAATTTTCCGAATACGAAAATTATTAGACTTGAAAAAAATTACCGTTCATATTCGCAAATATTGGATGTCGCCGGTTCCATCGTAGAAAAAAATTCCGGCAGACTGGGTAAAACATTAAGCGCGGAAAGAGGTTCCGGTAAAAAACCTGAAATTTATTTTTTACCGAATCAAGAGGCGGAAGCGGAATTATGCGGACAGCTCATTTTTCACGATATTGAAAACGGCGGATGCTATTCCGACTGGGCAATTTTGTATAGAACCAATGCGCAGTCGCTTAATTTTGAAACGGATTTTCTTCATAAAAAAATTCCGTATCGAGTTATCGGTACGTTAAAATTTTATGAGCGCGAAGAAATAAAAGATGCGCTAGCGGTTTTGGCTTTAATTTCGAACGGACGCGATGAAATTGCTTTTAGACGGATAATAAATAAACCCTCACGAGGCATCGGCGAAATTAGTCAAACAAAATTGATAAATAAAGCAAGGGCTATGATGTTTTCCCAAAATAAAAATGAACTCGGTTTAAAATCTGAAGACGATTTTATTTCCGCACTTACAAATGCCACAGACACGCTTCAGCTTGCAAAAAAAGCGAAAGCGGGGTTACTTGACTTTTTATCGATGATAAAATATTTACGCACGGTTATTCAAACCGGTAAAATTGAATCGGAAACCACCACAAAAGATTTAAAAAGAAAAAACGGAGACGGTCTCGCCCCGTTTATCTATGAAATTTTAAACCGCTCCGGTTTTTCGGAATATTACCAAACAGAGGATGAATTGTTGGGTACACAAAAGATTGCAAACTTAAATGAACTTGCGAATGCCGCCAGTCTTTACGATTTTTCGGTAGAAGGTTTAAACGAATTTTTAGAGCACATTGAATTGGACAGAAGTCTTTCGGAAACCGAAGAACATACCGACGCCGTACATTTAATTACAATTCATAATACGAAAGGATTGGAATTTAAAAACGTAATTATTACCGGCTTGGAAACCGGCGTTTTCCCGAGAGATAGCGGCGACTTTGATGAACTTGAAGAAGAACGGCGGCTTATGTATGTTGCCTGCACGCGGGCAAAAGATATGCTTTATATGACCAGCTGTTCTTCACGCCGTCTTTACGGGAGTGTGTCGTTTATGCAGCCGAGCAGGTTTCTTTTTGAAATCGACAATTCTTTGGTAACCATTTACGGAGGCCAAACCGTTAAAACGACCGGAGCTTTTCAGAACGAACGGTATAAAAAAAATACATATTCGCTTAAAGAAAATCCGTACGGAAAACAAATAGACGCTTCGGGATTTAATATCCGCAAAAACAAAAATCCGCTTACCGCAATTTGGAAAAAAGGCTCGACGGTTTACAGCGACGAATACGGATACGGCGGAATTATAAAAATCGACAATTCCGGAGGCGAATTTGTAATTACGGTTAGATTTGAAACCGGCTATGAAAAAAAGTTTATGCCCGAGTATCAAGCTAGTGATTTAACTATAATTAAGGGCTGAAAGATTTTTAGAGACTGCCCATTAGTTTTTTTATTTAGCTTTTTTAAATACCAGCCCTGCATCGCCTTTGTCGGCAAAAACCGTAGAGCCTTCAGGAAATTTCCCCTCAAGCACTTCCTTTGCAAGTTTATTTTCGAGTTCGGTTTGAATTGCCCGCTTTAAAGGCCGAGCACCGAACATCGGGTCAAAACCTATATCCGCAAGCAAATCTTTTGCGGCATCGGAAACCTTCAGAGTAATTCTGCGGGATTGCAAACGAGCGGCAACCGAATCAAGCTGGATTTCGACTATTTTGCGGATATGTTCTTTTTCAAGCCTGTTAAATGTGATAATTTCATCTATACGGTTTAAGAATTCCGGTCTAAAACTATTATGAAGCATTTCTGTAATTTGCGGTTTAATGCTTTTCATATCTTTTGCACCGAGAATAAATTCGGAGCCGATATTACTCGTCATAATTATAATCGTGTTTTTAAAATCGACGATCCTGCCTTGCCCATCCGTAAGCCGTCCGTCATCAAGAATTTGCAAAAAAACGTTAAAAACGTCTTGATGCGCTTTTTCGATTTCGTCAAAAAGGACAACGCTATATGGGCGGCGGCGGACGGCTTCGGTTAATTGCCCGCCTTCATCATAGCCGACATATCCGGGTGGTGCTCCTATAAGGCGACTGACCGAATGCTTTTCCATATACTCGCTCATATCGATTCGTGTAAGAGCTCTTTCATCGTTAAATAAAAAATCGGCAAGAGTTTTTGCAAGTTCGGTTTTTCCGACTCCGGTAGGTCCTATGCATAAAAAGCTTCCTAACGGGCGGTTGGCATCTGAAAGTCCCGCTTTGTTTCTGCGGATAGCGTCGGAGACAACATGAACGGCTTCGTCTTGTCCGACTACGCGTTTTTGTAAAACCTTTTCAAGGTCAAGATATTTTTGCATCTCGCTCGCCATCATTTTTGCAACGGGAATACCGGTCCACATTGAAACGATTTTTGCAATATCTTCTTCGCATACTTCTTCACGCAAAAGCTGTCCTTCGGAACCCGCTTTTTTTTCAAGTTCCGCAGTAACGGAGGCAATCTTTTTTTCAAGTTCGGGAATTTTTCCGTACCGTAATTCGGCTGCTTTATTTAAATTTCCTTCACGGCTGTATTTAACTTCTTCATTCCGCAGCCGTTCCAATTCTTTTTTATACTCTCTTGATTCGTCAATGCGCGATTTTTCGTTTTGCCATTGCGCCTGCATTGCATTCCGCTTTTCGCTGAGTTCCGCAAGTTCTTCTTCAACTTTTTTAAGCCGTTCCTTCGACGCTTCGTCGGTTTCTTTTCCTATTGAAACCTTTTCGATATTCAATTGCAAAATTTTGCGTTCCACTTGATCAAGTTCGACGGGCTGACTTTCGATTTCCATTTTAAGACGGCTTGCTGCTTCGTCAACCAAATCTATCGCCTTGTCGGGTAAAAAACGGGTAGTGATATAGCGGTTTGAAAGAACCGCTGCCGCAATGAGCGCCTCATCCCGTATCCGTACGCCGTGATGAACTTCATATTTTTCCTGTAATCCCCGCAAAATGGCAATTGTGTCTTCAACCGAAGGTTCGGGGCAATAGACTTGCTGAAAGCGGCGTTCCAGAGCGGCATCTTTTTCTATATATTTACGGTACTCATTGAGAGTTGTTGCGCCGATTGCACGCAATTCGCCGCGGGCTAAGGCAGGCTTTAAAAGATTGGAGGCATCCATCGAGCCCTCACTTGCACCGGCTCCGACAAGAGTATGCAGTTCGTCGATAAATAGAATAACGGTACCTTCCGATTTTTGTATTTCGGAAATAACCGCTTTCAGTCGTTCCTCAAATTCGCCGCGGAATTTTGCACCGGCTACCAGCGCACCCAAATCAAGAGATAAAAGGCGTTTCCCTTTTAGACTGTCAGGTACATCACCTGAAACAATGCGACGGGCAAGTCCTTCGACGATAGCGGTTTTGCCGACGCCGGGCTCGCCGATTAAAACGGGATTGTTTTTTGTGCGGCGCGACAAGACTTGCATAACCCGCCGTATTTCTTCGTCACGTCCGATAACGGGATCTATTTTTTCCTGCCGGGCAAGCAGTGTTAAATCTTTGCAGAATTTTTCCAAACTCTGAAAAGTCGATTCGGGATTATCGTTTGTAACGCGGGTGTTGCCGCGTATTTCTTTTAAAGCTGCGAGAACGTTTTTTAGATTTATTCCATGTGCGCGTAAAAGCTCACCTGCCGCATCTTGGGCTTCAGTTAAAGCCAATAGGAAATGTTCGGTGGATACATAATCGTCTTTCAATTTTTGCGCATAACCTTCTGCATGAGCTAAGACCTTTGCTAAAAGAGGCGACATATACGTTTGCGCCGACTGTCCTGTAACGCGCGGCTTTTTATCGAGCAGCGCATCCAATTCATCTAAAAGGGCGTCCGCTTTGACGCCGATTTTTTCTACAATGGGCGGAACAATTCCGTTTTCTTGCTCCAACAATACGTATAAAAGATGTTCGCTTTCAATTTGACTGTGATCGTCCCGTTGCGCAAGTGAAGACGCTTCTTGAACCGCCTCGCTTGCCTTTACGGTGTATTTTTCCATATTCATAATGACAAGAATTTAATAAAAAAAACGGGAAAAAGCAAGTTTTGGGTATCTTGTAAAAACCTTGTCGGATTTGCTTCGTATCCTTCGGAATAGAGATACAAATAATTCTATGGAAAACCGGTGAGCAAAGCCCATCTTTAAAAAACTGAAGTTTTTAGAGGGGCACAATTGCTATTTTTTTTCAGGCTTTTTCCACAAGGATATGTTCTAAAATCAATGCCGCGCATAATACTTTTTTTCCGTTCACCGTAAGTTCGGCTAAACCCGTTTCATCGTTTTTAGCGGTTACAGTGACTGCCGCTCCCATTAAAAGCCCTATATCACTGTAATAGTTAAATTGAGCTTTGGAACCGGTAAGCCGTATAACACGGTAGGAGCATCCGTATTCGGCATCTGCCAATGAAAAATCGGGTCGTATATACTCCGTTTGGTTTTTTTTAGGGATAACGGCACCATGCGGGTCGCGTTCAGGATATCCCAGATATGAATCTATCTTATCTATCAGCGTGTCCGAGACGGCATGTTCGATATTTTCCGCTTCATTATGAATATCTTCCCAGTTCATTTGCAATGTTTTATGCAAAAATGTTTCGATAAGCCGGTGTCTGCGTAAAATATTCAGTCCGTATTTTTTCCCCTTTGTTGTGAGAGAGCAGCCGGTGTGGCTTTTATAGATGAGGTAGCCGTCTTTTTCTAATTTTTTTACCATAGAGGTTGCCGTACCGGGTGTAACGTGTAAAAGCCGTGCAATTTCCCCATTGGTAATAAGTGTATCATTACGAGACGATACGTATTTTACAATTGTTTTTAAATAGTTTTCAGCCGTTATTTCCGAAAGCAATGACATATGCTCCTCCACACGCTATAAATTTACGAGTGATTGTATTGCGGTTTCTTTTCCTTTCGGAAGCAAAATCAATATGCCGTTTTCTTTTTTTATGTAGCCTTGTCGTTCGGCATACAGTACGACGGCGGTTGCGGTTTTCTTTGTCATATTGATATGCTCCGTTAAGTGATCTTCCCGACACTCATACGCCATAGTATCACAATCTTGATGATGCAGCAAATGGATAACCGTCATTTTTGTTAAAAACAGTATGCGCACCTGCTTCCGTTTGAACTGCCGGATGACAAAGCCGTGTTTCGGAGAAAACAGATATACGGCAGTAAATATGATGCCGGTCATAACGGCAATTGCGCCTGCAATACTGCCGTCCAGTCCGACTGCAAGATAAAACCCCGTTATGGAAGAAATACATGCGATAACGGTTGCGGCAATCAGTGTATACAACAGATTATTCGTCAGCAGCAGGGCAGCTGCAGCAGGTGCAATCATTAAAGCGGTAACCAGTACGGCACCGGCGGAATCGAAAGCGCCGACACAGGTGAGCGTTACGGCAAACATTAGCCCGTAATGCATTTTTGCAGGAGCAAAGCCCAAAAGCTGTGCGGAAGCGGGATCAAAAGTTGTCAGTTTTAATTCTTTAAAAAACAGTACGATGAAAACAAAATCGAAGACTAAAATTAAACCCATTTGTACTAAACTTTTCGGCAGCGAATACCCGAATACGATTATTCGGTCAAGAGGCGCAAAAGCGATTTCACCCAGCAGTACGGAATCCGTGTCCAAGTGAACATTGCCTGCATATGCCGAAACCAATATGACGCCTAAAGCGAATAAAAAAGGGAATACCAATCCGATTGCCGCATCATTTTTTATCAATTTTGTTTTTTGCAGCAGTTCCGTACATAACACGGAAGCGATTCCTGCTATAACGGCGCCGAGCATCGGCATAATTGAAGTAAAACTTTTACTTATAAAAAAGCCGAGAACGATACCGATTAAAATTGAATGACTTATTGCATCTCCCATCAGCGACATTTTTCGCAAAACTAAAAATACGCCGCAAAGCGCGCAGGCGGACGATACGAGTATTGCAATAATAATTATTTCCGTATTCATATGTTATGTCCTTTGCTTTATCCG
This sequence comes from uncultured Treponema sp., assembly GCA_963543195.1. Classification (GTDB taxonomy): domain Bacteria; phylum Spirochaetota; class Spirochaetia; order Treponematales; family Treponemataceae; genus Treponema_B. Next base: position 14,522 of record CAUUAT010000033.1, read on the forward strand.
ATCGTCATGGATAATCGGCACTTTTTTTACAGGCAGCCTTCGTAAAATACCGCGTGCGGGACCGAATAAAATTGAGAGTACAACGATAGCCGTAAGAAAGCATACAATGACGGGACCGGTAGGGAGTTTCCCGACTTGCGACGAGACAACCGAACCGCCGATACCGGAAACGGCACCGAATACGGATGCAAGTGCGGACATAACGCCGAGTCTGTTTGTCCACTGCCGTGCCGCCGCTGCAGGAGCCGTCAGCAATGCGCTCATCAAAATAACGCCTACCGATTGTATACCGATAACGATAGTAACTACAATCAGCGCCGTCAGAATCGCCTCAATAATTTTAGGAGGAAAACCGATGGAGTGTGTAAAATCTTTATCAAAGGTAGAAACTTTCAGTTCTTTCCAAAACAGCATAATGACGGCAAGAGAAATCAACTCGGCGTAAAAGATAACGGCAACATCGCTTTGCAGAATAGTTGCGGCCTGTCCGAAAATGAATTTGTCCAAACCAGCTTTTGCCGCGCCCGGAAATTTTTGGATGTATGTTAAAAGTAAAATTCCTAATCCTAAAAAAACACCGAGCACGATTGCCTGCGCCGCATCGGTATCCAGTTTTGATGTGTTCACAATAAGATTGATAAAAAGAGCGCCGAGCAATCCCGAAATTCCCGCACCGATAAGGAGCGGTAATAATAAATGCAATAACAATACCCGGGAGCGCTGCATGTGCGACCGCGTCTCCGAGTAAACTTTGCTTGCGCAGTACGGCAAATGTTCCGGCAAATCCTGAGCCGAGACCTAACAGCATCGTTCCTAAAAAAACGTTACGCAGCGTGTAATCGGAAAAAAAATCAATAATTCCGTTCATAGTTTCTCCGATGCATAAGGTGCATGTCCGCCGTATGTTGCGCGTAAATTCTCTTGGGTAAAAACATCTTCAACGGCTCCTTCCCGTATCAAGCGTACGTTTAAGAGAAGCACCCTGTCAAAATAATCTTTTACGGTTTGCAAATCGTGGTGCACAACAAGAAGTGTTTTGCCGTTATGTTTCAGTTCTTTCAGTAACCCGACAATTGCCTGTTCCGTTGCAGCGTCCACTCCTTGGAACGGTTCGTCCATAAAATAGAGTTCCGCATTTTGAACAAGTGCCCGCGCAAGGAATACACGCTGTTGCTGCCCGCCGGAAAGCTCACTTATTTGCCGCTTTGCAAATTCTGTCATGCCGACTTTTTCAAGCGCCGAATACGTTTGTTCTTTTTCCGCCTTTCCCGGGCGTTTAATCCAGCCCAGCTTTCCGTAGGAGCCCATCAGCACAACATCGAAAACGGTTGTAGGAAAATCCCAGTCCACCGAGCTGCGTTGCGGAATATAGGCGATGCGTTTACGCTGACTTTTAAAACTGTTGCCGAATACCTTTATTTCACCCGATGCGGGACGGAGAATTCCCATAATCGCCTTCAGCAATGTGGATTTTCCTGCGCCGTTCGGCCCGATAATTGCTTCCATTGCTCCTTGCGGTACACACATATCAATATCCCACAGCACGGGCTTTTCGCGATATGCAAGCGTTAAATCGGAAATGCATACCGCCGGAACCCGTATACGGGGGGTATCGTTTATAACCGTTTCTTTACGCATACATACCTACTTTTTTAAGGCGTCTACAATTGTGTCGATATTGTGCGTCAACATACCGATGTATGTTCCTTCAAAGGTTCCGTCGTCGCCCATCGCATCCGAAAAGAGTTCGCCCCCGATTTGAACGGTATAACCGCGCGCCCCGACCGCCGATTGAAGCGCTTTGATGTTTTTTTCGGGTACCGAGCTTTCAATAAAAATAGCAGGCAGTTCCCGTGCCGCAATAAAATCGGCTAAGTCTTGTACATCTTTGGCTCCCGCTTCGGTAACCGTACTGATGCCTTGAAGTCCGCGTACGGTAAAACCGTATGCTTTACTGAAATAGTTAAATGCATCATGCGCAGTAACCAGCACGCGTTTTTCTGCAGGTAATTCTTGCGCCCGTTTTTGTATATATTCGTTTAGCTTGTCCAGTTCTTTTATATAGGTATTATAACGTTCGGTAAACACGGCCGTCTTATCGGGCGCCGTTTTACAGAGCGCCTCATATACGGATTTTACGGAGTATTTCCATAAGGATACGTCAAACCATACATGAGGGTCGTATTCCGAATCGCCGAACGGCAGCCGGTTTTGTATGGGAATACTTTCGGAAACGGCAAAGGCATTACGCGTTTCGGATAATTTTTTTAAAACATCACTCATTTTTGCTTCAAGGTGCAGTCCGCTAAAAAGAATTAAGTCGGCGGTTTCCAGTTTTGTAATATCACCTGCACTTGCGCGGTACAGATGCGGATCGACGCCCGCGCCCATTAACGCGGTAACCGCAACTTCGTCGCCGCCTATTTCTTTCGCGGCATCGGCGATCATTCCGATTGTTACGGTAACCTTGATTTTACCGTTACCTGTTTGCATGGTTTCGGAGTTGTTTTTTTTAGTACAAGCTAAAACCGCCGTTACCGCTAAAACGGCAATACAGGCATATACAATTTTTTTTATTGTTGTCATATACTTCCTCAATATATATTTTGATGTGTCAAAATATATATTCTATATATATCAAAATAAATAAAATAATTCAAGGGGGGTATGCACCATTTGTAAACTCGCATATGTATTGTACATATACCTGCAGACGGTACGGCGATGCAGAGGCTTACGGAGTTTCGGTATGCCAGTATATAGAAGATTGATCAAACATATCCGGCTCTTTTGTTCCGTAGCACTCGTTCAAAGAGGGATATAGGAAATAAAAAGAGGCTTTTACCGTAAAGGAAAAAGCCTCTTTTTATAAAAGAAAACGGTGAGCCAAGCCCGCCTCGAAAAACCGATGTTTTTCGAGGCTCCGTATAAAAACCGCTATTCGTGGAGGTATCGCGTACTGGGTTTCCAAATTTTAGGCTCGAAGGTTTTGCCGTCCGCTCTGGCAGCTTCGACTTCCGCTTTTACGTCGGAGTCTATCCAGCCGTAGTTATAGAAAAAGGTGGGATCGTCTTGATTCAGCAAACCTTTGGTAAATTTTTGATTGCCCCATGCAGGGAATTTAAGCCACTTCCATACACCCACTCTCGTGAAGTCGGTGTAATAGTTCGGAATGACCAGCGCTTCTTCGTGTACAAGCCGTTCAATCTTTTTATTGTTTTCGGCTTTTTCGGCAATGGGAACATCGGGATCGTCTTCAACTTTAAGCAAAGCATCCATTTCCGGGCTTGCGTATCCTACAATATTATTACTGTCTTCTCTGTCAGCTTCTTCCGATGAGAAGAACTGCCAGTAACTGGGTTGCAAGTTGTACGACCAACGTAAAGAAACCATATCGTAGTCTTTTGCAAAAACCTTTTCAATCCAGCCCTGCTCCAGCAGTTTAAGTTCGACTTCCACACCGGCTTTTTTTGCCTGTTCTTTAAGATAGGCGTTCTGTTCGGTACCCGCCGCTCCGCCATACAAAAGTTCAAAGCTCGCGCGTTTCCCTTCTTTGTTTACCCTGATGCCGTCCGGACCGAGCGTATCGTAGCCGGCTTCGGCAAGGAGTTCACCCGCCTTTACGGGATCGAAATCGGGTTTTCGGATGC
>CAUUAT010000034.1:0-17764 GCA_963543195.1 uncultured Treponema sp.
GTATCCATATTTTATATGCAGTCGAACTTTTTAATTTCGCGCGCCGAATATGCTTCCTGTAAAAGTTTTTCAATTTCCAATCGGCTAAAAATTTCTTTTGCATCCGCGAGTTTGGGGTGTAGAACCGGATGTTTCGGCGAAAACATAACACAACAATCTTCATACGGAAGAATGGAAGTTTCGTATGTACCGATTTGTTTCGCGGCGTTTGTTATGTCTTCTTTGTCCGTTCCTATCAACGGCCGAAAGACGGGATACGTCGCAAACGAGTCGGTTACCGTAATATTTTCAATTGTTTGACTTGCAACTTGTGCTAAACTTTCACCGGTAACCAAACACTTGGCATTGATGCTTTCGGCGGTCATATTTGCGATTTTTATCATACAAATACGCATCATCAAGGTCAAATACGGCTCGGGCGTTTTTTCTTTTATGCACTGTTGAACTTTTGTAAACGGAATGATATTAAGGTAACCGCCTAAACCGTAACCTGCAAGAATTGACGAAAGGGTCTCCACTTTTTGCTGTGCTTCTTTAGAAGTGTATGGGTGTGAATGAAAATAAATATAATCCAATTTCATACCGCGCGACAGCATTTTAAATCCCGCAACGGGAGAATCGATTCCGCCTGAAAGAAGGAGTAAACCGCGTCCCGAACAGCCGCACGGTAAACCGCGCCGTCCTTTGTGTTCTACGCCGTATATGAATGCTTTTTCTCTAATCTCGACTGAAATGACAATATCGGGATTATGAACATCCACTGAGAGAATTCCTTCGGAATGAATAACGCCGCCGACTTCCCGCGAAATTTCATACGATTTCATCGGAAATGTTTTTTCGCCGCGCCGCGATTCTATTTTAAACGTTTTACAGCCGGCTTCACGGGCTTTTACGGCTTCCGTCCGTGCTGCTTGAACAATCGCATCAATTTTTTTTTCTGTAGAAACGGCTTGTGCCCATCCGGTAATCCCGATGAGCATAGTAAGGGCATTTTCCGTTCTTTTTCTTAATTCTTCCGGTACTTCAATGTACATTCGTCCCGCACGTATGCGTATTTTAGAACTTGCGCCTGTAAGATACGTGCGTAAATTTTGTGAAAGCCGCAATTCAAAGTCTTTCAGATTTCCTTTTTTTAAATTGATTTCTCCGATTTTTGCAAGATAAAAAACTGTACCCATATTTTTATTGTAGCGAAAAAGAATAAAAAAGTCCATCGGGAAAACTTGAAAAGTTTTGTGTGGGAAAAAGTGCCGGCAAATACTTGACCGCTTCCATTGTTTGTGATACACTCCGCTCCGTTTAAAAAATTGATGAAGCTATAAACGGGTTTTGATGAAGGCTTCCAATTTTTATAACGTTTAACGATTTTAGGGAGTTTTTCATAAGTCCTATAGGACGATCCTAGACGGTCTTTATATGTCAATGACTTATGAAAAACATCGCAAATAACTTTAAGGAAAACTTCTAAAAAACTGATGTTTTTAGAGATTTCCTTTAATAGTGAGGAGATTGTATGATTAAACTTGCAACGATTGCCGGTTCCGATGCGTCGGGCGGAGCAGGACTGGAAGCGGATTTAAAAACTTTCCAAGAGTACGGCGTTTACGGTATGGCTGCCGTTACCGTTATCGCAACGATGAATCCCGATAAAGAATGGGGACACGAGGTTTTTCCGCTTGATGAAAAAACCGTAAAATCGCAGCTTGATACTATTTTTAAAGGAATAGGCGTGGATGCGGCTAAAACGGGAATGCTTGCGACAAATTACGCCGTTGAACTTTCCGCCGAATATCTTAAAAAATACAATGTAGAAAATTACGTGCTTGATCCCGTTATGGTTTGCAAAGGCGGAAATCTTGCAGTCAATCCTGAGCTGAATAATTTAATTGTAAAAAAACTTTTACCGCTTGCAAAGATAATTACGCCGAATCTTTTTGAAGCGGGACAAATTGCCGGTATCAATACTCCTGAAACTTTGGAAGAAATAAAAAATGCCGCAAAAATAATTTACGGTATGGGGGTGCCGTATGTGTTTATCAAAGGCGGGTCAAAGCTGAAAAACGAGCAATCGGCGATGGATATTTTTTATGACGGAAAAGAATTTTTTAAAGTTGAGGCGGAACTGATTAAAACCCGCTGGACACACGGGGCAGGCTGCACGACTGCGGCGGCTATTGCGGCCGGACTCGGTATCGGGCTTGAACCGTACGAAGCGGTAACGCGTGCTAAAAAATTTATTACACTCAGTTTGAGAAGCGGTTTTCAATTAAATCAATGGGTCGGTCCGGGGAATCCCGCCGCATGGCGAAAAGCGTTTAATTAAGGGACGCAAAATCAAAGAAATCCGGGCACTCCGCTATATAAGCAGGGTGCCCTTACGGAATAAACCGATTGTCGTCGCTTAAATTTTTCCCCTCATATAGACATTTTTATCCGAATATGCTAGTATCGCATACGTAGGGGCTACTTTTGAAAGAAAGCACCCCATCTTTTCTATGGATATTATAAATAATCGGTATCGAATTGTAAAAAAATTAAGCTCTCAAATACTGAACGTAGAAGAATTCCATGCAGTGGATTTTTGGACACAGGAGAAGGAAGTTAATTTAAAAATCATTCCGTTTTCTGCCGTTTCCGGCGAGACGCTTTCTTTCATAAAAGATGAATTTATTACCGTTAAAAGCATAGATGATGATATTCATATAAAAAATATCGGTTTTGCAAGTTTATATCTTTCGTCGTTTCATTCGCTGCCGGCGGAAAGTGAAGAGAAATTTTATATTCTTACTACCGAATATCTTGAAAATTATGTAACTGCCGCCGATTTTATCGTTTCCTGTTCGGTGCGTGATATACTTGACATAACCGTTTCTTTGTTTCAAGCGCTAACCTACATCCGGCATATGGGAATTGAATATGAATCATTTGCTATAAATGATATTTTCATCGTCAAAACGGGAAGCGGTTTTAAAATCAAAATTAAAGATATTATAACGAAGAAACTGGAAAATCCCTTTTCCGTCAACTTTGTCGAGTCTCCAAACAGTGAGTATACGGATAAAAATATAAGAATAGTCGGCAGTCTCATTATTTCTCTTTTGGCAGGCAAGCAGGTCGGAAATAATTTTTCAAAAGCATTGTCAGAGGTAAAAAAGAAATACAAAAAAAGAAATTTGAATAAAACGGAAGCCGATATATTCGATTGTTTGTGCGCTGTAGCGAAGCAAGCTGCCGAAAGTAAAAAAGGAAAAAACAATGCGCGATTGTCGTCGCTGCTTTCGGATATAAATTCAAAATTAAATTTAAACTACACGATAGCTTCCGGTGCCGCCGTTAAACGTATTACGTTTGCTCCGCGCATAGTAGGCAGAGAAGCATATACAAAAAAAATATTAACGTCCGTCAAAAATATGGATTTAGGGCATGCGTCAAAAAACGTGTTTATCGTAAAAGGTCCGTTCGGCATCGGTAAAACCAGATTTTTACAAGAGATAACTTACAGGCTATCACTTGAATATGCGAATGTGTATTTTAACTATCATTTAAATATCGAAGGTACTGAACATTTTTGGGAAGCTCTTTTGGAAAAAGTTTTTTTGCAAAAACGTTCGGAACAGGATATGTCAATCAAAGATGCCATATCAAAAAGCATAGAATATATTCATAATCAGCAGCAACGATTTGGTATGCCGCAAAAATACGGTCATTTGAGATTTAAAGCTTTTAATGAAGGTAAAAATTTATTTTTCAAACTAATGGGCGGAATGCCCGTTTTTCTTATAATTGACGACTTGCATTTAGCCGATGATTTTATTCTTGAAACTATTTTATATTTAGCGGTCGAAATTACCCAAAAAGAAAAACTGTGTATTGTATTGTCGTACGATACAACCGCTGTTCCGGTATCTTCCCAATTCGAATCGTTTTTAAAATCCATTCAACTCTATAAAAATATTGAAACCTTTTCTTTTTCCAATTTTTCGGAAAAAGAAACGACGGATATGGTAAAAAATATTTTGCTTTTGCGTTATCCGCCGCGGTATATGGGTCCTATTTTATATAAACAGTCAAAAGGTTATCCGCTGTTTATAATAGAAATAATTAAAACACTGCTAATAAATAAACTTTTGTTTATAAACGAAAAAGATGGAATGTGGTATCTCGAAAATTTTTTCGACAATGAAAAAGATGTTTCGAGAAAAATTATAGAGACGGCGTTGAAAAATCAGCTCAAACTTATTTCCAGGACGGAAAATAAACTATTGCTTATTATGGCATTGTTTCAAAACGCCGTCAAAATACGGTATTTATATCATTTGTTGCCTTTTTCCGAAGACGGAATCGATAAACACATTGCGCTTTTAGTAAATAAAGCGTTCATTACCGAAGTGCACATTGCAGGTGAAATCGGATATTCGATAACAAATAAAATGCTGAAAGATATCTTATATCAAGATACGGATATAAAAACAAAAATTGCGGCGCATAAAGCGATAATTAAAATCTTACAAAAAGATGAACGGACGGACATAAATGAAATAATTTGGCATTTGGAAAAAACCGGCGATAAAAAAAATGCCGTAAAATATTGTGTGCAGAGTGCTGTCGGTAATATTAAAAATAAAAAAATGCATGAAGCCGTTTTAAATTATACTAAAGCACTTTCTTTAATTGATGAAACCGATACGGAAGCGCGCTGTAACATATTGCTTAAAATTTCAATGCTTTATAGTCAGTTGGGGTTAAGAACAAAAGAAAATGAAACACTTAAAGCAATATCCGAAGTTATTCTGCATATTGAAAACTGTAGACTTTTATCGCTATATTATTATCAAGCCGCAAATTATGAGTATGTTTCCGAACAAATAGATATTGTATTCGGTTATATCGTAAAACTGAAAACAATATATGAAAAATGCAAAACAAAAACGGCGGCAATACATTTATACAGTATAAACTGTATGTATTATAAATTGACACGCAATATGGAGGAATTGAAAAAAAACAGTTATGAAATTATAAATCTTTGCGGAAATAGTGCGGAGTATTTAATATATAAGTGCGAAGCACTGCTTTTTTTAGGAGATGCTCATTACATAGAGCGCCGTTATAAAGAATGTTTTAAAAACTATACGGAAGCTCTGCGTATTGCACGCGAATGTAATTGCACGCAATATGAATTGACGGCTTTGTGTGATATTGCGATATTATATTCTTTTAATTACGCTAATATGGATAAGGCTTTTAGATATATGCGCGTTCTGATAAATAAAGCCCGTTCAACGGATATGATAATGCTTGAAATATTTGCGCTTTTAAATTATACGGTTATGCTGATTGATATTCACAACAATAAATCGGCATATGAATATGCAAAAGAAGCTGATATTAAAATTACCGCACATAAGATACATATACTTGAATATGCACGAATCACGAATTCTATGATTGTTGCTTTAAATTTAAATAAATACGACGAATTCTTTAAATACAAAAAGAAAGCGTTCTCTTTTTTAAATACCGGCGATTACGGAAACAAACCTTTTGATATGTTTTCATATTATAATACCCTTGCAGAAGCATATCAAAAATTATGTCATAACCGCTATACATACCGGATTTTAAAACGGCTTTTAAAATTAAAAGCATACCGAAGTGATACGAATTTGGCAGTTATTTATTTTTGGCTTGAAGCGATACGTATTATTTTAAATAAAAAAACGGACATTCATAATCTTATTAAATATTTTGAAAGCTACGAAAAAATATTGGATAAAAATTCCAAAAACGATTATGCTAAAATAATTTCAAAAATCGTATTGGATGTATCTATCGCTCTGACAATGTATTGCCCCGATATTGATTTTTCTCCGCTGCTTTTTAAATTGCTTAAATATAAAGACGTAAAAATAAGCGGTTATCAATATATTGCAATGATGTATTTTGAATCTTGTGTCGATAAAAAAAATGAAGAAGTGCTATTGATTAATGCCGTTAGAAGCTGCAGTAGCAAAGGTAATATAAATTTGTTTATAGTGCTGAATGTCAAATTAGGAATGTATTATGTAAAAAAAAGAAATACGGTTCTTGCGGTTATGAATTTTTTGGAAGCGGAAAATAAAATATTGCGTCTTTTTAAAAATATACCTAAAAAATATAGACTGTATTTATATAATCATTCATTTTATAGACTTCCGTTTGAAGCTGTGAATAATTTTATTGAAGGTAAAAATATAGCTAAACCGGACGAAACTGTAAAGAAAATTTCCAAAGCCGAATTTAAAAAAATACTCTCTTTAAATCATATTAAAATACTGAAAAAAGACGTACAATTTAAAAAAGAATTAGTTTCAAGCTTATCCGCAATGTACGGTTTTAAAGATATAACTTATATTGATATATTTAAACCATGTAATGAAGATTTTATGCAGCAAATGAAAAAGTTTATGTTTTTTCTTTCAATAAATCTTATAGCCTCGCAGCACGGTTTATTTATATTGAATAATAAAAGTGAACTCGTTGTTTTTGATGAATCGGATTTTTCCGAAGATATAAGAAATATATATGAACTGATTTTAAAATTCGGCTATGATCGAGTTGATGAAGTTAAAAACAGATTTAAAAAAACATGCATTATTATACCCATAAAAAAGAAAAATTTTAATAATACAATTTCTAATTTACTCGGATTTATGGTTTTTGTTTCGGAAAGTGTTATCAATAATTTTTCAGGCAACGGATTGAAGATGTGCAAAGATATTTCAAATTTGTTTGCAATACTGATAGAAAGCAATAATCTGCGACAGACCGCATTTTACGATTCCGTAACCGGCGCGCTGACCAGAAAGTATTTTGAAGTTCTGTTGAAAGATACGTTAAAAAAATCGGTAAAAACAAATTCGGAATTCTCGCTTATCATATACGATTTGGATAAATTTAAAAATGTAAACGATACTTTCGGTCATCATATCGGTGACATCGTTCTGCAAAACGTAACGAAAGCGGTCTCTGCCGTATTAAACACCGGACAAATACTCGGCAGGTTCGGCGGTGAAGAATTTATTATTATTATTCCCGGTATCGGAAAAGAAAAAATTATCGATGTCGCGGAAACTATTCGGACTAAAGTTGAAGGATTGACTTTTGATGAAAAGAAAATAAAAACGACTATCAGTTTGGGAATTGCCTGCTATCCCGAGCATGGCGGTAATATTTCCGATTTATTATTAAAAGCGGATCAGGCTTTGTATAGTGCAAAAAATTCAGGAAGAAACCGTTCGTGTTTGTGGTCGTTTGGAGTTTCGCAAAGACGGGTTGACTCTACGATTCTCGGAAGTTTATTGTTTGCCGATGAAACAAGACATATTGCAACCATTACCGATGCTTGGGAACTCTTTGATATTACAAAAACGGCACAGCCTCGCTCTAAAATGTTTTCCGATTTTGCCGCTAAACTTGTCAGTTTATTTAATGCCGAAAGCTGCGCAATTATTTTAACGGCACGTCTAAAAACATCCGAGTGGCTTAAATTTAACGTAGTCGCAAAATTAGGATTTACAACGTATGCCGTAAATCAAAAACTCGTTTATTCCGTATTGAACAGCGGTGTGGGAATTTTTCAAATTGATTGGGATACGATTACCGGTAAAAATGTTATTAGCAATATGCCGGAATGGAATTCGGTTTGTATTACGCCTTTAATTAAAAATGAAATAATTATAGGTGTCGTATATTTGGCAGTTTCGGAAAAGAAACACGAATTTAATTCGCTTGATTTTACTTTATTACGATTTATCGCGGACATTGTTTCCGCAAATATTTAGGCGGAAATATATATGTATATAATAAATGACCGTTACAGAATTATAAAAGAACTGTCGAAAAAAAATGAAAGTGCTAGATGCTTCACCGTAGAGGATCTACAGTTTTCCGGACAACTTCAATTTGAATTGAATATGGTAAAAGTTTCCGATTTTGAAAACCCGTTTCTAAATTTTTTAAAAAATAATTTTTCTTTATTGAAAGAATTCGGCTGTCCTTTTCTTTCAAAAATATACGATTTTACTCGATTGATCAGTATAGACGGTGTTAAAAATACCGGAGATTTTTATATTTATACACACGAAAAAATTGAAAGTACGATTTGTCTTTCCGATTTTTTAAAAGACGCTTCTTGGGAAGAAATTTTACAAATTACCGTTTCTATTTGTAAAATGCTGAATTACATTTGTAATTATCAAATGCAATTTAAGAATTTCAGTTTAAAGAATGTGTATATTATAAAAACCGATACACAATTTACAATTAAATTGCGGGATATTATTACTTCAAAACTTTCGGAAAATACGGAATTGCTGGAATATAAAAGCGACAGTTTGGAATATTTTGAATACAGCATCGATTCATTTATTATTATTTTTTTATCATTGCTTGCAAGAAGACAGATGTCCAGTTTTGAATTAAGCGAATTTGAATTATTAAAAGACGAATATATGGAAAAAGGGCTTAGTAAAGATGATGAAAAAATTGTAAACTGTTTATTCGGTATTTACAAAAAATTACTTATCAGCCTATGCGAAAATAAAAAATATTTATTTTATCAGATTATACAGGATATAAATGCGGATTTGAATAGGACCTTTTCTTTGGGATGCGAACATAAAACTGAAAAAAAAATTACATTGAAAACCTTAGGACGATATGCTGAAAAAAATGAAATATTTTCAAATTTTTATAATTTACGTAACGGCTCTACGGCAAACTCGGTGTTTTTTATAACGGCGCAATTCGGTTCCGGAAAAACAAACTTTCTTTCAGAGCTTAATTTTTTATTTTTGTTGGAACAATGTGATGTTTACAATGTTTCAAGTCTTGAAAATTTTGATGATAAACGGTTTTTGTTATATATAATACAAAAACTTCTTATAAATATTCCTTTAAACGCGACCGACGATTTAAAAAAAGATATATCCGAAGGCTTTAACGTTTTAATGAGCGGCAACTATACACCTCATGAATTTAATATGCTCAAATATAAATTGATAAACCGTATTTCAAATTTGATATTGCGAGAAATGACGTCCAAAATGACGGTATTCATCGTTGACGATATTCATTTCGCTACCGATTTTATACTTGAATTTTTTTTATATTTATCAATGGAAAGTATAACCCGCAAAAATATTATACTGATATTTTCTTATGATAAATTTGAGATAACGCAAAATAATAAAGCAAAGCAAATACTGAAAGTGTTGACCGGTCAAAATAATATAAAAGAAATAAATCTCAGTAATTTACCGGAATACGATACGGGTATTGCAATTCGACGCCTTTTGGAGGTGCGGTATGTCCCCGAAATATTGATAAAAAAAATCCATACGCATACTTCCGGAAATCCTTTATTTATTGTCGAAGTATTAAGTGAATTGCTTGATACGGGAGACATTAAAAAAAATGAGATCACTGCAATTTGCGAATTGTCAAATACTATTTTGGACCCTTTGCAGCCTATTCAAATTTCATCGACGATAGAGCAGGCTATAAAAAATCATATTAAAAAATTAAATTCGAAAGAGCACCGTTTGCTCAATACGCTTAGTATTTTTCAAAATAGCTTTACATTCGGAGAAATGGCGGATATTACGGATTTGAATAAAAGCGATATGGGGGAATGCTTTCATCATCTTTTACGAAATAACATTATTGCAGAAACTAAATTTTCTTCGCATCAGGAATACGGTTTTGCGGATAAAATTTGTATTCCAAACTGGATTACACATATAAAATTAAAATGCACAAAAAAATAATCGATATGATAAAACGGGAAAAAGATATTGATGTTTGTGCATATATTTGGCATGCGGAAAGAGGTAATCTCACGGAAGAAGTTATCGGTTATTGTATAAAAAACGAATTTATAATAAAAAAGAAATATACGTCTTCTGAAGTTATTTCAATTTTTGAAAAAATACATTCGCTTATTGATAAAAATGATACCGACAGGCAAATGTACGTTTTACTGTTGCTTGCGAATGCCTATATTGATATGGATAATACTTTCAGCTGTGCAAATACGCTACTGCAAGCGGAAATGCTCCTTAACGGAGAATTCAATAATAAATGTTTAAGTACATTGTTTTACATAACAAAAGTAAACTATGAAATTTTAATTAATGTAGAAGCGGAGCAAATTGAAAAAACGCTGCATGCCGCTGAAGAAATACTGAAAGATGCAAATGATGAATTTGTTGAAATTTCATTTATGGAAACTAAAGCGGAATTTTTTCAGTATAGCAGGAAATATGCGGAAGGAATTGCACTTGCAAAAGATGTAATTAAACGTTCAGGCAATGTCAGAAAATACCAATCGGCGAAAGTAAAAACCTTACTTACCCTCGGGCGTTGTTTTTATTGTTCCGGAAAATATGCACAGGCTGAAAAATTTTATTTTAAAACGGTCCGACTTGCGTCAAAGACCGGCAATTTTAAAGCTAAAGGATGTGCCCTTAATAATCTCGCAATTATGTATTTGTATTTACGTAATGACTTTTCGACGGCTTTATCTTTTTGTAAGACTGTGATCGATGAAAGCGAAAAACGTAACAATATTTCCATTCAAGTGCTGGCAATGTTAAACACCGGTATTTTATATTCCGTTTTAGGTGAGTATTCTACGGCCTATACGTTGTGTGCCGAAGCTATAAAAAAAATAAAACAAAATCAATTATATAACCGATATTTATTTGCCTATACGCTCATGTTTGATATTTTAACGATGCGTAGACAGTACAGCGAGGCTTTTTCATATAAAGCGAAAATAGAATCAATGCTGAACGATAAAAGAATTTTACAAATTCCCGATTATCTTATTTTATATATTCAGACTTCAATGAAAATACTTTCAATGTTCGGTGAGTATGAACAAGAGCGGAAAATGCTGATGAAATATTATAAGTCAGAAGGAATTCAATTTGAAATAAGAAATTTGTTATTTGAGCTATATTTGGAAATAAATAAATTGGCAAGCAGAGAAAGCGACGATATAAGTAAATTAAAATCATATTATATTAAAATATTTACGAATTCAAAATATACAAATTTGCTATACACGGGTTTCTCAAGTATATTGAGTATATTGCGACAGCTTATTACCGTACGGCATGATATTGATTTTTCTCCTATTTTAAAATGCGTAGCGGAAAACGCTCCTGCCGATTTATCCGATATACAGAAAAGCAGATTGCTTTTTTTACTTGCATTTGTAGAAAAAGAAAAAACGGAAAAATATTTGACTACCGCCCTCGCTTTGGATTCTGAAGAGTTATATACTTTTAATATCGATGTGAATATGCAATTGGCATTGTTTTATTTGGATTCGGGAAATGAAATAATGGGTGTCGTAAAATTTTTTGAAGCGCGAAAATATATTACTGCCGTAATGAATTTAATTCCGGAAGATAAGCGACAGGCATTTTTTAATGTTCATACTTACGGAATGATTTATGATGTCATTAGCGATTATTTAAATAAAAAATTAAAACCGGATTATCGAAGTTATAATAAAAAATTTACGGTTAAGCAGATGAACGATGCATTAGCATCACATGAAGTTGATATATTGAAAACCGATAGACGGTTTTTGGCTGATATTGTTAATTTTGCGAAAACAAAGACAAAATTTAAAAATAAAACAATTGACAACGTTATATTAAATTTTTCAACCGACTTTTTTCAAAATATAAAAATACTCTCGGAATATATTGCATTAAATCTTCTTGCAACGGCACACGATGTTTTTATTGCCGATAATGAAAACGAAATTCGTTCAATGTTTCAATACGGCGGAAATGACGATATACGGAAAATTTTATATGCATTAAAAAATGCGAATACCGAAAGTAATATCGACGATATTTTAAAAAATGAGAATCTGCCTGCATACATAGTGCTGCCCATTAAATACAAAAATACAAACAATGCGGAAAATAATATATGTGCGTATCTTGTTTTTATTTCTGATTATGAAATACATATGTGTAACAATTTGGGTATTGATTTTTGTAAAACATATGAAAACGTTTTTGCTTTTCTGATAGAAAGTTATAAATCCCAATATGAGGCGCATATAGACAAACTGACGTCCGCATTAACCAGAAAATACACTGACAGCACTTTTCGCGAATTATTTACAATCGCAAAAAAATCGAATAAACCGTTTTCGCTTTTGATGTACGATTTGGATTATTTTAAAAGAGTAAATGATACATTCGGACATCAAACCGGCGACGAAGTTTTAAGAGCCGTAGCATCGGCGGCATTACGTACATTAAAACGGAATCAAATTTTGGGAAGATGGGGCGGAGAAGAATTCCTTGTTTTTTTACCGAACACTCAATTAAATCAAGCCGCCGTTATTGCGGAAAATATCCGTAAGAAAATTGAATTATTGAAATTCGAACATTCCGAATTAAAGATAACCGTAAGTATCGGTGCTGCATCCTTTCCGCAAAATGCCGCGACCGTTCGAGAACTCTTGGAAAAAACGGATCAGGCTTTGTATTATGCGAAAAATGCCGGAAGAAATACAGTATGCGTTTGGGAGGAAAATCTTATTTTTACCGATAAAAAAACCGATCGTATGACAGGGCTTATTACCGGAAATTCTTTAACGGATACAAAAAATATTTTAGCGTTTATTGAAATTACGTCTTTAGTGCGGAAGCGGATGAATAAACAAGAACGCTTGGATTTTTGTTTATCGAAAATTAAAGAAATTACGGAATCGGATAATGCCGTAATTATTCCCGTAGCTGCAGGGAAAACCGCTCATGCCGTTTCTAAATTAAATAAGACTTTGCGGAATGAATGTAAATTAAATAAAGATTTTATCGAAAAAGTAATTGTATCGCAAAACGGTATGTTTGAAGTTGATTGGGACAGTGCTGTCGGTAAAAACGGAATTACCGGTATCCCTAATTGGAATTCTATAATAATTACACCTGTCATATATGAGGGAAAAGTAAAAGCTCTCATATATCTTTTACGCTCTATACGGAGAAAAGAGTTTTCATCAAACGATTTAAACGTCGCTAATTTTTTAGCTTCGTGTATTGCTCCGATTTTTAAATAAAAAAATCCTCTTATGATGTCCCGTAAAAAAGCTTTCGAACTTAAAAGAATAATCGGGCAGGGGGGATTTGAACCCCCGACTTCTTGGTCCCGAACCAAGCGCGCTACCCCTGCGCTACTACCCGATTGATATGTTTTTATTTTTAAAAGACGGGAGCGACGGGGCTCGAACCCGCGATCTCCGGCGTGACAGGCCAGCGCGATAAACCAGCTTCGCTACGCCCCCATAAGGTTTGCGCATTCTAGCAAAAGTAAAAAAAAAAGTCAATAGATTTTAATAAAAATATTTGTATTTTTCATATTTTGAAAATATTAGAAAATCTTCTTCCATTGACATACTTTGAAATAAAAAGCATAATAGCCAAATGGTAATTATTATTATATCGACTTTTATTATTATTGTTGTGCTGGGACTCATATTTTTTGTTGCGTCAAAAGCTCCCGGCTCCGGAACAAAAACCGGAAGTAAAAATGTAAGAGGCAAATCGGCACTGATGAAAGATGCTGCCCGTCGCCTAAATCAAAATCCGCGCGATACTCAAGGACTTTTAATAATGGGTGATGTTCAGTATCAGGGGCAGGAATGGGAAAAAGCATACGGCGCTTATTCGGTTTTAATTGATCATATAAAATCTCTTGATATTGATAAACAATTTGAAGTTCCGTTGCGGTACGGTATTTGTGCATTAAAAACGAATAGAATTCCCGAAGCAAAAAAAGGTCTTTTATTGGCGGAAACGATGAACCCGCGTAATTTCGATGTTAATTATACGCTCGGCAATGTTTACTATATGGAAAAAGATTATGAGCGCGCACTCCCGTATTTTAAAAAAGCGTTGATTGCTCAGCCCAACAGTTTTTTAGCGACAAAATATGCGGGATACACGCTGCAGAATTTACATAGATATAACGAAGCACTTCCCGCTTTAAAAAAAGCTTTGGATGTAAAACCGGACGACAAAGAAGTTTTATTTACAATGGGTGACTGTTTTTATGAAGCCGGAGCTGATGACAAGTGTTTAAAAATTTTAACGCATTTGCGCGTTGATCCTATTTTCGGTCCTCGTTCGGCATTGTATACAGGTATGATTAGAACAAAAGCCGGACAGATGGATAGAGCAATTGAAGATTTTCAAATAGGATTAAAACATCAAAATATTCCTATGGAGACATCCAACGAGTTAAAATACAGATTGGCTCAAGCGCTTATAAAAGTTCAGGATATAGGAAAGGCGCTTCATTTATTAAAAGAAATTCAAACGGTAAACCCCGGATATAAAGATGCGGCAACGCTGATTATGCGGTATCAAGAATTAAACCAAAACAAGAATTTACAAACGTATTTAATGTCGGGACAAAGCGAATTTGTCGGCTTGTGCCGAAAGATTGTTGCCCGTTTTTATCCTAAGGCAAAGGTTAAAATTTTGGATATATCGGTACTGACATCGTATACGGACATAGTTGCGGAAGTAGATACTCCGCGTTTTTCCGATACCGTTATTTTCAGGTTTTTCCGGTCACAAGGTACTGTCGGAGAATTGCTGTTGCGCGAACTGCATGCACGTTTAAAGGAAGTAAAAGGGGGGACCGGTATTTGTATGAGTGCCGGTACTTTTACGGAAGAAGCCTTGCGGTATGCGGAAGGAAGACCGCTTGATTTATATGATAAAACAAAACTTTCAGGTGTACTTAATTCTTTGCGGTAATTACGAGTGATTTATAAAAAAGTACCTCTGGAAAAGACCGTGACGGAGCTTTGTGCTTCGCATTCTTTTCACATATAGAGCATCCCACCGGAGAAGCCGGTAAGCGAAGCTCTCCTGGTGAGCGAAATTCACCTTGTTATCGACTCACCCGGTAGGCTTCGCATACTTTTAAAACCCTAAGTTTTTTGAGGTTCTCCCTTTTATAACTTGAATGATATTCCGGCTTTTAAATTTAAACTGTTGGCAAAACTATTTGAAAATTTTACATCGGAGTTTTTATCAAGGTCTATAGCTTGTCCTGCTACGGTAAAAGTTTTTTTCGCCTTTATCGGTGCAAAATACACCGTATCTGCAATACCCGCATAAATGCCGATATGCTTTGTAAAATAAAAACTCGCGGTAATATTTGCGCCGACGCCGAGCATGGCATCAAGTTTTTTGTAGTTTCCTACATTATATCCCGCAACGGAAAGCGTTTGCTCCGAGCTTACCAGATTTAGTCCGACTCCCCCGCCCAAGAATAAATTAAATTTGGTATTTTTCAAAAAGGTATATCCTGCGCCGATTTGTGTGTCCATTATAAAAGCTCCCCGTTTAAGGTTGTCGGAAAAAGCTGTTGCAATTTCACTGTGTGTCTTAGCCGGAAACGCCATTTGGAACATACCGTATAAGTAATCCCCACGGATATCAACGGCAAAACCTGCCGCGTTATTTTTTTCCGTTTTAGAATCGTTTAATTGCTTTATAAAAGTATCTTTGACGGCGTCTCCGGTAAGTTTCCCGCCATTTTTAGGCTGTACAAGATAATTCGTATAAGCCGCACCGAAAGAAATCGCCAAGTCAGCAAAAACCACCGCCGTACATACTATCAGCATTATTGCGGTAACTAAAAATTTTTTGTGTTTCATCATAACACCTCCGTAAAAATGTATTTTCTAAAATAAAAATACGTTACTATAATTTCCGGTATTTAAAGATAGTTACAAATACCGGAAAAATTATTTATAGGGAACCTCGAAAACTTCAGTTTTTGGAACGCGCCCTATAATTTCCATACAAGACCCAATCGGGCGGTAAAATTATTCGACCATTGCGATTTTATCATTTTTTTAATATCTTGCGTTTTCTCTTTTGTAACATAGAGCGTTGCCGATTTTCCGTTATCCCATGTAAGGTCATAATAGCGGCTGTTTTTTACGGGTACGAAGTACACCGTATCTTTAATGTCTAAACCGATACCGATTTTTTCGGTAAAAAAGTATTTTACACCTATATCTGCGCCGACGCCCACCATTAAAGTGCGTCTGTGTTCCGTCCAGTTTGTATTTCCCGTAAGTTTACCGAGTTCTCGTTTTGTTATGATATAGTTAACGCCGACACCGCCGCCTGCAAAAATATTGAGAGGCGTATCCTTAAATAAGGTAACCCCTCCACCTAATTGTAAATCTACGATTGTCGAACCTTTTACTCCCGTTTTACCTATGCTGTGCGCTAGCGCCGCGAGCGGGTCGAAGCCTGTCTGCACTTGGGTAAGGGGGAAGCCGACTCCGAGATTTGCATAAAAATAACTCACCTTTACCGTAAGCCCTAAAGCAAATGCGTTATAAATATCTTTTGCACTGTCATTGCGTTCGGTTATTGAAATACTTGCCGCATTTAACAGCGTTTTCGCCTCATCTATAAAAGCCTGATCAATGCCTTCGCTTTTATAAGTCGTAACCATCGTGTAATTCATATATCCTGCGCCTATATCGCCTGAAATATCTTTTAGATCAAACGCCGTCAGCGAAAGTGCGCAGCATAAAATGCCCAAAACAAACATCAATTTTTTCATCTAATCCTCCAAATTATGTTAGTGGTACAGAGTAACACCCGCTTATCCCGTATTAGGGGACTTAAACGGAATATTTTTTTCGAATGTGTTCTCTTACGTCCATAATCTAGCATAAAAATACTTAAATTTCAAGTAATAATCTCCATTTAAAATTAAACGATTGGACAAAGTATAAGGCATCTGTAAAAACCGATGTTTTTCGATATTCTCTTTAAATTAGTATGTAAAAACGCACACTTCAATAAGCGATGTTTCGGTGTCCGCAGAAATTCCGGCGTTTAGCTTCGATTACGCTATTTTTAATCGGTATAAGTTAAACCTTGATTATTCTTTTTCAATGCGGTATACTCAAGGTTCTATTGGTTAGGAGGGAAAAATGAGTATTCATATTGAAGCAAAACAGGGCGAAATTGCCGACAAAATCCTTTTGCCGGGAGACCCCTTACGGGCACGATTTGTAGCGGAAAATTTCTTGGAAGCCCCCAAATGCTACAATACCGTGCGCGGTATGCTCGGTTTTACCGGAACGTATAAAGGCATTCCCGTTTCCGTGCAGGGGACCGGAATGGGGCAGCCGTCTCTTTCAATTTATGTAAACGAATTGTTTAAAGAGTACGGCGTTCAAAAGGCGATCCGCATAGGAACCGCCGGTGCGTTACAAAAAAATATTGAGCTGCGTTCGGTTGTGTTGGGTATGTCGGCTTGTACCGATTCGGGCATAAATATGCACCGGTTCAACGGCAACCATTATGCGCCTGCCGCCGATTGGCTTCTTTTAAAAAATGCGTTTGATTGCGCCGTAAAAGCGGGCGTAACTCCTCTTGTGGGGCAAATTGCGAGCTCCGATGTTTTTTACGATGATTTGGAAACATGGAAACTGTGGGCGGAGTACGGAGTGCTTGCCGTCGAAATGGAAGCCGCCGAATTATACACGCTCGCCGCAAAGTACGGAAGGCATGCGCTTGCAGTCTTGACGATTTCCGACAATGTTGTAACGCACGAGGTTACCTCTTCCGAGGAACGACAAAAAACTTTTAAAACTATGATGGAAATCGCTCTTGAAGCGATAATCAAATAAATGGTAGTACAACTG
>CAUUAT010000035.1:0-17736 GCA_963543195.1 uncultured Treponema sp.
GTCGCAGTTTTTACCGCAGCGTACGGTATGGACACGGCTTTTAAACCTTTTTACAGTGAGGTTGTCAAACTCGGCTATGTAAAAATACCGAAGCCGAGCAGCTGGTAGCATAAAATACGCCGTTTTTTATTATGGCACATTTAGGCTGTCTCTTGATTTTCTTTCGGTTTATCATGTATACTCAAACCCGTTATGGAATTTACACAAGAATTTATTGACGGTCTTGCCGTAAACGAGACCGCTATTATGGAACGGATTGCGGAAGAGCTCGATATTAAGGCGAGGCAAGTTTCCGCAGTTATCGGCTTGGTGAATGAGGGGTGTACCGTTCCCTTTATTTCGCGTTATCGAAAAGAAATGCACGGATCGCTTGATGAGGTGCAGGTGAGAGATTGCGACCGCCTTTTTAAATCGTATACGAATTTGGAAACCCGCCGGCTTGAGATTGTACGCGGTATTTTTGCTGCAGGAAAGCTGACCGAAACCCTTTACGAAAACAGTATGAAAGCAAGTACCTTAACGGAACTTGAAGATATTTGGCTTCCTTTTAAAAAGAAAAAGAAAACACGCGGTATGCTTGCAGCCGAACGAGGTTTACAGCCGCTTGCCGACTTAATGAAAACGCTTGAAACGGTTCCACTTGAGGAAAAAGCGAAAGAATTCGTTGTTACGGATGTTGAAGCCGAAGAACGTAAGGTCCCTACGGTGGAAGATGCACTAAAAGGTGCTGCGGACATTATTGCGGAAGAAATTGCACAAGATACCGAAAACAGAAAGACATTGTATGATTATTTTATGCGGACGGGAAAGTTTGCAGTGAAAGGAGTAGGCGGAGAAGACGCTGCAAAAACATCCGTATATCAGATGTATTGGGATTATTCAGAAAATTTGAATGAAATAAAACCGCATCGCGTTCTTGCCATTAACCGGGGCGAGCGTGAAGGTGTTTTGGAAGTAAAAATCGAAGCCGATATAGATGAAGCGGTTGCACTTTTGCAAAACCGATATGTTTTTCATAACGATTATCATAAAGAGGCTATCGCCGACGGTACGATCAGACTTTTAAGTCCCGCCGTTTTGCGCGAAATACGCAGCGACTTAGCGGAAAATGCGGACGGACACGGTATAACCGTTTTCAGCGAAAATTTAAAACATCTTTTGATGACGCAGCCTATTAAAGGAACACGCGTATTGGGCGTAGATCCCGGTATCCGCACCGGTACAAAATGCGCCGCCTTAGATGCTACCGGAAAATACTTAGGTTCCTTCGTTATTTTTCAGCATAAACCCGCCGAAGCAAAAACCGCCCTTGCCGCTGCCGTTGAAAAATACGGCGTACAGCTCATTGCCGTCGGAAACGGGACCGGCTCGCACGATGTTCAGGAAATCGTTTCTGCGGTGATTAAAGAATTGTGTCCGAACGTTTTGTACACCGTCGTTGATGAAGACGGCGCTTCCGTATATTCGGCGGGAGACGTCGCCCGCGAGGAATTCCCCGATTTGGATTTGACGATCCGGGGGGCAATTTCAATCGGCCGCCGTTTGCAGGATCCGCTTGCGGAGCTGGTAAAAATCGACCCGAAATCCATCGGTGTCGGCTTGTATCAGCATGACTTAAATCAGAAAAAACTGAGTGAAGAACTCGATGCGGTAGTCGGCTCGGTCGTCAATAAAGTCGGTGTCAATTTGAATACTGCAAGTGCCTCGCTTTTAAAATATGTCTCAGGTGTAACCGGAGGACTTGCCAAAAAGATTGTGGCGTATCGAGAGAGTCGCGGTATTTTTACCGACAGGGAACAGCTGAAAAGCGTGAGCGGAATGGGCCCGAAAACTTTTGAACAATGCGCGGGCTTTTTGAAAATACCTGAAAGTGCCAATCCTTTGGATAATTCGTGGGTGCATCCCGAAAATTACGAGGCGGGAAAAATTATTTACGAAATTGTACATCGAAGCGAAGAAGTGTCGGGTACGCTTCGCGGAGAGATAAAAGCGAAGTTCAATATCGGCGATGAAACCGTTACCGATATAATCGAGGAGTTGAAAAAACCGAACCGAGATCCGCGCGAAGATTGCCCCAAGCCGATTATGCAGCATGGCGTTCTTCAATTTGAAGACTTAAAAGTCGGTATGACGGTAAAAGGCAAAATTAAAAACGTAGTGGATTTCGGCGCCTTTGTGGATTTGGGGATTAAGGAAACCGCTCTGCTCCATGTTTCGCAAATGAGCGATGCGTTTGTTTCCAACCCGCTTGAAGCCGTAAAAGTCGGTGATATTGTAGAGTGCAGAATTATCGCCCTTGATGAAGATCGTCGCCGGATTTCTTTGACGAGAAAAGCGGAAGGTGTAACTGACGGCAAGTTGACGGCAAAACAAAAAGCTGAGGTAAAAAAACTTATTATAAAAACCAAGGACGGAAAAACCGTTTCGGTTAAATCGGTATCGGGTAAACCCGCCGTTCAAGAAAATAAAAACCTTGAGCGACGCGGTGAGCGGACAGTAAGCCGTCCCAGAAAAGACAACGACGGCACAAAATATAACCCGTTTGCCGCTTTGTTGAAGGGAAAATAGAATAAAAAAGCGCCGGTTGCAAGGCGCTTTTTTGTATATAGGGAAACTTCTATTTGCGAAGCAAATCAAACAAGTTTTTTCGAAGTGTCGTAATGAAGAATAACGTTCCAATGAGAATATTATTCGGATAGAAAAATCTGAAGTAGGCGGTTATCGTCTTTTAAAAACTTCTTTGTAATTCCTAATCTGAAAATAATTTATCATCTGCTGCCTCTTATACAAAAACGGAGAAACTCATTTTTTTAATATACCGGGAAAGAGATTCTCTTTTTTTTCGGTAAAAAAACATAAAAATGTCCTTAAATATGCGCCGGAAACGGCAAATTTAGTAGGAACGGTTTTTGCTTACTAAAAGTACAAATAAAAAAAGAGAGGCAAAAATGACGTTTACTGTGAACAATTGGGAAACTATTGCCGATGAATACAAATCGGCAAAAACGCAGCTTATCCGAGACAAGCTGATTATGGAAATCTTTACCGCTATTTATTTTAATTTGGAAAAGATGGGAGTCATTATTCGGGACGAAGACAAACGGAACGACTTTATTTTGGAATTTTACGGAAAAATTCCCGGTACATTTAAAACCTTTAACCCCGCGCTTTCATCTTTTAAAACATATCTCATTACAAAACTTAAATTCTCCGCAATGAATTTTATAAAAGATTTGCAAACGTATAGCCTAAAAGAAGAAATTGTAGCAAGCGAGGAATTAAACAGAATTAATTCCGTTACTGAAGATTTGGAAAACAGCGGTCGGTATAGTTTTTACACAAACGAGCCGGAAATTCCTTATAAAAAAGATTGTTGTATGAAATTGGGCAAAAAAGTTTTTCAATGGTCTTCGTACGGTAATATGCCGATAGAACACAGAAGAATATTTTTATTGGCCTGTAAATCGTGCCTGTTTTTGGATGATGCTATGATTAAAAAAATAGCCGAAAAATTATGCCGTTTCAATCTTTATTCGATATAATAAATACGTTGCGGAACGAATGCGAACACCGCAGAGAAAAACTCGATGCGCTTATTTGCAAACGGAATAAGTATTATATAAAAGCGAAAATGTATGAAAACCTTTTAAAAGTAAACGAGGAGAACCGTTCAGTGTATGCAAAAAATAAAAAATCGTATAGCGCGAATTGCAGATTTTTTTACCAAGCGCAGCAGATGAGCAAAAAGCAGATAAAAACGCCGAGTAACGCGGTTATCGGTAAATACTTACATTTAAACCGCGGCACCATAGATAAAAACCTATACGCTTCGTTTAAAAAATGGGATAACGGAGAAATTTTAAAACAGAGGTAAGAGAAATTTCGGGTTCTATGAAACCCTTTTCTTCATCGGAGCATTAAAATATTCTATTGGAAATAATATGAATGCTTACAGCATATTTCAGGATAAAAAGATTGTATAAGTAATATTCCTGTGATACAATTGCTTCCGTAAATGAGGATGTGTATTTATTCCGCATATTCAAAAGAGGATGCTGAAATTCTTACCGCCCAGACCCGAGATGTGTGGGATTTAAAAGTAACGTTCGACAGCAACGCTCTCTTTGAATTTTTGGAAAAAGATGAATATGACTTTCTCCTTTTTGATATTGAATCGGGTGGAATGTTTCCACTTGAAGCGTTGAAAAAACTGAACCGCCTTTTTCCGGAAGTACATATTTTCCTTATTGTTCACGGAGCTTCGGAAATCTTAAAATCAAAACTCTCTGAGTACATTATTTCAGGTATTTTTGAATTTCCAAGAGATTTTACTTCTGTTAAGCACTATATTGAAAACTTTTTGTCGAATTCTGAGCATTCCGAAAATTGTACTGCATTTACGAATATTGATAAACGGACAGCGGATATTCTTAATACTCAAATTATCGGAAAAAGCCGTGCGGCACACGATTTGCGGAAATTTATTATTGAAGCATCAAAAAATAATTTTCCCGTTTTATTACTTGGAGAAACAGGTTGCGGGAAAGGTCTTGCAGCTCACTTAATTCATGATTTGTCGGTTTTTAAACCGAAAAAATTTCTTTCGGTGAATGTAGGCTGCATTACCGAAACTCTTGCCGAATCTTATTTATTCGGAACCGAAAAGGGGAGTTTTACCGGCGCCGAGACAAAGCAGGGATTATTTTTGGCTGCGGACGGCAGTACCGTATTTTTGGATGAAATGGAATGTTTATCGCTTACCGTTCAAGCTAAATTATTGCACGTCTTGGAAACAAAAGAATTTTATCCCGTCGGCTCTATGATTCCGAAAAAAACCGATTTTCGATTAATTTGTGCGTCGAATGAAAATTTAAAAGAACGTATAGAAAAGAAACTTTTCAGGCGGGATTTGTATTACAGACTGGATGTTTTACGTTACGAAATACCGCCGTTAAGAAAACGGAAAGAAGATATTGAATTGCTGGTTGATTTTTATTTAAAAAAAATCGGAAAGACAATTTCACCGCATGCAATGGAAAAATTGTATTGCAATAACTGGAATGGAAATATCAGGGAGCTATTGAATTGCTTAAACAGAGCAAGCTGCAAAGCCTTCGGCTCGAATATCATTACGCAAATGCATATAGAGTTTTAGACGATTGGGGCTATCGAAAAACACAACATTACTCGTTTTCGGCCGGTTTTTGGCTTTGGTAAATACCTTTGCCGCGTAAACAAACCAAACCGTCTTTTATCTGAACTTGTCCTAATACGCTTACGGGGCGCTCCGAATCAAGCGTTGCAACAAATCCGCACGACACCGTTACCACACCTTCAAGCCGGTGTTTTGTATCGTATCCGACTAAAAGATTAAATACTGTGCTGTATTCTCCCGACTGGATATTTGTCGGCATTCCGGTCCATACGACCCAGCAATCAAGATAGAGCATCGGTTCTTTCCGTACTTTTGAAAAATCATAAACATCTTTTATAGTATCAAAACCCGGTTCTTCAAGATAATCCATCAAAAGCCGTGCTTTTTGTTTAATTGAAAATGAGGCATTGGACGAAAGAATTCTGTTTATTTCCACTTGAGCCGCATTATCGCGGTGCTCCTGAAAATAAGTTTGTGCGTCTGCATATGCCGAAAGAATTTGGCTTTCGGTAAGAACATATAAAAATGAGCCTTCCATGTCGACTGCATATTTTTTTTCGGTTGCGCTGAGTTTAAAATCTTCCGGATTTGCTCTTTCATTTCCTGAAAACGTACGTGTCTTATAGATATACGGAATTACCGCTGAGACGGAAACCGCAGCAATCAAACCAACCAATGCTACCGCTATTATTTTCCCTTTTTGCTCTTCCCGTATCGGGTTGGGATATAATTTTTTTATTTTGCCCGATTGCACATTATTCCCGATCGCTTCAGGCGAATTATTATTGCGGATAAAAGCAAGCCCTTTTTGAGCAAGTTTATAGTTGGGGTTGTATTCCAGCGCAAGAATATAATATTGAATTGCATTTGCCGTATCGCACCGGCGTAAAAACATAACCGCTTCGGCAGCGAGCAAATCGGGGTCGGTCGGCTTAATTTGTCTGGCACGGGAAAAATAATCTTTTGCCGCCGGAATTTCGCCTGAATATAAATAAGCAAGTCCAAGATAAAAATGAAAAGTGAAGGAATCTCTATAATCCAAAACGTGGCGTTCAAGTGTAGAGATAACCTCAGTATATTTGCGTTTTGCAAAAAGCTTTTTACCTTGATCTATTATTGAAAGTGCCATTATCAATCCTGTATATCGCTTATAGCGTTATCGGCCTGCTTTGTCAAATCTTCGATGTATTCGTCCGAGATGCTGTCGGGATCGGCTTCAACTTCGGCAATTTTTTCAAGCAGTGCTTTGATATATGTATAATTCTTTAGTTCTTCCGAAGACATTTGTTCAGGAATAGGCGCGGCTGGTTCAGGCAAAACCTTTGTTTCAGCCGGAGCGGGTGTCGATTCCTCAGTATTTTCAGTATCAAGTTCTCTTTTCAAGTTTTCGTTTCGTCTTAAATAATCGTAATAGCCTATGAACATCGTAACGGTTATGCTTTCGGCATTTTGCAAATGCTCTTGCGGCCATACAAAAAGCAAAGCCGAATCGTTATAAAAATATTTTGTACTGAAAGATCTGCCTTGCACGATCGGCGGAATCCAGCCCACGCTTTGCAGCCGGTCCCAATTCGCAATATAAATATTTTCAAGTTTGCTGGCACCCGTATGGTTAATTAAGAACATACAAGCGGCATCGGAATTGGCTGAAATAACCGCCGAATCTTTTTCGAATTTAGGCTCCAGCACGGTTTCTCGGAAAATACCGGTACGCAAATCCGTGTAGAGCGGAATACGGCGGTTTTCCCCTAAATGAGTGTCGAATAAAGCCTTTAGCGCAACATCGGCGTAACCACCGCATATATTTTCTACGGTCGTTTCAATTTGTAAAAGCGGGCCGCTCGTGCCGTACGTTTGCGACGTAAACGACAATTTTTGCCTAACATAAAATTTATCGTTAAAATGAAAAATTATACTGATAAAATTATCGCCTTGTTCTATTTTGACCGGCTTGCCGATATGTTTTTTCAGTTCATAAACCTTTTTATTGTGATAAACATAGAATTTATTATCACGTCCCAAGGAGCGGTCATCGTAGAGCGGCATATAATTTTCTTTGCCGCGCGGAGAAAGACTGTAAAGACAAAAATTCCCCGTCGCACTGAAAACTTTTACTTTCAAGTTTCCGGAAATAAGTTCGTAATCGGTTTTTTTTGCCGCATAACTTGCGGAAATGCACAACATACATAGCAAACTTATGAAAACGGTTTTCTTTTTCATTTTTTGTTCTCCTCCAGTAATTGATCGTACATATTTTGAAGCTGTTTTGCTTTTTCCCGTAACGCCTCAAGCGCCGCCCGTTTTTTATCCGTATCGGTGTAATCGGCGGTGTCGTCTTGCGGCGTCCCGTCCGATGTATTTTCCGGACTTAATTTGGCAAGCATCGTCGCGAGTTCTTGATTTTTAAGTTCAAGCATAACGACTTTATCATACAATTCTTCATTTTTCTTTTGCTCCATTTTTAGTTTTTCAGCAAGTTCCGCAATGCGGCCGTCTCGGTTGATTTCGCCCGCCTGTTTTTGATAAACGGCGAGCGTTTGTTCATAGTTTTTCTTTGCTTTTTCGTATTCTTCCGAAAGTTTTAAAAGTTCTTCGTGGCTCGTTTTTAATAATTTTAAAAGTTCATCCTGTGTAGACGCTTGATCGATGAGCGCTATTTTATAGCGTGCCGGTTCTACCTTTGCCGAAGCGGGGTAATCAATGACGACCCGCGAAAAAATCGTGCGTGCGTCTTTTAATCTGCCTGCCATGTAAAGGTTTTCGCCTATCCAGTAGTATGCTGAAGGCACTTGACGATGACCGGGATAACGGCGCAAAAAACCGTATAAAATCGTGATGGATTTTTCATGTTCCGCACAAAGACAAAATATTCTGCCTTGCTGATAAATGATTTCGGGAACTTTTAAGCTGTTGGGGAATTTTTGTAGGAAAAACCGAATGTCGGATAGCGCTTGCTTGTAATTTTTTGCCGAAGCATTGGTCATAATAAGCCAATACAAGGGTTCACCGGAGGCACCGCCTGAAACCTCCGACGCTTTTTGAAAAGAAAAAACCGCCGACGACCAGTCGGAACGTGCATATGCATCAAGACCCGAAGACAAATAGTCCTGATAGGTTTGAGAAAAAAGATGGGTGCACACTATTGTACCTAAAAATAAAAAAATACTCTTTTTCATAGTTTTAATTCTCCCGAAAAAAAAGCCGAGCCTGAAACTATAATTTCCGCTCCCGCTTCTTTTACCGTTTTAATATTTTCGGAATGAACGCCGCCGTCAACTGAAATTAAATACCGTAAGGATTTGGTCTTTTTTATTTCCCGTAAAGCCGAAACCTTCTTTAAGCAATACGGAAGAAATTTTTGGCCGGAAAAACCGGGATTTACGCTCATTACCAAAACGATGTCTACGAGCGGCAAAATAGTTTCTATCATACTTATCGGCGTTGTGGGCACAATACTTATGCCTGCCCGCATTCCTTTCGCTTTAATTTCGGATATCAGTCTGTCTGCATGAACGCATGCTTCCGCATGAAAAGTAAACCAATCGGCTCCGGCATCGGCAAAATCTTTTACGAGGTTTTCGGGATTTTTTACCATAAGATGAACGTCGAAAGGCAAAGAAGAATGTTTTCGAATGCTTTTTACAACGGGTGCGCCGAACGTAAGATTCGGCACAAATTGTCCGTCCATTACATCGATATGAACCGCTCCTCCTCCGTTATTTTCTATATATTTTAACTCGCTGCCGAGCTTTGAAAAATCCGCGCTTAAAATTGACGGACTTATTATAACGTTCTTGTCCATAGACGGTATAGTATCAAATATTTATGGATATGTAAATACTTTAATGATTGCCGAAGAATATACATTTGTGCATATTTTTCGATAGAATACGGTAAATTACGGTTTTAAAGAATAAAAAGACGCTGCAGCATTGAAAAATTAAGTTTTCAGCGCTTTCTTTTCATTAAAACGTCGTCTTTAATTCTCCCTTCATAACCTTGATCACCCGGTTCGTAAAAAACCGTTCCGGTAAGTTTGTCGGGCAAGTATTGCTGCGGTACCCAATGTCCTTTATAATTGTGGGGATACAAATAACCTTCGCCGTGTCCCAAGTCTTTACCGTCGCGATTTGCGTCTTTTAAATGAGCGGGGACTTCCGCGTCTTCTTTTTCGACCGCAGAAAGAGCCTTGAAAAAAGCTTCGGCACTGTTTGATTTCGGGCACGTTGCCAAGTAAAGTGCGGCATGAGCAAGATGGTAGCGACCTTCAGGCATTCCGACACGATCGAAAGCTTCGGCGGCTCCGGCAATAACGCTTACCGCGCCGGGTGAGGCGAGCCCTATGTCTTCGCATGCGGCAATCAGCATTCTTCTGAAAATAAAATGAGGGTCCTCTCCTGCGGCAATCATTCGGGCAAGCCAGTACACGGCGGCGTCGGGATCGCTTCCGCGTATGGATTTTATAAAGGCACTTATGATATCATAGTGGTAATCGCCGTCCTTGTCGTACAGCACAATGCGTTTTTGTATGCTTTCTTCCGCAGCGCTTAGCGTAATGCGTATTACCGTGCCTTCCGGTGGCGGCCACCGTTCGGGCGTCGTTTCAACGGCAAGTTCCAAGGCATTTAACAAACTGCGTGCATCTCCGGCAGCAACGGAGATTAAATGTTCCAATGCCTGCGGCTCAAATTCGATGTTCCACTTGCCGTATCCGCGCTCTCTATCCGTAACCGCAAATTCCGCCGCTTTCCGTAAGTCGGCTTCGGTTAAAGCATTCAACTGAAATATGCGGCTCCTGCTGACAAGAGCTTTATTTACTTCAAAGAAAGGATTTTCCGTCGTCGCACCGATAAAAATAATTGTACCGTTTTCAACCCATGGCAAAAGTGCATCTTGCTGCGAGCGGTTCCAGCGGTGCACCTCATCTACAAACAAAATAGTCCGTTTGCCGTACAGCTTTTTATTTTCTTCCGCATTGGCAACCGAATCACGGATTTGTTGCATGCCTGCGAGTACCGCATTCAAGCTTAAAAAATTGCTTTTTGTCGTGTTGGCTATAACATATGCAAGCGTTGTTTTGCCGGTACCCGGCGGACCGAATAAAATTATCGAAGAAAGCCGGTCGGCTTGTATAGCACGCCGTAATAATTTCCCTTCGCCTACGATATGGCTTTGCCCTACATATTCGTCCAAACTAACAGGGCGCATTCGCGAAGCGAGGGGTTCGCGCATTTTATCGTTTAAAGCTGCCGTATCAAATAAATCCGAATTATTCACGGTTCCATTCTTGTTTATAAAAACTGTAAAATGCCCATAAACCGGTGTTCCGTTCCATTGAACCCGCCTGTGCACCGGCAAAAACGGAGTACTGAATTTTCGTACCCGCCGCGAAAACCGGTTCAAGCGGATAAGAGCCTGTAACTGACTGATATTGATTTACGGATGATTTGGGTGTTGTAGAACCCGCTTCGCCCGGCTTTATTTCCGAGGCGCCGGTAAGGTTATCGTTGCCTTCATGCAGTCGTATTTCGGTATAGCCTTTTTTGCAGCCGATTAAAACGGTTTTTAGCGCATCAAAATAAAAAATACAGGAAGGCATATCCGTTTCGATTGCCGTACTCGTCCATGCCGAACCGTCATAGTGATACAGTGTTTTACCGCTTAAGACAAAAAGAGAATGGTCGTTTTTTCCTTTTGAGGCGGAGATTATATCCGAAGAAGGGGCACCCGAAACCGCCGAACCGTCGTTTTTAAATACGCCTTTATCGGTTGTACAATACATTCCGCCTGCACCGGTTAAAAGCTCTCCGGAAGCTAAACCTTTTATTCTTACAACACCGGAAGCCGTTACCGTGTAAATAGAACTATAATCCGTACCGAAAACCGTCGAATCGCCGAAAACCATTTTTATGTTTTCGCCGCCGGGCACGGAATTCCAGCTGCCGTTATAATATTTTACGCCGCCTTTCGCACCTGCAGCAAAGAGAACCGAGCCGTCCGCAACAACTCCTTGAATTAGACCGTCCGGAAAATTCAGAGCCGTCCACGCATCGGTAGAATCATATGCTTTATAAAAAACGTCTTCACCGTTTGCCGTGTAAATAGTTTTGTCTATTTGGGCAAAGCCTCTAACATTCCCCTTTATTGAAAAGTTCTTTAATTTTACTTCCTGCTCAATCGCGTAAAAAATAGGTGCATTTGTACATGCCGCTAAAACGGTTACCGCAACCGATAGTAATACTGCCGGATAAAAAAATATATTTTTCTTTATGTTCATTTTGACCCCTTTAAATTTAAAAATGGTATCGTGCGGCAAAACTGAGCGTTAAAATATTTCCCGTACGGTTATATCCTTTCGTTTTATACCATTGCGGTAATACGTTCCACGAAAGCCCACCGCCGAATGACCATTCCGGGAAATATTGGTAATACGTTTCGGCATCGAATCTGAAAATCATACCGAAATATTTTCCCTGATTCCCGCTGTACGATTGAAACGCGCCGCCTATCCCTATGCCGAGCGGAAAGCGCCATTTCGCAACTGCAAAAGTATATGTCATATCGAACGTAATCGGTACGGCAAAATAAAGGTTTTTTGCCAACGTCGGATAAAACTGAAAGCTGAGTGTCCCGCCGAGCGAAAAGCCGTTTAAAACATAATAGCCGAAACCAGCATTAATTGCCCCGCCGGGATACATATGCGTTGGAATTGCAAACTTTTCAAGCGATGTATTGAACAGCGGAATTCCGAGTGAGAGCCCGATTTTCATAAATTTATCGCCCTTGCGTACCGGCTGAAATACGGCGCTGCCGTCAATTTTTTTACTTCCCGTTTCGGTGTCCTCTTCCGCCGCAAAAAGCGGAAAAGAAAAAGCCGTAATTATACACAAGAATAAAATAATCTTCTTCATTTTGCTACTATACCTCATTTTTTCACGGATTGTCTACAGATTGTCTACAGACTTGTATAAAACAAAATTATAATATAAAATACGCCGCGAACTATACGGGATACAGAACAAATTCAAAAAATAATAGTTACTTTTTAACTACTCGGAGGAAAAAATGAGTGCGAAAATTATCGATGGATTTCAAATAGCGGCGGATTTGCGTGCCGATATTGCAAAAGAAGTTGCAGAAATTAAAAAGAGCGGCATTCAGCCGACATTGGCGGTTATTTTAGTCGGGAACGATCCCGCTTCGCAGTCTTACGTAAAAGGAAAAACGAATGCACTTCACGAAGTCGGAATGAATGATAGAACATTCCGCTTGCCGGAAAGCACGGCGCAGGAAGATCTGATAAAACTGATTAAAGATCTCAATCAGGATAAATTGGTAAACGGTATTTTAGTTCAGCTTCCGCTGCCTGCGCAAATCAATCCCGATGCGGTAATAGAAGCTATCAGTCCTGAAAAAGACGTGGACGGTTTTCATCCGGTAAATGTCGGAAAACTGTTGCTCGGGCATGAAACCTTTATTCCTTGCACTCCGCACGGCGTTATTCATTTATTAAAAAAAGCGGGCGTTGAAACGAAAGGTGCAAAAGCCGTTATCGTCGGACGCTCTAACATCGTGGGGAAACCGCTGTCCGTTCTTATGATGAATAAAGATGTAAATGCGACGGTTACGGTTTGTCACAGCAGTACGAAAAATTTAGGCGAAATTACAAAACAGGCGGATATTTTGGTCGCGGCTATGGGCAAGCCGAAATTTATAACCGCCGATATGATTAAGCCGGGTGCAGTTGTAATTGATGTGGGCGTAAATCGAATTAACGACAGCACAAAAAAATCGGGTTTTCGGCTTGTAGGCGATGTCGATTATGAGCCCGCTTGCGAAACAGCTTCTGCAATTACGCCCGTTCCGAAAGGAGTCGGTCCTATGACAATAGCAATGTTGGTCGCCAATACGCTGACCGCAGCAAAAAGACAAAACGGCATAAAATAATACAAGGCTTATAACTTGACATATTTTTTTGAAACTTACGGCTGCCAAATGAATCAGGCGGAATCCGCTTCAATGGAGCAGCTTTTGATTCAGGCAGGCTGGTCGGCGGCTTTTGATGCAGAGCATTGCGATCTTCTTATAATCAATACGTGTTCGGTACGTATAACCGCTGAGAACAGAGTATTGGGGCGGATCGGGCATTTTTCCGGATTAAAAAAAAAG
This sequence comes from uncultured Treponema sp., assembly GCA_963543195.1. GTDB lineage: Bacteria > Spirochaetota > Spirochaetia > Treponematales > Treponemataceae > Treponema_B. The sequence goes on from CAUUAT010000035.1 coordinate 13,325, forward strand.
CGAAAATTTTTTGTCCTTTTAATAGGCTGTATGGCCGAACGGCTGTACGGCGAAATTCAAAAAGAATTTCCGCTTATAGATTATGTCGTCGGTATGTTCGAACGCCATCTTCTTCCCGAAATATTTAACGAAATAAAACTGCGTATCGACGACGACGGTTATCTTTCGGAATTCACGGGAAAAACCATAGATGAAAAACCCGTTTCCGGCTATCATTTTGCCGAATTTTCTTATACGCCGAATGCTTTTCAAAGCTACGTCCCGATTATGAACGGCTGTAATAATTTTTGCACATACTGCATTGTACCGTATGTTCGCGGCAGAGAAATATCGCGCCCCGTCGATGAAATATTGAACGAAATCGATATGCTCTCGAAAAAAGGAGTGCGTGAAATTACGCTTTTGGGACAAAACGTAAATTCCTATTGCGGAAAAAACACCGAGCCGACCGCATATTTACAAAATGGAAAAAACCTCCCTGTGGATTTTCCCGACTTACTGCGCCTTATTGCAAAACGGGCTGCCGAAAAAGATTCTATAAAGTGGATCCGGTTTTTGGCAAGTCATCCTAAAGATATGTCCGACAAATTGATTGAAGTAATTGCATCGGAGCCGCTCATATGCAAACTGGTGCATCTTCCGGTGCAGCACGGTTCCGATACCGTTTTAAAACGGATGAACCGCATTTACACAATAGCGCATTATAAAGACAGAATTAAAAAATTACGGGAAGCCGTTCCCGGCATTGCACTCAGTACGGATATTCTTATCGGGTTTCCGGGTGAAACCGAAGACGATGTGCAGCAAACTCTTACACTGATGAAAGAAATCGAATTTGATGCGGCGTTTATGTATCACTATAATCCGCGCGAAGGAACAAAGGCATTTTATTTTCCCGACAGGATTGAAGAAAGCGTCAAACTCGAAAGACTCGGCCGTGTAATAGATTTGCAATTGAAAATAACGTCGAAAAAAATGAAAAAACGGCTGGGACAGCGGCTGCATGTTTTGGTTGAATCGCACTCGCGGAATAATAAGCAGGAACTTTTCGGTCATACCGAATTCGGGGAGATGACCGTAATCGAAGGGAATGCACCGGAATCGCTTATCGGAAATTTCGCTTTTGTAGAATTAAAAGAATTGAAAGGCAAAACATTCAGAGCGAAACTCTCTTTGAAAAGCTGATGTTTTTCGAGGTTTTCTAAAACAAGTTCCGTAAATTCTGTTGTCCGCACCATTTTGAACGGAACTTTTAAACCTTTCCCGATTATTGACAGCCGTTTATTTCTCATTTATACTGCCGATATGTCAAAACACAATATAAACCCGCTTGCAAAAATTCCGCAGACGGAAAAAATATTAAATGAATTTATTTTAAACGAAATAATTAAAAAAATCGGAAAACCCGTTGTCGCAAAAGTTACGGCTTCGTATTTGGAAGAAGTCAGAAAAAATGCAATTGCGGGCGGCGGTATTCCTTTATGTTCGGAATGTGCCGAAGCGGTGAAAAAACGATGTATTCCTATTTTACGTAAGCGAATCACCGCGGTTATCAATGCGACGGGAATCATTTTGCATACGAACTTGGGGCGCTCGCCTTTGCCGGAATCCGTATGGGATACGGCAAAAGAAGCGGCGTCTTCCTATTCTTCCGTTGAAATGGATTTAACGGACGGAAGCCGAGGGAAACGATTTGAATTCTTAAACGAGTGTATGTGCTTATTGACGGGGGCCGATTCTGCGGTTATGCTCAATAACAATGCCGCTGCGGTTTTTTTAATGCTTAAAGCGCTTGCCGAAAACAAAGAAGTGATTGTCGCACGCGGACAGCAAGTGCAAATAGGAGGCGGTTTCCGTATCCCTGAAATTTTAGAAATGGCGGGATGCAAATTGGTCGAAGTTGGTACCACAAATATAACAACGCTCGGCGACATAAAAAAAGCGGTTAACGAAAACACGGCAATGCTGCTTTGGGTTCATACTTCAAATTATAAAATACGCGGATTTACGGAACAACCTGAAATAAAAGCGATAAAATCTATTTTGCCCGCATCCGTTATTTTGGCGGTTGATCAAGGCTCAGGCAATTTAACTTTAAATATAGCGGAAGAACCGTCCGTTTTTTCTATTTTAAAAGAAGGAGCCGACTTGGTTTGTTTTTCGGGAGATAAAATCTTAGGCGGACCGCAAGCCGGCTGGATTGCAGGCAAAACGGATTATATAAAAACAATTTCTAAAAATCAGCTTATGCGTACGTACCGCGTAGGCAGAGCGGTCGCAAGTTTAATGCAGGAAACGTTGGTTTTTTATTTAAACCAAGGCGAATCGGCGGCGGCGAGCGCCTTGCATACCGATGCCGAAAAAATAAAAAGGCGAGCCGAAAAAATTGCCGCTTTTCTTCCGGATGGAAAAGCCGAAGTCGTACAAAAACCGTTCTCGTTGGGCGGAGGGAGTACTCCCGATACGGGATTTGCATCTTGGGCATTAAAAATTCACTCCGAAAAAACGGCGGAAAAATTAAAAACCGAATTACGCGAAATGGATATTCCCGTAATCGGCTTTATTGAAGACGGCAGTTTTTTTATTCACCCTGCAAGCATCGAGGAAAAATACGACGAGTACACGGCGCAATGCTTGAAAAGCTGCGTATAATTATTCGGTAAGCTGCCGCTTGTGTAAAACCGCATATGCGGTGAAATTCTTTGCGCGTTATTGATCGTTTTTTTTAGGAGGATTTAAAACGGCATTTATTTTTTCTTTAAGATCCGTTACCGTTTTTTTATCTTCTTCATGCGTAAATTTTTCATCCGTTTCTTCTAAAAGTTTTAAAGCTTCCGTATAATTTTTTCCCGCAATTAAAATGCGTACATAATTAAAAAAATATTCAGGTGTTTCCGGCTGCCGTTCATAAATCGTTTTATAAATTTCCGCAGCTTCTTTTTCTTTACCGGAAGATGCAAGTGCATACGCGTAAGCGGCGCTTATTTTTATATTATCGGGGACACGCCGGTACATCGGTTGCAAATACTTTAAACAATTTTCCCAATCGTTTTGCAGGGCATATACATATGCCAAATTATAGTGCACGGCGTTTTTATAAAGTTCGGACTTTTCGGCTTTTTTATAATAATCAATCGCTTTATCATATTTTTTTAATTCGGTATAGCTTTCCGCAATGGAAAAGTATTCTCCGGATAAATCTTCTTTGTTCCCTTTACAAAAGCCGTTTTGCAAAGAAAGAATGATAAAAACCGAAACAAAAAAATAAAAACCGTTTTTCATAAAATACGTTTCGCTAATTTCCTAAGACCGTTTTTTCTATTTGCCGAAGTTGCGAACGATACAGACCTGAAATATTCGAACCGTAATCGGCTAAAAGCTGAATGATATTGCGCGGATATTCGGCACTGTCTTTTCCGTTTATTCTGTCGCCTGCATCGCCTAAGCCCGGCATTATATACGCGTCTTTGTTTAAAACGGGGTCCATCCATAGCGTGTACAGCGTGCAGTTATCTAACGCGCGCACAATGCGCAAAGCGCCTTTTAAAGCCGAAATAACATGGAAACAGCTTATCGATTGAGGTCGTATGCCGAGTTTTTTCAAATGCTTGACAACAGTTACCAAACTTCCGCCCGTTGCATTCATAGGATCCGCAAATATCAAATCTTTTCCGTCCAAGTCGTTCAAATTAAAATATGACTTATCCAAATCTAAAATATATTGCATATCGTTTTCTTTTTTTGAATCGTCTCGTTTAATTTTAAAAAGCGCAAACGGCGTAACATACCCGTTTGAGGAATATTCTTCAATTTCTTTTGAAAGAATCATTGAAGGAAGCAGCGCGCCGCGCAGCATAACGCACATAACGGTATTTTCAATTTTATAATCAATGTCGGATATTTTATGCACGGCATAATTTTGGACGGGATTTACAACGGGAGTTTTAACGATGAGGTAATTTTTTTTATCGTGCTGTCTGCCCTTATATGCAAGCTTAAATAGCATTTCAAAAGAACGCTGTGTGTAATATAAAAATTCGCTGTGCTCGGTTTTTACGGAGCGAAGTTTTGCAATGACGCGGGACGCTTCCGCATGGCTTTCGTGTTCCGTATCGAAAGAGTATACTTTTAATTGCGAAATGCCTTTACAAATAGCCTGCATGCGCTGCCCCATTTCATTATATAATTTTATAATTTCCGAATTCGCTTTTTCTTTTTTTTCGTCTTTTTCATGTTCCAAAACCGAAAAATACGTCATCGTTTTTGAATAAAGTTCGTTCATTTCATTTAAGTGGCGCACATCGTCTTCGGTTAAATATCCGTCAAGAGCCTCCGCTCCCATCACAATTTTTCCCATACAAACTCCCGTATATCGTTTTAACCGCAGTATAAAAAAACGGCGGTAAAAAATC
>CAUUAT010000036.1:0-17718 GCA_963543195.1 uncultured Treponema sp.
TTGACATCGAGTTTTAGGCTTACGCCTAAAACATCGTATGCGTGCAACCACCGCACGTCCTGTGCGGAATTGGTAATGGAGAATTGATGTATGAAAAATTATGTAAAAGCCGCACTCTGTGTGCCGGTGTTTTTGGGGATGATGGCAGCTTCCGTTCTGTTTGCCCAAGAGGTGAATGAAGAAGCTAAGGGACAAAAAGACGGCCTTCATTGGTCGCTGGGGCTTTCTGCGGAAGGGAATATGAACGTACCGAAAGGCTATGCCTTTGGCACAGGGTTTTACGGGCTCATTGTATTGCCTGATTGGGTAAAGACCGGCAGGTTTTCAGCCGGGGCAAAGCTCTTATATTCGACGGAGTTTAAAAGATACAGGCTTTTTGATACGGCTCTTTTATTCCGCTGGAACTTCTATGATTTTGCAAAACTTAAAAAACCGGACTCGGGCTTTTTTGTGCAGGCGGAAGGAGGAGTTTCCCTCGGCTGGAACGGGAAGGCTTCAAAACCCTTTGTATTCGGTTTGGGCGAAGCGGCATTCGGCTACCGCTTTACGGTAAAAAACTTTTTTATCGAGCCCTATATCAGAGGCGGCTATCCCGTAATCTGGGCAGCCGGAGTAAGCGGAGGTGTAAGGTTTGAATGATTTTGAAAAAGGATTTGTGATAAACAGTTCGGCAGAAATTCAGCCTCACTGTTTATCTGACGAGTTTGCCTTTCGGCAAACGTCGCATTATTGTATGCAGTTTGTAAACAAACTGCGTGAAAAAACTTTTTTCGCAAATTGATATTTGCTGCAAAAAGTTTTTATGGGAGTAGATATGAAAAAGCGGAAAGGCCGAATTTTAGTTTTATTTTTGGCGGTACTTTTAGTATCGGTTTTATCTTGTAAAAACCCGTTTTTAAAAAAGATGCTGGTCGAAGAGGAAAAGGGGAGTGAAAGTCCTGCGGTTTCGGATACTCCTGCGCCTCTACCTCTCGATGCAGGCTCCTTTGAAGACACGGACGACGGCTTTATAAAAATCATTCCTCCCGTAAACGGTATTATAGGCACCGCGTTTTCGTACCCCTTACCCAAATCGAAAGATTACTGGAAAGGCGTATTTATCGCAGGACGAAAGGTAACCTTGAGCCCCTACAAGCTCGGTGATCCGTTTTCACGGCAAGACGGAGGTAACCTACGAACTTTGGTATGAAGTACTGACTTGGGCAGAAACTAAAGGTTTCACCTTTGCAAACAAGGGTAGGGAAGGCAGTCATGGAACCGAGGAAGCCGCCCCCACAGCGGCAAGAAAAAAAGAGCCGGTAACTATGATAAACTGGCGGGACTGCATAGTGTGGTGTAATGCGTATACTCAAATGAAGGCTGAAGGTGAAGCCGATACGGAATGTGTATACCGCAAAAGCAAAACCGACAGTACCGTATTAAAAAATGCAAAGGATACGGCTTTTTGCGATGCCGCCTATGCGGATATGAGTAAAAAAGGCCTTCGCCTCCCCACCGAAGCGGAATGGGAATATGCCGCCAGCTGGCAGGGAAATGACGGCACAAATGCCGATAAGTGCGGCGATGTATGGCTGACCAAACTAAACAGTGCAAGCGGAGCCCGAAAGCCCATAGGGTTTGCAGGACTGAGTTTACCCGAAGGAGAAACGTGGGAAAGTTTGAGGGACGAACTTACGGGGGCAGCCGTTTACTACGAATGGTGGAACGGGACCGACTGGAAGAAACAAACACCTAAGGTAACTAAGACTGCAGCAGTCGGAAGCAAAGCTGCGAATGCTCCGGGCCTGTATGATATGAGCGGGAATATCTGGGAGTGGTGTTTTGACCGGTATAATAAGAACCCTGCATTAAACGACTCCGCTTATGAGCAGGACGGAATTGTTACCGACCCTGAAGGAGCCACGTCGCCCGCATCAGGCACAGACGCTTACCGCGTTTTTCGCGGCGGCGGTTGGAACTCTTCAGCACAGCACTGCACTGTAGGTGAACGGAACCGCTACAGTCCTGACAAGACGTACAGCTATCTCGGCTTCCGCTTGGCTTGCAGGCCGTGAGTTCACATCTTTGCCGGCGAGGTTGAGCATACGAACTTTACTTTTCCCTGCGGAACTGCAAGATGCCTTCCGAAACGCAGCGGACAGTCGGCTTTGGCGGTGTTTGTGCCGGAATGGGGCGACCGACTACATAATGTCGGCGCTACCGTCAAGGTAATTACGCAGTGAACGTAAGCATAATGACGGAGTGAACATAAAGGTAATGCGGCACACTCCTGCAGTATAATGCAAGACACAGCTACATTATAATGTTGAGCGCAGAGGAACTGCTTCATCACGCAAGAACCGAATGGTCGGTAGAAACGATGACCCGATTTTTGGATGTGCTCTTTGATGAGGATAGATGCAGGGTTTTGCACAAAAATTGATTTCCCTGTCATGTTATCGGTTATGGTTGACATAATTTATAAAATATGGTTAAATAAGCGCTATGTTCGCTCCTTCTAACAACATTGAAGAAAATTTGGCGTATTGCTGCGCGCCTTGTTTTGCTGGTGTAAAACCGGCAAATTTGGTTTCCGTCTCAAAACAGATTTACGGACAAATTTCCGTGTTGAATGAAGCTTTTTTAAATGACAAAGGGTTTTATATAAAAATTTTATGCGAATGTGAAAAACGAGTTCAGATTTTTTTATATAATGCATGCTCTTTACAGCATTTTTTTCTTCAACAAGACGTTCGGCGTGCACTTGAATTTTTCGGCTATTCGAAATCGTTTTCTTTGGAAAAAATGCTGAATATTCTCGCGTCTAAAATGGCTCGTTCACAGCATTTAGACGGCTGCAAAAAACGCGAACATTTTCCGCATGAAATAGGACTTTTTCTAGGATACCCTGCTTATGATGTTTTAGAATATTATAAAAACGGCGGAGCAGGCTGTATTTTTTCAGGCTATTGGAAAGTATATGCCGATGCCGAAAAAGCCGCGGAGATTTTCAGCAAATACAATGAATGCAAAAAGCATTTCGCTTTGCAGATAGAAAAAGGCTTAAGTCTCTACGATTTACTGAGTGCTTAATCTTCAAAATTACCTATAGGAGGGTTTTATGGCAAAAATTGCTGTTATTTATTGGAGCGGAACGGGGAATACCCAAGCTATGGCAGAATCCGTTATGGAAGGATTGAAAGCGGGGGGAGCGGATGCTTCCTTATTTACCGTTTCGGAATTCGGCTCAAAGAGCATTGATGATTATGATAAAATTGCTTTCGGCTGTCCCGCAATGGGGTCCGAAGAACTTGAACCGGATGAGTTTGAACCGTTTTTTGCTTCGATTGAAGGAAAATTGAACGGAAAGAAAATAGCTCTTTTCGGTTCTTACGAATGGGCTGAAGGCGAATGGATGCAGACATGGCAAAAACGCGCAAAAGACGATGGAGCCGATGTTTTTGAGGATGGCTTAATTGTGTATGATGCACCGGATGATGCCGCCAAAGAAAAATGCAAGGCTTTCGGCGAAAGGTTTGCAAAATAATAAAAGGCGCCTGATGAGTAATTTTGTAACTTATTATTAAATAGTGAGTTACAAAATTATATCGCAAATGAAAATAAAGAAAAATTTCAAAAACTGAAGTTTTTCAATATTTCCTAAAAAGTACCGGTTGAATAAGTACTGCTTTGACCGGTATTTTTTTATTTCGGATCGTTTAAACTGAGAGAAAAATCTTGCAAGCGAATTTGATATTCGCGTATACTGCTTGCCGTAACAAGTTTTTCACGCAAAAGAGAACCGTTCGGCATACCTTTTGTGTAAGCGGCAAATCGCTTTCGCATTTCGCGGCAACCTTGCGCTTCTCCTTTTTCGATGCATAATAACAAAAGTTCTTTAAATCCTATTTCCAATCTTTCTTTAATCGAAATGTCGGAATAAGAGCCTTCCGTTAATAATTTTTTTGTCTGCGTAAAAACAAACGGGTTTCCCATTGCGCCGCGGGCAAACATAACGCCTGCACAGCCGGTAGTTTTAAGCATATTTTTCGCATCCTCAGGAAAAAATAAATCACCTGAACCGAATACGGGAAGCCGATAGCGGGCGGTGAACCGTACAAGTTCCGCAATAATATCCCAATCGGCTTTACCGGAATAAACTTGCGTACGTGTCCGCGGATGTATTGTAATAAGTTTTATACCGGCATCAATTGCAGCGGTGGCGGCTTCTTTCCAATTCAAATTTTCGTTTGTAAAGCCTGCCCGTATTTTAAGCGTTACGGGAATTTTATACGGTTCAAGAGCGTCATTGACGGCTTTTACGATTTTGTATAAAAGAGGAATATCGTTCATCAGCGCGGAACCGGCTCCTGTTTTGGTAATTTTAGTCATTGGGCAACCGGAATTTATGTCGATACACTCAGGCGAATATTTTTCTGCAATAATAACTGCCGCTTTCGCCATAAACGCAGGATTTGCTCCGAAAATTTGCACGGAATATGCTTTTTCATTTTCGGCGCGGGCAATGAGCGCATCCGTTTTTTTCGAATTCCTCACGAGCGCTTCGGAAGAAACCATTTCGGTGTATGTAAAATCGGCACCGCAGGCTTTGCAGATTGAGCGGAACGACCTGTCCGAATACCCTGCAACAGGTGCCAAAAAAATATTTCCCGATAAAAAAAGCCCTCCTATTCGGACGGGCTTATAAAGATCATTATTCACCAATTTCCCCGAATTTATTCAGGCAAGCGGAACAGTTTGCAGCTGTTTTTCCAAAGCAGGGCAGCCAATTCCTCTATGTCCATTTCCAACATTTCGGCCATAAATTTAACGGTTTCAACAGTATTGCACGGCATATTCCGTTGACCGCGAAAAACCGACGGCGGCATAAAAGGGCTTTCGGATTCTACAACAATTCTATCCAAAGGGAGTGATAAAACCGTGTCGTGTAAATTACGCGCATTACGGTATGTTAAATTTCCTGCAAAAGAAAAATATAAAGGCAACCGAAGTGCTTTTTTCGCATATACTTCATCTTCCGAATAGCAATGCAATACTCCGCCGGCTTTCGGAAGTCTTTCCTTTAAAATATCGAGAACATCTTTACCCGCCTCTCGATTATGAATAATAACGGGAACATTCGCCTTTGACGCAATATCAAGCTGCTTTATAAAAAGCTCGATTTGAGAGCGCTTGTCACCGTATTTTTTACAGTAATCGAGTCCTGTTTCGCCTACGGCTACTACGTTCGGCAGCTTTAAGCCCTCTTCTATCGTCTTTTCCCAATCTTTGCCGGGTAAGGTAACTTCCGAAGGCGACACTCCTATTGCATGGTATACCGAAGGAGAAAATCTAAGCGTTTCGTACACGTGCATAAAATCGTGTAGACTATTGCAGATACTTACAATTCTCGTTACGGAATTTTGCCGCGCTTCCTGTACGACACGCAACTGTTCCAGCGGATCAGGATATATTAAACAAATGTGTGCATGAGTATCAAAAATTTGCATCTTAATTCTTCCATTTACCTTAGCGGCTTTACTTATACGGGAAGTAAACCGTTTTTTATTTAGGCATAGAATAACACAGAAAAGGCTAATCGTCAACTTAAATTTAAAAATATCTTGATTTTTTATATAGTTCGTTATATTATCGTCACTCAATGCATTTTAAGGAGATTTTTATGGACAATATATTCACCGTTTGGACAGTTGCTGCTATTGTAATATTTAAAATTGTTGCAATTATTCACCTTGTCAGATGTTATCAAGGAAAAGAGGGGCTTGCCGACCTTACGAAATTTGCGCTGATGCCGCTCCTGCTTTCGGTTTTTACGATTTTTACCGTCTCAAATATAAATTCCATTTCGCTTTCCGTTTTTTTAATAATTGCCGCGCTGGTTTTTAGTTTTCTCGGCGACGTTGTCCTTGTTTTCGCTTTGGGGAAAGCGGGTTTTGCGCTCGGAATGTTATTCTTTTTGATTGCTCATTTGTGTTATATTTCTTTTTCTGTACTCAGGGCAATGCGTTTTCAATTTCCGCTTGCTGCAGGCTTAATTGTTGCGGCGGTCTATGTCGTGTGCTTACTGTACGTCTTTTTAAAAATGCGAAAGCCGTTAAAAAATATGATTTGCAGCGCGATGATTTATGCCTTTATACTTTCGGTGATGAGCTGGTTTTTCGTCGTTGCAGCATTTGCAACTCCTTCGCCGGCAACGATTAGCGCTGCCACAGGAAGCATTTTTTTTCTTATTTCGGATGCAATGGTCGGATACCGCACTTTTATGGGTACTATCGTAAAAGGCAGATTTTTTGTAATGCTCACCTATATTTTAGCGCAGTCGTTGATTATTTTCGGAATAATGGGGATGCTCGGATAGCAAAATTACATATTTTCTGCTTCCGTTTTTATTTTTGCCGCCGTTACCGTAACTTAAAAAAACAAACACCCAATAATACGGCGAGGGCTGCTACGAGACTGTAAATCCACCACGGTAAAGGCTCATTATCGGAAGCGGGCGTATAAGAAGGAACGGGTTTTTTCCGCCCGTTCCGGCTATTTTTATGAGGTTTATCCGATTCAATTGTGAAAGCGTATCCGCATTCGGGACAGCCGTTTATAAATTCTTCCGTTGAACCTATATGGTTGCATTCAGGACACTTGACCGAAGCAAAAAATCTGCCGCAATGCGGACAAACTTTTGTATTCCGTTTAACTTCATTGCCGCAGTTTTCGCAAAAAAATTTAGGAATTGCGGGCTTTGCTTTTTGTTTCATACACGGGGAGGGTTTAGCACCTTGAACACGAAGAGGCAGTGCATCCGGCACATCCTTTTGCCGAAGAAGATTTTTCTCCGGTTTTTTCCGTTCCCGAATGTTTTGAATGACTGTCGTTTATATAAAAGCCGGATCCTCTGAAATTAATTCCCAAACCTCCCGAAAGAACTTTGTGTACATTTTTTCCGCATTTCGGACATACGGAAATAGGCTCATCGCTCATTCGCTGAAACACTTCAAAATCGTGACCGCAATTATCGCAAACATACTCATAAGTCGGCATTTTTATTCTCCATCTATTTTAATTTTTAGCGTACGGTTTTTTTTAAACGCTGCTTTAGTGCGGGTATACCGATTTGACAATTGTAATTATCTTCGATTCGGGGATATTTCCGTTTTCGATAATCAGTATATTTTCTTTAACCCGGACTTCGGTGCTAAGCATTTTCTGTAAAACCGTTTTTGCGACTTTTGCCGCAAGCGGATTTTCCGCTTCGACGTACAAATTATAAATATACTTACTTTGCGGTGCGGCGGTCAAATCCTTTTGCAGATACATTTCTATTTTACCTAAGGGAAGTCCGAGTCTAACGCCCAAAAGTCCCGATAAAAAAAATTCCGAATTTGTTACGAAGATTCCGATATCCTGCGACCCGGAGCTTATAAGCGAACGGAATTGTTCGGGGAATTTCGGTTCTGTAGGATTTTTCATTCTTTCTAAAAGCTCGTCCATATGTTTCCGGGTTTCCGGACCGAGCCCTACACAGGCAAGAAGCGGAGACGGAATTGAAATATCGACATATGGCGATTCATAATATTTATAGCCGTCTTTCGTTTTTCTCGGTTCCCAGCCGTTTTTCTTTTTAAAGAATAAATCCGTCATGCCGTACGGGTATTTGCCGACTGCACAAACACGGACTTCAGATAAACCCGAATTAAAGAAAACGCCTGAGTAGACTGCAGACGTTCTTCCAAGTACTTGCTTCATATCTTTACCGGCTGCAAGAGGTAGCGCCTGTTCGACGATATTACGATTTTGTTCAATCGGTATATAAACGTATATGTCGGCGTTTTCACCGATAATACCGAACGGTTTTTCAATTCCCTTTAATATCGGTATCGTTTTACACGATTCAAGAATATATGCTGAGATTTTTATCGAGAGCAATGCAGAAAGCTTAACCGAGTTCTTTGTTTTTTTCAATTTAAATCTCCATTTTGAATGTTTTGTTGTGCCGTTACATTATCGGAAAGATTGCAATACAACATAACGAGTTCCTTTTAAAAAACATCAAGTCTGACGGCTTGCTCCGTAAGGCGGTAATGTATCATATGGTGTAAGTGAGCCTATTTTTAAGATTACGGCTTATTTGCAGTTTTCTTTTCCGGATGGGGAACGGCTTTTGAAAAGGCTCCTTCAAATGCAATATTCAATACGTCTTCAATTTTATCGACGGGATGGAATTTAATTCCTTTTTTTATGTAATCGGGAATTTCATCCAAATCGCGGACGTTCGCCTTCGGGATTATAATATCTTTAATTCCGTTGCGCCGTGCGGCAATAGTTTTTTCTTTTAGTCCGCCTATTGCTAAAACCTGCCCCGTAAGCGAAAGTTCGCCTGTCATCGCTAAATTGGGTTTTATCGTTTTACCCGAAAAGAGGGATAAAAGTGCAGTCGCCATTGTGATGCCGGCTGACGGTCCGTCTTTAGGCGTTGCACCTTCAGGCAAGTGCAAATGAATAATGTGCTTTTCAAACCATTCGGGAGACTTGATTCTATTTTGTGCCGAAAACATTCGCGTCCACGAAAGTGCGATACCGGCCGACTCTTTCATAACATCGCCCACCTGTCCCGTCATCTTAAATGTTGGGCGACCGGGCATACTTGCCGTTTCAATTAAGAGCGTATCGCCGCCCATTGACGTCCATGCAAGCCCTATAGCCGTTCCCGCTTTGTCCGCTTTTTTTATGTCATCGTCTCGGAAAATAGGCTTCCCAAGCATTTCTTCCACCGTCTCTTTTGTAACCGTCAGTTTTTCATTTTCCGCCATCTTTTTACCGACTATTTTCGCCGCAATTTTACGGTGAATTTTGTCGATACTTTTTTCAAAATTGCGTACACCCGCTTCCCGTGCATAGGCGTTTGCAATGTATAAAAGGACATCTTGGGTAAAAGAAACATATTCTTTTTTCAATCCGTGATTTTTTAAACTTTTAGGAATAAGATGTTTTTTTGCAATCTGGACCTTTTCGGAATCTATATAACCGGAAAGTTTGATAATTTCCGCCCTGTCCAAAAGCGGACGAGGGATGGAGTCGGGAGTATTTGCCGTTAAAATAAAAACGATATTGGATAAATCAAACGGCAAATCCAAATAATGATCACGAAAACTATTGTTTTGTTCGGGGTCCAAAACTTCAAGGAGTGCGCTTGAAGGATCTCCTTGATAACTTTGTCCCATTTTATCGACTTCATCAATCATAAATACCGGAGAATTCGTTTTTACAATTTTTAGTCCCTGTATAATTTTACCCGGCATTGCACCGATATATGTGCGGCGGTGCCCTTTTATTTCGGCCTCGTCCCGCATACCGCCGACGGAAAAACGGAAAAACGGCTTATTCATTGCATGTGCAACCGACATACCGATACTTGTCTTTCCCACACCCGGCGGACCTATCAAAAGAATAATCGAGCCTTTTGTATCTTGTTTTAATTTCCGTACTGCCAAATATTCCAAAATGCGCTCTTTTACGTCATCCAAGCCGTAATGCTCTTTATTTAAGATTTTCTCCGCTTTTTCCAAATTATAGTCTTCAGCTTTTGCCTTTTTCCAAGGCAGCGTTAAAATCGTTTCAAGATAATTCCGTGTAACCGTATATTCCGAAGAATGAGGTTCAAGCATCTTAAATTTTTCAAATTCGGAATCTACGGTTTCTTTTACTTCGCCGGTAAAATTGAATTCTTTAATTAACTTTTCAAAATTTTCTTCTTCTTTTATTTTAGGGTCGGTCGTAATACCCAATTCGTTTTTTATTGATTTTAATTCTTCATTTAAAAAATATTCTCGCTGGTTTTTTTCTACCCGTTTATCCAAATCCTGCTGAATTTTACGTTGAATCTGAATTAAATCCTGTTCTTTTTTTATGTGGATAAAAACTTCTTCCATCCGCTTTTTTACATTGAGAATTTCAAGTATTTTTTGTTGATCTTCTTTTGAAATATTTAAAATGCTTGCCGTAAAATCCGCAATTCTTCCGGGTTGGTTTATATTTGCCATATTAAGCCGCATTTCTTCGGAAAAAAGAGGATTATTTTCGGAGAGAACTTTTACTTCGCTGACCAAAGCACGCGTAAGCGCTTCAAATTCCTGACCTTCATCAACTTCTTCTTCAAGATATTGCACGACAGCGGCAATGGGACCGGATTCGCTTACGGTTTTACGTATTTTAAACCGTTTTTGCGTTGCAATAAAAACATTTAAACCCCCGTCAGGTAAATTTATTTTACGTACGATTTTAGCAACACAGCCTATTTTATGCAGATCACCGATTGCCGGTTTTTCCGTTTCGTTTTTTAAAAGGCAAAGTCCTATAAACCCGTCTCCGTTATAAGCGTCTTCCAAAGATTTTATATCTTCAGGTGTGTTTATTAAAAAAGGCGTAAATATTCCGGGAAAAATCGGGCGTCCGGCTAAAGGAAGCAAATTGAGTTTTTGCGGCATTAGTTGCTCGATAGGGATGATTTCTTTTGTTTTTTTCATGTATTTAAATATCACTATTATTGTGGAAAAAGTCAATGAGAAAACAATGCCGATACGGTCTCAAGTATAAAAAATGATTTTAACCCTAAAATCATCATCTATCGGAATAGAATAGAGGTTTTTGCCTCTTGTGAAAATATAAAATTGATTTCTGCGACCGCTTTTTACGTTTAATTGACATTTCTCTTTTTTTTTGTTATACTCCGGTTCATCAAGTATGCCCCGATGGTGGAATTGGTAGACACGCTAGTTTCAGGTACTAGTGCTTCGCGGCATGGGGGTTCAAATCCCCCTCAGGGCAAAATACGGGGCGGTATTATAAGGCATCTGTAAAAAATCTTGTCATATTTTTTCAGATGCCTCATCGGCAAAACTGATCAATCAGTAAAACTGATAACGAGTTTTTTCATAAGTCCTATAGGACTGTTTTTATATATAAATGATTTATGAAAAACATCGCAAATAACTTTAAGGAAAACCGGAGGGCAGGGTTCACCTCTAAAAAACTGAGGTTTTAGAGGTTCCCACAATACGGTTTTGTTGTAATAAGTGCGCGGGACGGATTAAATATGAACAGTACAAAAAATAATAACGCGGCGGAAATGGAAAAAATATTATCAAAGATGATATTATCCGCTTCAGGCTGGCGAAAAGTTTTTGCACGGTCGGGAAACGAAGAAGACGGTACGGCGGAAATTTTAAAAGAAGATTGTATAATTGTTTATTATGCAGCGGTTTCGTTTTTGGAATTTTTAAAAGCCGAAAATAAAGATATTGATACAATTATCATAGGACGCGATACCCGTCCCACAGGACCCGCAATTGAAGATGTTCTCCTTCAATCGTTATATACTTCCGGATATACGTTAAAATCGATAGGCTGCGCTGCAGCTCCCGAAATTATGGCATACTCAAAAGCGCTCGGAGCGGCGTTTATCTATATTTCCGCAAGTCATAATCCTATCGGACATAACGGAATTAAATTCGGTCTTAATACCGGCGGTGTTATAAACGGAGAGCAAAGCAGTCGTCTAATTGCTCTGTTTACCGAAAAATGCCGTACAGCAGATGCCGGAAAAAAAGCGGATGCGGCTTTTTCTCTTGCCGATTATAAAAAGATTCGGCAAATAAAAAACGATGCTGCAGCGGCGAAAAAAGAAGCGTTGAAAATGTATGCCGATTTTTCAAAGGAAGTCATAGTCAACTCGAAAATAAAAAGCGAGCAAGATTCATTTTTCAATATGTGTGCAAAGGCAGCAAACAAAGCGGAGAGCGGCGGTAAGCGGGTTTGCATCGTTGCCGATTTTAACGGCAGTGCGCGGGCGGTGTCGATTGACAGAGAATTTTTTAAAGCTGCGGGAATCCCGTTAGTCGGAATTGCGGAAAAAGCGGGCGATATTCGGCATGCAATTTTACCGGAAGGAAAGAATTTGAAATTCTGTGCGGATAAAATAGACGCTCTGCATTCATGTTCCACCGGCAACTCCGATAAAAATTGTTTTTTAGGCTATATGCCCGACTGTGACGGCGACCGTGGAAATATTATTTATTGGAACGAGGAATTAAAAAAAGCGTGCATTCTTGAATCGCAGGAAGTATTCACGCTTTCCGTTATTGCGGAACTGGCGTATTTGCATTATACCGGAGCGGCAAACGGAAAAATAGCCGTTGCGGTAAACGGTCCGACCTCTTTACGCATCGACGAAGCTGCTGCCTGCTTTGGGGCGCGCGTATTCCGTGCGGAAGTCGGAGAAGCCAATGTCGTCGGCCTCGCGGCGGAGCTCCGTAAAAAAGGTTTTACCGTTCGTATTTTAGGCGAAGGTTCCAACGGAGGTAACATCACCTTTCCCGCTTCTGTGCGAGATCCGATAAATACGATTTTCGCTATCTTAAAATTGCTTTTAATTAAAACGGAGGGCGGCAAAAAAGGTCTTTTTCATTTATGGTGTGAAAAATCATGCAATCAAAAAAAATATAACGAGAATTTTTCACTGACCGACATTTTGAAAACGCTCCCCGTTTATATGACAACACCGGTCGGTGAAAAAAGAGCACTTCTTAAAATCGAAACGGCGAATCACTCAATTTTAAAACGAAGATACCAAACTGTGTTTGAAAAAGAATGGGAAGAAAAAAAAACGCTGCTTGCCGCTCAATTCGGTATCGTAAAATACCGCAGTTTTTGTAACAACGGAACGGTACAAAAAGAAGACATAACCGATTTCGGTGTTTCGGGAAAAGGAGGTTTAAAGATTCAATTTTATGATTGCGATGATAAAGCCATCGGTTTTATGTGGATGCGCGGCTCAGGAACGGAACCCGTTTTTAGAATAATGGCGGACATACGAGGTGCCTCCACCCGTGCCGAACAATTTTTAGTTGAATGGCAGCGGCACATGATAAGCGCCGCCGATAAACAAAACGACGAGGAGATAAGATAATGGGAATACGAGGAGAGCTTTTTACAACGCAAGTCCCTGCTGAAAACAGGACATATTTTTTTAACGTGAAAGAGAACACGAAAGGTGACGTATTTTTACAAATTGTTGAGAGCAAAGCGTCCGAAGGTACCGGTTTTGATCGCCATGCCATCGTCATTTTTGAAGACGAAATGCAAACCTTTCTGCAGGGGCTGGACGGTTCCATAGATTTCATCGAAAAGAGACGGAAAGAGAAGCTTAAGGCAAAAGCAAAAAAGGCGGCGGAGCTGCGAAAAGAGCTGACTGAAAGCTCTTTTCCGGGAAAACCGTCCGGCAAACCCCGTATTAAACGGATTATAAAAAATAAAAAGAACGATTAACGTAATAGTAAACGTTTTCGGAAGGAACCTTGCCGTATCTATTTTAACAGCATCCGTTCTATTTTTTTTGCCGCGTTTTTATATTCCGGAATTTTTTTAAATTCACGCCAACCGATCCATTTAAATGCGCCGGACTCCGTTGTGTCTATCATTACGTTTAAATCGCTTTCGCTTGAAAATAAATATTGCAGGTCATAATGATAGTGCATTTTTTCATTTTTCACTTTATTTTCAGGGATTTGATGGATAGATATGTTAAACGGTATAAGAGGATTAGACTGCACAGCGGCATAATACGTTAAAGTATCGGCGTTGACTCCCGTTTCTTCACGCAATTCCCGTTTAGCTGCGTCAAGCGGTGTTTTGTCCTGTGCTTCAATATGCCCGCCGGGCTGTAAAAACCGGTTTAATACATTATGCCGAACCATCAGTACTGCGCGGCTTGTCAGCGACACTACAAAAGCCGATGCCGTAAAATGCCCGATACGGTTTTTCCTGTCTATTAATTCGGTATCGGTTTGGCGGTCAAGCTGTTCATAAAGAAATGCGGACATTTGCGTAAAGGCTTGCTCTTTATTTTCGTTATTTATACCGTATCCGTCAATAATTTCTTTATACATATGCGATACCCTCTTTTATCGGTAAAATAATTTTCCTTTTTTTTAAAAAAACGGCTGAAAATCATTATTTAAATTCGTTCTTTTCCTCGGTTTGGGTTCTTTTAACTTAAGCCCCTTTTCAAACAAAAACGCAATATAATAATCTTCAAGTGTGTTTTTAGGACCTTCGGCATTCAAACGTTTTCGGGCATCCGCATTGTTGAGACGTTGCACATATGACGAATAAAATGAACGAGGCTCGGTGTTTTCACTCTCCAATTCTCTACCGAGCATTGCGGCAACTCCGTCTCTGCCCACCGACGAAACACCCTGCCGAATAAGTTCCTTGCGTACAAAAATAATATCTTCATATGAAATACCGAAAAGGAATTCTTCCATTGCTTGGCCTATCGTTTTATCGGCAAGTTTTTCCATCATAAACCGCTGCCACGAATCACCCAGTTCCGATGAAAGTAAAAACAGTTCGCTTGTTCCCATCATTGTACCGAATACGGGCGCAATTTTATCGCGGGCTGTCCATACTTTTGTCAAAACGGGCGCAAAGGTAGGGATATTCCGGTCAAGCCGGTGCTCCCATAAATAAGTCAGCGCTTCCGCAACTTTCGCACGTTTATCGGAACTTAAAATATTACTGTCCAAAATTGAAATATATACGTCTTCAAACATTATGGTAAACATAATATCCAGTGTTGCAAGTCTCAGTTTTTCAATTTCGGTTTCGGGAAAAGTGGATTTAACGGCAATTTTTGCAAGTGCCGAAAAAATATGAAATTTGGCAACCAAAAAACCGCGTCCCAAAACCGCCTTTGTCGGCATAGAAAGCATCCGCGAATCCGGCGGTGTTTTGCAAAGATTATCGATAAGCGTTTGCTGAGAACGCCGTTCTCCGGCAAGTACACTGGTTTCATGTATTGAGGGAAAACGGGAAATTGCAGCGGACATTCTCTCTAAATCCATCAGTTTTTTCCCGATTTCCAAAGCGGAAGTCTCATTTTTTTCGTTTAATTGTCCAAAGAAATTCTCAATAAGCCGTTTTTCCGTGTCGTTTAAAACGACAATGTCGGTAGAAATTATGTCGGTTATATTTGTTTTTTGCTCAATCATACTACTCATAGGAAGTGAGTTTAACACATTATGTATAAACTTTAAAGAGCGAGAAGCAAAGAGTCGGAATGGGCAACGCAAGCTCGCAAGGTCCTTACGCCCCCTGTAGAATAACGATATGTCCGGTTTCCGGCGTCTTTTTATTTTCGCTTCGTTCGTTTATACAAGTTTTCCAAATCCGCTGCAAGATCTTCACTTTTTCCGAATTCTGTAAGTGCCGAACGCAGCGTGATTTCCGCCCGTGCATAATCTCCTTTTTTTCCTGCAACAACGGCAATCAGTCTATAGATTCGTTCGGAGGGTTCTATATCCAAAGCTTTTACTAAAAGATCATCCGCATCGTTTAAAAGTCCTATTTGCAAAGAGTTTTCCGCTTTATCGGTTAAAAGCTCGGCATCGGCAGGCCTTAGTTTAAGCGCTTTTTGATACCATATATCGGCTTCATCATATTCACCGTCAAAAAATAAAGCGTTCGCAAAAATATGAAATGCCATACCTCTATTTCTTTCTGCAGCAAGGTCAGCCGTTCCCGCTTCTATATCGAAAAGCGGAGCGCAGTTTTTTAATTTTCCTTGCAGCCGCATGACTTCGACATAATTTTCCAAAATAACGATTTCATCGGGAAGAAGTTCGCGGGCTTTTTCAAACGCCGCTTGTGCTTGAAGAAGCTCGTCTTTGTCCATTGCGCAAAGACCTTTTAAATTGTGAACCCAACCGTTGCCGTTGTCCAGCCGTTCGGCTTTCGCCAGCGCGGAAGTGCAATCTTCACCGTTTAGATAAAGAGCTTCTGCGAGCCGGAATGCGTAAAGGGGGTAACCGGGATCAAGCTGAAAGGCTTTTTTAAATGCCGCTACCGCTTTGCGGGTGTCTTCCTCTTCGTTTTGAAGGAGAAGCCCGTACAAATACCACACGGTAGAATCTTTTGTTTGCCTATCGCACAGTTTTTTTAAATTTCTTAATGCTTCCCGCTTGTTATCAACGGCATAATAGAACTTGCCGGCAATAGCCCATGTCCGTTCATCATCGGAGGCAAGCCGGTCAAGAGCATTGATTACGTCTGCCATATCGTTATATTCTTCGGCTGCCAGAAAAAGACTGCCGGCTTTTATGTAGGCTTCAGTCGCTTCTTCTTTTTTACCGGCCAGCGACAGCTCTTTTGCTTCGTTATATTTCAGCAATCCGCATTCAGGTTCGATTTTAAAAGCCTGTGCGTACATTTTAGCCGCCTTTTCGTGTTCCGTTTCGGTGCTCAATAAATGAGCTTTTAATGTACAAAGCAATCTTGAGTTTTTTATTTCCTTTTGCGGAATCTTTTTTAACAATGTTTTTAATTCTTTCGTTTTATCCGCAGCGTAGTAAACGCTTGCCAATTCCTGTATAATTTCAAAATTATCCGGTTCCATCTCCAGTGCATAAAAGAATTCTTTTTCGGCTTCCTCATATAAATGCTGTGCAAAATAAATTCGTCCCAATAGGATACAGTCTCGAAACGTAGAAGTGCACAGTTTCCGTGCTTGTTTGATCTCGTATATCGCTGCAACGTATTGCCCCATACCATAATACGTCGCCGCTAAATTGATATGATTTTCGGCGGAAATCGATTCAAGTGCATTTGCGGCAGAATCGGCGGTTTCAACTAAAAGAATTTGGGAAACAATTTTAAAACTTTTCAATTTAAAGCGGACGGATGGATAGCTTTCCCAATTTTGCCCGGCAAAAGCGATTTTACCCGCTGCCTGAATTATATCCGATTCAAATTTACCGAGCCAAACATCATTTATAAGAACCGTAATGCTCGTTCCGGCACACACTATTTTTACTTTAACTGCTGCACCGGTAAAACCGCACAACGGTTTTGTCCAGCCTATTACGGGCATCGGGGTACTGTTGATAACGGCATCAATTCTTACCCATCCCTTATCGGAAATTAAAAGCGCATAAAAAGCCTTATCGCTTATATGCCGGAACAACAAACCTGCTGCACAGACTCCTGCGTTTTCATTTGCCTGTTCCGTTTCCGTCTTGAATTCGGGCAGTTCAATTTCCGCATCAACTACAAAATTCTTATACCTGAACACATTGTTTACAGTCCACGCATACAAGTGTTTGCGTTTTAGTTCTAGCGAAAAAAAAGAATTGCCGCCTTCCGTCTCAAACGATGCCGTATAACCGTCTCCGTTTTCTTCCGAAAATCGGGCGCTTTCTTTTTTTGAAAAATCGGCTTCCCAAATTTCTTCTTTGATTTCTTCGGTATCTATTGTTTTATTTTTTTTTGCATCTTTTCTTTTTTTAAATTGATGCTTTAAATAGTCGAGATATAATTTAAGTTTGCCCATAGGAAGGCAAATCTACACAAAAACAAAAAATTAGTCTAGGCGGATGACCGGATAAAGCTGACAATCCGGAAAATGCGTGCGGTTTTCCCAGGTCTTACGAATGAACGCTTTCGCTAAATAAGACGTCGAACCTGAAGGAGTCATCAAAAGTACAAAGCATTTTATTTCTTTTTAGTGTTTTACCGGTTTGGGTTTGATATTGATAAAATAGCTGAAGGAACAGGGCTTTCCATTGAAGAGATAAAGGCTCTATAAAGATACCCCAACGCTTTGCGTCGGGGTATTAAAGCTTCCGCATAAATCAACTAACCGCGGGATTTATTTTGGGTTTGTAATAA